>NZ_CP046120.1:1871109-2195646 GCF_009707465.1 Novosphingobium sp. Gsoil 351
GGCGTCGCCACCGGTCACCGGGCCGCCGGTCACCGGGCGCTCTTCGCGATCGCGGCGGGGGCGCAGGCCGCGGGTGTTGCGGACGAACGGGTTGGGGGCTGGCGCTTCGCCTTCCGCGGCACTGCCTAGCGGATTGCTTTCGCCGTTCGCCTGGCTTTCCTCGCCGCGCGGGCGCTGGGGTCCGCGCTGCTCGTAGCCGCGCGCCTCGCGGGCGCCGTCGGGCGGGCGCTGATCCCGCGGCTGGCGTTCTTCGCGAGGCTCGCGGGCCTCGCGCGATTCCTCGCGGCGATAGTTCATCGGCTGGTCGAAGCCGGGGATGTCGTTCTCGGCGCCGAACTCGTTCTCGTCGCTCTCGTCGAAGCCGCCGCCCTCGCCCGGACGCTCGTTGGGGCGTCCGCCGCGCTGCTCGTCCTGGCGGACGCGGGTGTCGGCGCTGACCCGGAAATAGTGGTCGGCGAACTGGAGATAGTATTCGGCCTGGACGCGATCGCCATTGAGGTGCGCGTCCTGAGCCAGCTTGCGATACTTCTCGAGCATCTGCGGCGCGTTGCCGCGCGCGCGGCTGTCGATCCGGTTGAGCTGCTGACCCCCGCCCTGCGGCCGGTTGTTGTTGCCCCGTCCCCGACGCCGATTGTTATTGTTACGGTTGTTGTTGCTGTTGTTGTTCAAGACAGCCTCGTCCTCTGGCTGGAGCGAGCGGACGGCAAAGGGCCGGACCGGTCGCGAAGTACCGCTTTCGCGCGCCCACAAGGGCGTTGCGAAAGTCCCTCATCTGCGGTGCGGAGCGGGGCGGCTGCCCTTGCGCTGCGGCAAATGGTGGAGTGGGCCGGGCGGGCGGGACCTTGTCATCCACCTGCTGGCTTGGTTTCGAGGTAATGCGGATCGCGCGCTTTGCCAAGCGGTTTCTTGCCAAGGCCCGACAGCGCGAGCGCGCGCGGGCGATTGGCCAGATCGCGGTGGAGTTCGGCCGCGAAACCAGCGGTGTGGGCCAGCGCGGCGACGGCGTCGGCCTGCGTGGCGCCGATCTCCACCACCGCCACGCCGCCGTCCTCGATCAGCGCGGGCAGTTGCGGGATCAGCGCGCGATAGGCGTCGAGGCCGTCCGCGCCTGCGAACAGGGCCCCGGCGGGCTCGTGATCGCGCACTTGCGGGTCGAGCGCGGCGCCGTCCTCGACGTAGGGCGGGTTGGCGAGGATCAGATCGAAGCGGCCGAGATCGGCGGCCCAGCCGGGGCGATTCCAGTCTCCCAGTTGCATCATTGTGGCAGCAGCAAGTGCGAGCATGCCGGCGTTTTCGCGCGCGATGGCGACCGCCTCGGGCGAACGGTCGATCCCCACCCCCAGCGCGCCGGGGCGCTCGGCCAGCACGGTGAGTAACAGCGCGCCCGATCCCACCCCGCAATCGAGCACCCGGCGCGGCGCGGGGCACGCGGCGAGCGCGGCGAGCACGGTGGTCTCGCTGTCGGCGCGCGGGATCAGCACGCCGGGCCCGACCCTGAAGGATCGCCCGAGGAAATCCTGCGAGCCGACGATGTAGGCGACGGGTTCACCGTTCAGGCGGCGCACCACCAGCCCGGCGATTCCCGCCGGGACCGGATCGCGCATCGCCCGGATCAGCATGTCCGGGCGGGACAGACCCAGAACGTGCGCCATCAGCAGTTCGGCATCGAGCCGCGGGGTGTCCGAGACCCGGGCGAGAACCTCCGCGGCCTCGCGGATGGCGAGCGCGACGGTCACCCCGACCGACTTGCCAAGACCCGCTTGTCCTCGACCCGCCGAAACCTCACTCCCCCACCGCCGCCAGCCGCTTGGCCTGGTCCTCGGCGATCAGCGCGGCGATCAGTTCGCCCAGGCCCGGGCCTTCGAGGATTTCCGGCAGCCGGTGCAGCGTCAACCCGATGCGGTGATCGGTGACCCGGCCTTGCGGGAAGTTGTAGGTGCGGATGCGTTCGGAGCGGTCGCCCGAACCGACCATCGCCTTCCTCGCCTCGGCCTCGGCCCCGTGCGCCTCGGCGCGGCGCAGGTCGTAGAGCCGCGTGCGCAGCACCTGCATCGCCTTGTCCTTGTTCTTGTGCTGGCTGCGCTGGTCCTGCTGGATGACGACCAGCCCGGTGGGCAGATGGGTCAGGCGGACGGCCGAATCGGTGGTGTTGACGTGCTGCCCGCCCGCGCCGGACGCCCTGTAGATGTCGATCTTGATGTCGCCGGGATCGATCTGGACATCGACCTCGTCGGGCTCGGGCAGCACCGCGACGGTCGCGGCGGAGGTGTGGATGCGCCCGCCGCTTTCGGTGACGGGCACCCGCTGGACGCGATGGACGCCGCTTTCGTATTTGAGCTGCGCGAACACGCCGGTTCCGGCGATGTTGGCGACGATTTCCTTGTATCCGCCCAGATCGTTGACGTTGGCCGAGATGACCTCGACCTTCCAGCCCTGCTCGGCGGCGAAGCGCTCGTACATGCGGAACAGGTCGGCCGCGAACAACGCCGCCTCGTCGCCCCCGGTCCCGCCGCGGATTTCGAGCATCGCCGGCCGCGCATCGGCGGAATCGCGCGGCAGCATGGCGATGGCCAGCGCCTGTTCGGCGGCGGGCAGTTCGGCGTTGAGCCGGGCGATGTCGTCGGCCACCAGCGCGCGCATTTCGGGATCGGGATCGCTGATCGCGCTCAGCTCCGCCAGCTCCCCGCGCATCTCGCGCACCGACGCGGCGGCGCGGGCGACAGGTTCGAGTTCGGAATAATCGCGCGATGCCGCGACGAAGTCCGCGCCTTCGAGCGTGCCTGAGGCGAGGCGCGCTTCGAGCTGGGCGAACCGTTCGGCGATCTGGGCAAGGCGGGCGTCGGTGATGGTCACGACGCAGTCCCCAAATAAAACTCCCCGTCACCCCGGCGCAGGCCGGGGTCCAACCAGCCCATCACCGTGCAGCGACGACAGGTTGGATAGGCCCCGGCCTGCGCCGGGGCGACGGTAAGTTCAAACATTGCCATGAGCCAGCATCGGCACGCCTAGCGCCGCCAATACTGCATCCCTCACCGCGAACGAATGCTCGTCGTCTCCGAACCACTGCAAGTAGTACTGGCCTCTCGGATCGTCCGCGCGCCGCACAAACACGACGCCGCTGGCAGCCGATTTGCGGGCGATCTCGACTCGCCGTTTGGGATTACCCTTGAAGGCAATGTCCGCAGGAATGCTAGCACAACGCAGCTTGTTGAGGATTGTGAGGGCGTCAGCCTCCAGTTCTGGGCTATCAGGGGCTACCGCCACCGATATCGGCACTGGCACCTCCCCCACCAGCATCGCCAGCCGCTCGATCCCCGCCGCCCAGCCGACCGCCGGGGTGTGGGGCCCGCCCAGCGTCTCCATCAGCCCGTCATAGCGCCCGCCGCCTAGCACCGTGCCCTGCGCGCCCAGCCGGTCGGTGACGAACTCGAAGGCGGTGTGGCGATAGTAGTCCAGACCTCTCACCAGCGATTCCGCGCGCTGCCAAGCGACGCCCGCCGCGGCCAGCCCATCGCAGACCTTGCCGAAGAACGCCTGCGCCTCGCCGCTCAGGAAGGCGTCGATCTTGGGCGCGTCGGCCAGGAACGCCTTGTCGCGCGGGTCCTTGCTGTCGAGGATGCGCAGGGGATTTCGTTCCAGCCGCTCCTGGCTGTCCTCGCTCAAATTCGCCCGGTGATCGCGGAAGTATTCGACCAGCGCCGTCCGCCACGCCTCGCGGCTGGCGCCATCGCCCAGCGTGTTGAGCTGCAAGGTCACCCCGTCCGCGATGCCCAGTTCCTTGAGCAGTTGATCCGCCATCGCCAGCAGCTCGACGTCGGCCTGCGGCTCGCCCGCGCCGATGATTTCGGCGTCGAGCTGGTGGAACTGGCGGTAGCGGCCCTTTGCGGGCGTTCGTAGCGGAACAAGGGCCCGTGGGTGGCGACCTTCAAGGGCGCGTGCTGCTGCCAGCCGTTGGTAAGGTAGGCGCGGGCGATGCCGGCGGTAAATTCGGGGCGCAGGGTCAGCGATTCATCGCCGCGATCCGTAAAACTGTACATCTCCTTGGAGACGACATCGGTGGTCTCGCCGATCGAGCGGCTGAACACTTCGGTCTTCTCGAACACCGGCATCTCGATCCGGCGGAAGCGGTACAGCTTGCGCACGCGTTCGAAGGTTTCGACCACGTGCTGGAACGCCTCGGCCTCGGCGCCGAAGATGTCCTGGGTGCCGCGGATGGCCTGAGGCGTTTTCAGGGGCGGGGTTTTGGGCGTGGTCATGCTGGCGCGGCGCTTAGCGGGAATGGGGATTTGGGGAAAGGGCGGCGCTCATTCCCCCTCCCGCCCGCGGGAAGGGGGATGCAAACGCGACCCGTTGCAACCGAAACCGCATCCCGGCATTGAGGGGGCATGCACAACGCACGCGCGGTCGCACCGCTCCTCGCCGCCCTTCTCCTCGCCACCTCGCCACTTGCCGCGCAGGCGCAGCGATCGACGCCGATGGCGCTGCCGATCTCGAGCACCATCCCCGCGGCGCAGGACGTTCCCTATCCCGGAACGATGGGCCTCGACATCGATGCAACCGATGTCGCCCGCGGGGTCTATCGCGTGACCCAGACGATTCCGGTCAGGCCGGGCGCGTCGGACTTCGTCCTCCTCTTGCCGCAATGGCTTCCGGGCAACCATTCGCCCACCGGCAACGCCGCGCTGATCAACGATCTGCGTTTCACCGCCAACGGCAAGCCGCTGGCGTGGAGGCGCGATCCCGTCGATGTCTATGCGTTCCACGTCGCCATCCCCGATAGTGCGCGTGAAGTGACCGCAAGGTTCGTCCACACCTCGCCGTTGCAATCGAGCGAAGGCCGGATCACGATGACCCGCGAGATGCTGAACCTCCAGTGGGAGAAGATGAGCCTGTACCCGGCCGGCTTCTATGTCCGCCAGATCAAGGTCAAGCCGACGGTCAAGTTTCCCGAGGGCTGGACGGTCTTCACCGCGCTGGACGGCAGGTCCACCAAGGGCAGCACGGTAAGCTGGGCGGCGACCGAGTACGATGCGCTGGTCGATTCGCCCGTTTTCGCGGGCAAGCATGCGGTGCGCACCGACATCGGTCACGGGGTGTGGATGGATGCCATCGCCGACAAGCCCGAGCTGCTGGCGATCGCGCCGAACCGCATGCAGACCTATCGCAACCTGACCGACGAGGCGCTGGCGCTGTTCGGCGCACGGCACTTCGATCACTACGATTTCCTGCTGGCGTTGACCGACCGGATGGGCAGCATCGGCCTTGAGCACCACCGGTCGAGCGAGAACCAGTACGAACCCAGGGACTGGATCGAGTGGGACAAGATGGACTGGGACCACAACGTGATCCCGCACGAATTCGTCCACTCGTGGAACGGCAAATACCGCCGCCCGGCGGACCTGTGGACCCCCGACTACCGCACCCCGATGCAGGACAGCCTGCTGTGGGTCTACGAGGGGCAGACCCAGTTCTGGGGCTATGTCCTGGCGGCGAGATCGGGCGTACAGAACAAGCAGACCGTGCTCGACATGTTCGCCGCCGCCGCAGCGACCTATTCGGAAGGCCAGCCGGGACGCGGCTGGCGCTCGGTCGAGGACACCACCAACGATCCGATCATCAACCGCCGCCGCCCGGTGCCCTACACCTCGCTCACCCGCTCGGAGGACTACTACACCGAAGGCGCGCTCGTCTGGCTCGAGGCCGACCAGGTGATCCGCCAGGGCACGCGCGGCGCGCGTGGGCTCGACGACTTCGCGCGCGCTTTTTTCGGGATGCGCGACGGCGACTGGGGCGAGCTGACCTACGATTTCGACGAGGTCGTAAGAACGCTCAACGCGGTCTATCCGTATGACTGGGCGACGTTCCTGACCACGCGGATCAAGACTCCCGGCCAGCCCGCGCCGCTCGCCGGGATCGAACAGGCCGGCTATCGGCTGGTTTGGAAAGACAAGCCCAATTCCTACGACGAAGGCCGCTACGGCAACGTCAAGTCCACCAACCTCGCCTACTCGCTCGGGCTAAGCCTCGATGGCGACGGCAAGGTCACCGGCGTCCGCTGGGACAGTCCCGCGTTCGACGCCGGGTTGGTGACCGGAAGCCAGATCATCGCGATCAACGAGGTCGCCTACAGCGCCGACGAGATCAAGAGCGCGATCACCGCGGCCAAGGGGGGCAAGGAGCCCCTCCGCCTGATCGTCAAGCGCGGCGATTCGGTGCGCACTGTGCCGGTCGATTGGCACGGAGGCCTGCGCTATCCGTGGCTGGAGAAGACCACAAAGGGCGAGGCCGGGCTCGACCGCCTGCTCGCGCCAAAAGTCCGCAAGTGAGCCGGGCGCGAGACGCTCTGAAGCTGGGCAACCGGATCGCGCCACCGCGTTTTGTGCTGTTCCTCGTGCTCCTGCCCGCAGGCCTGTTCGTCTATCGCGCGGTGATGCACACCAACGCCTGGCTCGATCCGCTGGCGATGGCGTTCGATTTCGCCGCGGCGGTGTTCCTGCTCTCGCTGATCCCGCTGCTGCGCGACAGCGAGGCGGTGGATATCCGCAAGCACGCCGCCGAGAACGACGCCAACCGGGTGGCGCTGCTGGTGGTCACCACGCTGCTCACTTTCGCGGTGATGGCCGCGATCACCGCCGAGCTGAAGGGCGCGCAAGCGCACGATCCGGCGGCGATGGCCAAGCTGATCGGCACGCTGCTGCTGATCTGGCTGTTCGCCAACACGGTCTACGCGCTGCACTATGCCCACCTGTTCTACTCGCGCGAGGAGAAGACGGGCAAGGACGCGGCGGGGATCGACTTTCCCGGCACCAAGACCCCCGACTACAAGGACTTCGCCTATTTCGCCGGGACCCTGGGGATGACCTTCCAGACCTCCGACACCGCGATCACCGCGCCGAAAATCCGCCACATCGCGCTGCTCCACAGCTTCGCCGCGTTCGTCTTCAACATCGGAGTGATCGCGTTCACGATCAACACGCTGGGCGGAAAGTAGGATTGCCGCAGTGCAGCATTAGGGCTACGGGCCACGGCCATGGACATCAGCAAGATTCCCGTCGGCGACAACCCGCCCGAAAGCCTCAACGTGATCATCGAGGTGCCGGTCGGCGGCGAGCCGGTGAAGTACGAGTTCGACAAGGCCAGCGGCGCACTGTTCGTCGATCGCATCCTCCACACGCCGATGCGCTATCCCGCCAACTATGGGTTCGTGCCGCACACGCTCAGCCCCGACGGCGACCCGCTCGACGCGCTGGTGATCGCGCGCAGCCCGTTCATCCCCGGCTGCGTCGTCCGCGCCCGCCCGATCGGGGTGCTCAACTTGGAAGACGAAGCCGGCGGCGACGAGAAGCTGATCTGCGTGCCGGTGGACACCACGTTTCCCTATTATTCCGACATCGGCGAGCGCCAGGACCTGCCCTCAATCGTTCTCCAGCAGATCGAGCACTTCTTCACCCACTACAAGGACCTGGAATCCGAGAAGTGGGTCCGGGTCGGCAAGTGGGGCGATGCCGATGAGGCGCGGCGGATCGTCGAGGAAGCGATCGCGCGGGCGAAGAAATAGGTCGATGCTTTCCGAGCTTGTCTCGGGAAGACCTTATTCCCCCGCCACCGTCATCCCGTCGACCCGCAGCGTCGGCACGTCGATCCCGCGGTAGATCTCAAGGTCGTTCGCCGCGCTGAGGTGCGCGAACATCTCCAGCAGGTTGCCGGCGATCGTGATCCCCGCGACCGGCCCGGCGAATTGCCCGTTCACGATCCGCAAGCCGCTGGCGCCGCGGCTGTAGTCGCCGGTCACGCCGTTGACCCCCTGGCCGATCAGCTCGGTGACATAGACCCCGTCGGCGATGTCGCCGATCAGGTCGGCCACGCTGGCCGCGCCCGGCTCGATCCACACGTTGCTCGCGCCGACCCCCGGCGAGCCGCCCTGGCCGCGCACCGCGTGGCCGGTGGGAGCCAGGCCAAGCTGGCGCGCCGAGGCCGAATCCATCAGCCAGCCGGTCAGCCGCCCGTCCTCGACCAGCGCGCGCGGCGCGGTGGGCAGACCTTCGCCGTCGAACGGGCGCGAGCGCAGCCCGCGCAGCCGGTGGGGATCGTCGCGGATGGTGATCCCGCGCGCGAACACCGCCTCGCCCGCGCGGCCGAGCAGGAAACTGGCCTTGCGCGCGATCGCCGCGCCGCTGATCGCGCCGAGCAAATGCCCGACCAGCGATCCGCCGACCCGCGGCGAGAATACCACCGGGCGCGGGCCGCTGCTCAGCGGCTGCGGATCGAGCCGCGCGACCGCGCGCTCCCCCGCCAGCGCTCCGATCTCGTCCGGGCCGGGCAAGTCGGCGGCGTGGCGCGCGACGCGCCAGGCGTAGTCGCGCTGCATTCCCGCGCCCTCGCCCGCGATCACGCTGGCCGAGAGCGAATGGCTGGTGGAGGCATACGCGCCCGCAAAGCCCGCGCTGGTCGCCAGCGCGACCACCGCCGCGCCGATGCTGGCGCTGCCGCCCTCGGAGTTGGTCACCCCGGCGACCGCGCGCGCGGCGTCCTCCGCCTGCTCGGCCCGCGCGCGCAGTTCGCCGGGAGCAAATTCGCGCGGATCGGCCTGGTCGAGCTGCGGGGGAAGGCCGCGCAGCAGCAAATCCTCGGGGGCCAGCCCGGCATACTTGTCCTCGGGCGCGGCGCGAGCCATCGCCACTGCCCGCGCGGCCAGCTCGGCCAGCGCTGCGTCGGACAGGTCGGACGAGCCGATGCTCGCGGTCCCCTGGCCGACGAACACCCGCAACGAGACGTGCTCGCTTTCGGAGCGCTCGACATCCTCGAGCGCACCCAGCCGGACCTGCACGCTTTGCGAGGAATCGGCGGCGAACAGCGTGTCGGCGGCGTCGGCGCCAGCGGCGCGGGCACGCTCAACCAACGCCTGGCAATGGGCTTGCGCTTGTTCCGGGGACAGCATGGGGCGACCCTGACCTGACTTGGGTGCCGGCGGAATGCGGGCGAGGACACGCCTCTAACGGTGGGGCAAAGGGCGGTCAAACCGCCCGGAACGCTTCAGCCGATGCGCTCGATACCCAGGATCAGGCCGGTCAGGACGAACGGCAGCCCGATCGCGAGCAGCCACAGGAACGCCTGGTCGCGGCGATAATAGCCGCGCAGCGAAGCGTCGGCGGCCTGATCGTCGCTGAGCTTTTCCCAGCGCCGCTCGAACCGGCGGCAGGCGGGGATGATCGCGGCGACGAGCACGATCAGCGAAAAGTACGGCAGGATCGACCCTTGGGTAAACTTCTTCATCGCGCCGATGGTCATGAAGATCTGCAGCGCGGTGTAGACCAGCAGGGCATAGGCGACATTGTCGCTCATCGCCTTGCGCCAGTCACACGGATGCGCCGCCGCGCGCGGACTATCGCTCCGGACATCGGTGCTGCGCGTGAACGTGTTTCGGTGGTCGCGCACGGCTTTGGCCATGTCCTTGACTCCATCCTGGTCCCGGACCCGACTATCACCCCTTCCGCCACCCTCGGCAAGCCTATTCACCAAATGTCCGCCCTGCGGCAAACGGCGAGTCATGCATAAATCCTGCCAGACGCGTGGTGGCGGGGGCTTTCCCGCCATGGCTCGCGTGCTATGGACCACTTCATGCGACCGAATACAGCCCGATGAACCTGGCTCACGACCCCGCTATCGCCGCCACGCAGGCCGCCGCCTCAGGCGTCAATGGCGCGTCGCCTCCGATTCCCCAAGGCGGATTGGAGGTGGTCTCGATCGCCAAGAGCTATGACAAGCGCGCGGTGCTCAGCGACATTTCGCTTGCGGTGGGCAAGGGCGAGGTGCTCGGCCTGCTCGGTCCGAACGGCGCGGGCAAGACCACCTGCTTCTATTCGATCATGGGGCTGGTCCGCCCCGACAGCGGGCGGATCCTGCTCGACGGGATCGATATAACCCGTCTGCCGATGTATCGCCGGGCGATCCTGGGGCTGGGCTATCTGCCGCAGGAAACCTCGATCTTCCGTGGGATGACGGTCGAGCAGAACATCGCCAGCGTGCTCGAGCTGGTCGAGCCGGACAAGGCCACCCGTGCCGCCGAACTGGAACGCCTGCTCGGCGAATTCGGGCTGACCCGGCTGCGCGCCAGTCCGGCGATGGCGCTGTCCGGCGGCGAGCGGCGGCGCTGCGAAATCGCCCGGGCGCTGGCCGCCAATCCCTCGATCATGCTGCTGGACGAGCCTTTCGCGGGGATCGATCCGCTCTCGATCAGCGACATCCGCGATCTGGTCAAGGACCTGGCCGCGCGCGGGATCGGGGTGCTGATCACCGATCACAACGTCCGCGAAACGCTCGACATCGTCGACCGCGCCTGCATCATCTATGGCGGCCAGGTGCTGTTTGCGGGCTCGCCCGAAGCGCTGGTGGCGGACGAGAACGTGCGGCGCCTTTATCTGGGCGAGGGGTTCACGTTGTGAACCGGTTCTCACCTTCCGCTCGTGCTGAGCGTGTCGAAGCACCGTCCTTTCTTGCTGCAGGCGCCGTGCCAGGAGTGAAGCACGGCGCTTCGGCAAGTTCAGGACGGCCGGGAACAGGGTAGGCTTATGGCGCTGGGTCCTCGCCTGGACCTGAGGCAAAGCCAGTCGCTGGTGATGACCCCCCCAGCTCCAGCAGGCGATCAAGCTGCTGGCGTTGTCCAACCTCGAACTGGAAACGGTGGTCGCCGAGGCGGTGGCGGACAATCCGCTGCTCGAAGCGGGCGAGGCCGGAGCGCCGGGCGATGCGGTCGAGCTCGAGCTTCCCGACGAACGCCGCACCAGCCTGGAAAGCTCCCCCATCGATCGGTTGATCGGCGAGGGCCGCGCCGCTGACGATCGCCCGCTCGACATCGACGCCACCGCACTCGACCGCGACCGTGACACCGGCGACGGCAGCGAGCGCGCATCCGCGTTCGAGCTGGAACGCGGCGGCGATAGCGGGGGCGGGGGCGGGGAAAGCCTCTCGCTCGAGGAGCGGGGCGGGGGCGAGCCGAGCCTGGCCGAACACCTCCACGCCCAGGTCGGCCCCGCCGCGCGCGATGCGCGGCAGGCGGCCATCGCCCGCTGGCTGATCGACCAGCTCAGCGAGGCGGGCTACCTCGAAACTCCGCTGCGCGAGATCGCCGAAATGCTGGGGGCACCGCTCGCCGAGATCGAGGACGCCTTGCGCCTGGTCCAGTCGCTCGACCCGACCGGGGTCGGTGCGCGCTCATTGTCCGAATGCCTCGCGCTGCAGGCGATCGAGGCCGACCGCCACGATCCGTGCATGAAGCGGCTGATCGAGAACCTCGATCTCGTCGCCAAGGGCGCCTTCGCCCAGTTGAAGCGGATGTGCGGGGTCGATGACGAGGATTTCGCCGACATGCTCGCCGAACTGCGCAGCTACGATCCGCGCCCGGGTCTGCGGTTCGGCGGCGGCCAGGCGGAATCGGTCACGCCTGACATCCTGATCCGCGCTCGCGCCGACGGCGGCTGGGACATCGCGCTCAACCAGGCGACGCTGCCGCGGCTGGTGGTCAACCGAAGCTACTACGTCGAGCTCAAGCGATCGTGCAGCGACAAGGAATCACGCGGCTGGCTGGGCGACAAGCTCGCCGACGCCAACTGGATGATCAAAGCGCTCGACCAGCGCCAGAAGACGATCCTCAAGGTCGCCGCCGAACTGGTCAAGCAGCAGGACGGGTTCTTCCGCCGCGGCGTGGCCGAGCTCAAGCCGCTGACCCTGCGCACCGTCGCAGAGGCGATCGAAATGCACGAATCCACGGTCAGCCGGGTCACCTCGAACAAGTATCTCAATTGCGAGCGCGGCACCTTCGAGCTGAAATACTTCTTTACCAGCGGGGTCGCTTCCGCCGATGGCGAGGGCGCGGTTTCGGCCGAGACCGTCAAGGCGCAAATCCGCGCGCTGATCGAGGCGGAGCAGCCCGACGCGATCCTCTCCGACGATACCCTGGTCGAGCTCTTGCGCGGCAAGGGCTTCGATCTCGCCCGGCGGACGGTGGCCAAATACCGCGAGGCGATAGGGCTGGGCAGCTCGGTCCAGCGGCGGCGGCAAAAGACGCTGGCGGGGGTGCGGTAGGCCCGCGGTCCCGACCAGGAGATCCCGTTCATCCTCAGCTTGTCGATGGACAAGCGGCGAATTGGAGTAGGACTTTTCGCCGGATGCTATACCCCGTGCCTATTCAGGCGCGGGCAAGCGTTTGTGGGGGACACGGCCGCATGACCACCACCGAATCCGGCACCGGCCTTCACGGCGAGGACATCGCCGATCCCACCGGCGCCCACGCGCTGCAGTCTGGCGATCACGCATTCTTCGGCCATCCCAAAGGACTCGGCTACCTGGCGGGTACCGAGCTGTGGGAGCGCTTCAGCTTCTATTCGATGCAATCGCTGCTGATGCTGTACATGACCAAGTACCTGCTGCTGCCCGAAAATTCGGGCAAGGTGGCCGGGCTGGGCACTTACCGCACCGTGCTTGAGGCGATCTTCGGGCCGATGACCGACCTTGCGCTCGCGGCGCAGACTTTCGGACTCTATTCGGGGCTGATCCTGGTGACGCCGCTGGCGGGCGCCTATCTCGGCGACCGCGTGCTGGGACGGACCAAGACCGTCACGATGGGGGCGCTGCTGATGAGCGCGGGCCACCTGACGATGGCCAGCGAGCAGGCTTTCCTGCTTGCGCTGGCCCTGCTGATCGCGGGTGGCGGCCTGTTCATCAGCAACCTGGTTTCGCAGATCGGGGGATTATACGCGCCCGAGGACACACGCCGCACCCGCGCTTTCGGGATCTATCTGATGGCGCTCAACGTCGGGGCGCTGGCCGCGCCGCTGATCGCGGGGACGCTGGGCGAGAAGGTCGGCTGGCATTGGGGCTTCGGCGCGGCGGGAATCGGGATGCTGTGCGGGCTGGCGACATACCTTGCCGGTCGCCGTCACTTCCCGCCCGATCTGATCGCACGCGGCGAGAAGTCAGCGCCTTTGACGCGCGGCCAGTGGACTTCGGTCGGCGCGATTGTGCTGCTGCTGGTGCCCAAGATATTCTTCTTCGCCGCCGCGCAGCAGGCCTACGGAATCATGGTGGTCTGGGCCGACACCGCAGTCGACCGAACGGTCGGAGGATGGGAGCTTCCGGTCACCTGGGTGCTCACCGCGGACGGCATCCTGACCATCGTCGGCGTGATCTTCGCCAACTGGGCCTGGACCCGGCTGGCCGCGCGGGGCCGCGAGCCGAGCGACATTCGCAAGGTCGGGATCGCCAATGTGATGGTAGCCGCCTCGTTCGTCGGGATCGCCCTTCTTTCGACGCTGGCCAAAGTGCCGATGATCGGCTGGCTGGCGTTCTACCTGGTGCTCGACTTCTCCTACGCCTGGAACGACCCGCCTTCAAAGGCGCTGATCGCACGCTATGCGCCGCGCTCGGTCAACGGCACGATGTTCGCGATCTCGAGCCTGTCGGGCGCGCTGGGCTTCTTCCTGCTAGGCTATCTCGGACGATTTTACGAGCCGCTGGGTGCACCCGCCTATTTCCTCCTCACGGCCACATTGCCCGTTGCCGGGGCGATCATGCTGATCGCTTTCGCCAAGCCTTTGGAGAGGTTACTCGCCGCGGGCGACGGCGACGGGGTGCACGCGTTCAAGGCCGAACCGCTGCCGGCTTAAGGCCACGGGTGGCGCAATCGCGACAAGTCGCGGAACCGTGCGGGGAACGGAATCGTACCGATTGCCGTTACCCCACCACGAAGGCCACGAGTCTTTCGGGTTGCACCGTGTTTCGATGTTCCGGGAATCTCGCCGCTTTCGCGCTCCTATCAGGGACTTGCGGAGAAGCATCATGCACAAGACAGCACTCATTCTATTCGGCGCCACCGCACTTTCGCTCGGCGGCTGCACCTCGATGAATCACGACAGCACGCTCGCCAGCGCAGGCACCGGGGCGGCGATCGGCGCTGCTGCAGGCGCGGGCGTCGGCGCGGTGGTCGGCGGCCTCAGCCCGATCGAAGGCGCGGTGATCGGCGCCGCGGTCGGCGGTATCGGCGGCGCGATCTGGGCCGATCGCAACAACGATGGCTATGCCGACGGCTATGTCCAGAACGGCCAGTACTACGAAGGGCGCCCGACCTATGCCGCGGCTGCCCCGCAGTGCAAATCGGTGCTCGGCGGCGCGGCGACCGGAGCCGGCGTCGGCGCGGTCGGCGGCGCGGGCGCGGGTGCGCTGATCGGAGGCATCAACCCGCTTGAAGGCGCACTGATCGGCGCAGCGGTCGGCGGTCTCGCCGGGGCGATCTGGACCGATCACAACAACGACGGCTGCGTCGACGGCTACACCCGCGAAGGCCAGTACTACGAAGGTGGCCCCGTGATTCAGCCGGTATCGAGCACTCCGGTGCGCACCGGCGAGCGCGGCTGAATGCGCAACCGACCCACGGCGGAGCGGCAAAGCCGTTCCGCCGGGTTTGTCCTAATTGCGGTTACGGCGGCGGCGGCAGCGATGCTGGCGCCGTCGCTCGCGCATGCCGAGCTGCCGCCGCAGCAGATGATGGCGGCGCTCGACGCCAATACCAAGCTCGATCCCACGCTGCGCGGGTTTTACATCGCGCGCGGCTATCGCCCGCTGTGGATCGAGGGCGACGCGCCGAACCAGGCGGCCGAGGCGCTCTACAAACTGGTCGCGACCGCGCAGTTCGACGGACTGAGCCGCAAGGCGCTCCAGGCCGATCGCCTTCGCGGCTATCTCAAGCGCGCGCGCCGCGGCGACGCCGACGATCTGGCCAAGGCCGAACTGGCTTTCTCCAAGACCTTCGCCGCCTACGTCCAGGGCACCCGGGCCACCCGCGATGCCGGGATGAGCTATCAGAGCAACCTGCTGGCGCCGATCGTGCCCAGCGCCAACGCCGCGCTGACCGCGGCCGCCGAAGCGCCTTCGCTCGAACGCTATGTCGACGACATGGCGTGGATGCACCCGTTCTACAACAATCTGCGCGATGCGCTGGCGGCCCGCGAACTGGGAGAGGGCGATACAGAACTGGTCCAGCTCAACCTCGAACGCGCGCGCGCGATCCCGGCAAACCCGGCGGCGCGCTATGTTCTGGTCGATGCCGCCGGGGCGCGCCTGTACATGTTCGAGAACGGCAAGATCGTCGATTCTGATGAAGGTGGTGGTGGGCAAGCCGAGCGAGCCGACCCCGATGATCGCCGGTCTGATCAGCAACGCGGTGCTCAACCCGTACTGGAACGTGCCGCCCGATCTGGTCAGCAGCCGGATCGCGTGGAACGTCAACAAGAACGGCCTGGGCTATCTGAAATCAAAGGGTTATCAGGCGCTCAGCGACTTTTCGAACAAGCCCAAGGTGCTCAACCCCGCCAAGATCGATTGGAAGGCGGTCGAGGCCGGCACCAAAGAGCTGCGCGTGCGGCAGCTTCCGGGCAAGAGCAATTTCATGGGCAAGGTGAAATTCAACTTCCCCAATAGCCAGGGCATCTATCTCCACGACACTCCGGACAAGGCGCTGCTCAAGGAAGAGGTTCGCTTCGCCAGCTCGGGCTGCGTGCGTCTCGAAGACGCGCCACGGCTGGGCAAGTGGTTGTTCGGCAAGATGCCGCAGGCGAAGAAAGGGGGGGTCGAGCAGGTCGTGCCTCTCGAGCAGCCGGTGCCCGTCTACATCACCTACCTCACCGCCGCGCCCGACGACGGGCGGATCGTCTTCCGTGACGACCTCTACGGCCGCGACGCGCCGCAGATGGCGGAACTGGGAAGGGACGCACGGCGGAGCCGGTAATCTGGCGGCACCGGTATCCCCTCATGTCGAGGGAAGACGAAACATCGCAAGTGAGCCCTAAACCGGCCGCTCCTCCAGCATCGCACCGATCATCGCTTGCAAGCCCTCGTCGTAGTGCGCCAGCACCTGGTGGTCGGTGGCGGTATCGTAGTGGCTGATCAGTTCGCGGCCGTTCCACCAGTGGAGCGCGTAGGCGGGCGGATCGGCCACGATCAACGGGCGGCCATCGGCCACCGCGGGGTCGATCGGCTTGAGCTCGAGCGCCACCGGCGGCGCAGTCGAGGGGCAGGTCGCGACGACAACGTCTTCCCAGCGGGTCACGATCGCGCGGTGGATGTGGCCGCAGACCAGCCCGATCACGTTGTCGCGACCGCGCAGGCAATCGGCCAGGCGGTGCACCCACGGCTCGGCCGGATCGGTGTTCATCCACGCGATCCCTACCTCGACCGGTGGATGATGCTGGACGATCAGCGTCGGGCGATCCGGCGCCGCATCCAGCGTCTGGCGCAGCCATGCGGCGCGCGCGTCGCAAAACGCTCCGCCGTGGCGGCCTTCCTCGAGCGTATCGATCACCACCAGCCGCACTGGGCCGTCATCAATGGTGTATTGCAGGAAACCGTCGGTCAGCGGGGCTTCGGGAAACACCTCGGCGAAGTTGTGCCGTACGTCGTGGTTGCCCAGCGCGTAGTGGACCGGGAATGGCAGCTCCGCGAACGCCTCGCGCAAGCGGCGATAGCTGGCGACGTCACCGCGATCGACGAGGTCGCCCGTCGCCAGCATCAGGTCGGGCGGCGGGTCGAGCGCGGTCAGCGCCGCGAGCGTCGCGTCCAGCCGCTGGCGATTGAATTCGCCCGGCGAGTCCGGCTCGAAGCCGAGATGGATATCGGTAATCTGTGCGACCAGCATTTCATTGTTCTTTTAGCGGGACGAACCCCTCACCGCGAGGAGGACGCGGCAGCGCCCCCGTTGCGGCGGCGGTCGTAGGAAGCCCGCCGCGATGCGGGCAACCTGGTCAACCACGGAGCTTTCTCGTCGAGGTGGTAGTCGTGGCACATCGCGCAGCTCGAATCGACCGCCTGCTTGACGTGACTGGAAGCCAGCTTGGCGCCGGTTCCGCCGACGTGGCAGGTGCGGCAGCCGCCCTCGCCGTCGAGTCCGGGGACGAGCAGGTCGGTGGCGTCGTTGCTGGTCTTGGCCTTCACATGGCAATCGACGCAATCAAACTTGGTGTGCTTGGCGTGGGTGAACCAGCCCTTGTGGTAATAGCGCTGGGTCTGGACCACGTTCTGGACGTTGTAGCCCGCGGTGGCCGCGCTGCCATTGCGGGTGATGTTGTGGCAGTCGAAGCAGGCGCCGCCCTTGTTGAACAGCATGTTGATCGCCTGGCCCGCTTCGGTCGGATAGAACCGCACCGCGCGGGCATAGTCGCTCGCCGTCTCGGCCGCGGCGCGGTCGCCAGGCACACGGCGGCTCATGCTGTCGAGGTTGATCGGACGCGGCGGCGCGCCCGCGGCGAAGAAGCCGCGCAAGTCGGCCACCACCTGTTCGGGTTCGCCATGGCGCAGCGTGCGGAAGGTGCCGCCAACCTTGTCGAACGTCAGGCTGTGACAGGTCTGGCAGGCCTCCTCCATCACCACCGGCTTGTACCAGACCCCGCTGGGATCGGACTGGTGGCAGTTCTCGCAATTGAGCCCTTCCTGATCGGGAAATTCGTTGGGGCGGCGGCGGACCATCTGGGCGACGCCGTTGACCGTCGAGAGATGCTGGGCGTGGGTGAACTTGACGCCCGAGAATTCCTTGGCGGTGGGCGACCAGGCGATTTGCTTGGTCATCGGGTTCATCGCGTTGCTGGGATCGACCACCACCGTCGGCATCAGCTGCGGATGCGAAGTGCCGAAGTCGGCGGCGTCGGGCAGGCGGGTGTCGGGCAAGCGCGTTTTCAATCCGGCATGGCAATCGGTGCAGAACTTCTGCTCGGTCGGAGCCATATCACCCGCACCCTCGTGCTCGGTGTGACATTCCACACAGCGCCCCGCGGGCTTGTTGAAGGTCGTCGCCACCGCGCGCTGGAACGCGGCGAAACCGCCGGGCGCGCCGCGTGCCTGGATCAGACGGCCGGTGTCCTTGATGTGATCGTGGACCTTGGTGTGGCAGGTCTGGCAGGCGTTGTCGCGAACCGCGACGAACGGCTTGACGTGGCATGCCTGGCAATCGTTCTCGAGCGATGCGTGCGCCTTGCTGAGCTTACCCGATTCCCAGCTCTTGTCGGCGTGATAGCCGGCGGGACGTTCGGCATTCTTCTTGAGGGCGAGATCGCTGTAGCTGGCGTAGCTCCAGATCGGCCAGGCAAGGAACGCCAGCAGGACCATCGCAGCGAACGCCCAAGCGCTCATCCGCTTGCTAGGGACCAGGCCCTTGAGCGTGTAAGCCTCGTTGGTCTCGGGATCGGAGTTGGAGTGCGAGACCGGTGTCTCGCGGCGCACGGTGAAGCTGGGAAAGCGGATGCCGCTGAACTTGCTCTCGTACAGTCCGACCTTGATCCGGTGGCTGCCGAACTTGAGCTCGGAGCCGAGCGTGACGTCGATCTCCTTGCGCTGGACCGACTGGCCATCGACCTCGAACGGTTGGCCGTTGAGGCTCTCGACCTCGATGTGGCTCTCGTCGAGCTGGGTGACCAGCGCATGCTCGGGATCGACACCGAGATCGGGCAGGTGGAGGCCGCAACTGCTGTCGCGGCCGATTTTCATTTCATCGCCGTCGACCCGCTTGGCGCGCTCGAGCTCGCCCCCGCTGGCTTTCAGGGCAATTTGGCGGACAAGAAAGCTCATGCGCCGCTCACCAGTAGAAGAACACGCTGATCACGTGCGCGGTCAGCGCGGCGATCAGGGCGAAGGTTGCCGGGACGTGGATGTAGAGCCAGGCCTGGAGCCAGCTCTTGAGCTGGAGATGCCTTCGCAGCTTCGCGAGCAGCGCCTCCTTCTTGGTCAGCAGCGTCTCGACGCGTTCGAACGGGTCGTCGTCGGTTCGCGGGCGGAAGTTGCGCAGCCTGCGCAGCTCGGTCATCGCGATGCGGGTCAGATCGCCCGGATAGCTGTTGCGCGCGCGCTGCCAAAACGACCCCGCGAACACGTCCTCGCCCAGGCACTTTTCGACGATTGCGGCAGCCTCGGGATCGAGCGGCTGCGCCGAATCGTGGATCTGGCGGTCGAGCTGCTTCATCTGCTCGATCATCACCTTCTCGGTGATCGCGCCATCCTCGTCATAACGGTTTTGCGAAAGCGCCTTTGGCAGCGTCGCGTAGACATAGATCCCGAACAGTCCGGACAGGATCACGATCATCATAAGCGACCATGCCAGGGTGTGGACGTTCCAGCCGAGCTGGAAGCCGGTGTGGAGCGTCGCGATCACGATCAGACTGAGTCCGAGATAGACGTGCGCGCTGGTCCAGGCCTTCAGGCTCCACCGCCCCGGAGTCATCGCCCGCTTCCGCACGCCCAGCAGCGTCAGCCACAGGATCAGTCCGAAGCCGATGGTGCCCAAGGTATAGCCATACCACGACCCGCCGTTGTGACGTGGCTGGATGTCGATCAGGAAATAGGTCGCGAAGCAGATCACGCAGATGGCGATCGCGGTCTTCCACCAGCGGCCGTTGCCGTAAGTGAGGAAGCTTTCGTGGCTGGTGACCTTGTCGCGGCGGACCCGCGGAGCCTTCGTCGGCTTGACCGTCGAGGTCGAGGCTTTGGTCGTCGCCGCGGTCTCGAAATCGCCTTGGTCGGGGTTATGCGGGATGGTCGCCATCAGGCGCTCTCCTGTTCCAGACGGGCGACGGTTAGGAACTCGTCGGGAGCGATGCGGATCGCGGCGCCGGTCGGGCAGGCGCGCACGCAAGCCGGACCGCCGTCGATGCCGGCGCACATGTCGCACTTGATTGCCTTCTTGCGATCGAGCGATTCGTCGATCGCCGGGTCGCCGGTGTATTTCATGTTCTTCTTGGACCACTTGTACGGCGGCTCGCCCGGTCCGGGACCGCTGCCGAAGAGCAGCCAATTGAGAAGGCTCGGCTTCTTGGGCGGAACCTTGTCCATGCGGATCACCCCGTAGGGGCAGTTGCGCTGGCAGTTGCCGCAGCCGATGCAGGTGTCGTTTATGAACACTTCGCCGTCGGGGCCACGGTGAATGGCGTTGGGCGGGCAGTCGGCCATGCAGTGCGGGTGCTCGCAGTGGCGGCACGAAGTCGGCACGTGTAGGTTGGCGAACGTTTTACCTGCCTCGCGATCGAGACGGCTCAATCCCTCGTGGCTATCGGCGCAGGCCTTTTCGCAATTGTCGCAGCCGACGCACAGCGTTTCGTCGATCAGCAGCACGTCGGTCGCCTCGCCCAGTCCCTGCGCGACGAGGAACGCGGCCTGTTCGGAATAGAGATCGACCACGCTCGAGATCGAGTCCTTTTTCGATTCGATCAGCGCGTTGGTCTGGCGCCGCAATTCCATGTCCTTGCGCGCGCGCTCGAGCAGCGCGGGCTTTCCCGCGAGCACCGCCTCGAACTTCTCGCCATCGATCTTGATGACCTCGGACTTGACCGCGGCACGCACGCTGGCGGTGCGCTGCCCGCCCGCGATCAGGGCCATCTCACCGACGTACGATCCGGCCGGCAGATAGCTAAGGAACACCGGCTTGCCGCCCACCATCTTCTCGACGATCATCGAGCCGACCCGGATCACGAAGATTTCCTTGCCCTCGTCGCCCTCGCGCAGGATCGTATCGCCGGCCTTGATCTGCATGATCTTGGCATCGTCGACCACTTCGCGGATGTCGTTCGGGGTAAGGCCCGCGCCGAACATCTGGAGTAGCTGGCGCTCGGTCGAGATACGCTCGATCGCCTTCTTGGCAGTCGGCACCTGGCTCTGCAGCTTGAGCGCGGCGTTGCGGCTGATCTCGACGCAGACTGTGTCCTCTGCGGCGACGATCGTCGCGCCTCGGCGGCGGCCAGAGATCAGGCCGACCTCGCCAAAGATCGAACCCTTCTCGATCGGCACGACCTTCGACGTGTCGGTCGGATCGATCCGGACGTGGACCATCCCGTCGGCGATCGCGAACAGCGAGGATCCGGGATCGTTCTTCTCGAAGATCGTCTGGCCCTTGCGGTACGAACGCATGTCCGAATCGAGCATGAACTCGCGCAACTGAAGCGTGGTCATGCTGTTGAGGATGGTGACGTTGCTCTTGAGGAACTCGAGCCAATCCTCGACCGAGCGGTTGCCCGGCAACCCGGCGAACTTGGCGTCGAGCAGCGGCTGGTCCGCCGGCTTCAGGCTGGTGTTGCCGTTGATGAATTCGACCGCGTCGTAGCCCTGGTTCATGCAATGCTTGATCAGCGGATAGCCGGCCAGCGCACCGATCACGAAGATTCCCGGCGCGGTCGATTCGAACACCGGCGACAGCGTCGGGAAGGCAAGGCGGTCCTGGCTGGCGAACTCGATCCCGCAGCCTTCGACAAACCCGCGCGGCGGGGCCGAGCCGATCCGGGCGATGATCCGGTCGCAACGGATACGCTCCTCGCCGTCGCGCGTGGTCAGCGTGATCCAGCCGGGCTCGACCTCCTTGGTCTCGGTCTCGTACATGATCGTCAGGCGGCCGGCAGCGTCGTCGTCGACCAGCGCCTTGGCGTTGGGTTCCTTGGCGGTGGCGAAGCTTTCGCGGACGTTGGTCGATTTCTGCGCGCGGTTGAGCACGGTGACGACGTTGCCCTGCACCTCGTCCTCGACCAGACCGCGCGCGTTCTCGATCCCCGCGTCGCCAGTGCCCACCACGGTGATGTGCTGGTCGACCACCACATAGGGATCGTCGAGCTGATAGGTCACGTGCGGCAGATCCCCGCCGGGGCAGCGCATCAGGTTGGGGTTGCCCTGAGTGCCGATGGCCAGAATGACGTTCTCGGCGATCACCTTCTCGCCGTTCGTCAGGGTCAGCTCATAAGGAGGGGCGTGGCGTTGCAGTTCGGTCGTAGTGGTCGATCCGTCGCGAGCGCGGCTGACGATCTTCTGGATCGAGCCGGGGATCGCGTCGCCGGTACCCTTGATCGACTTGACTTCCGCATTGAATTTTACGTTGACGTTGAGCTCTTTGGTCCGGTCGTTCCACTTGCCGAGGATGTCTTCGCGCTTGCCCGCGTCGAACTCCTGATCTGAGCGCAGGATCAACTGGTTGGGCGTCGCCATGACGTGCTTGCCCTTCTGATACTTGTAGATCGTATCCGAAAGGTGGTCGGTCTTTTCGAGCAGGACGTGGTTCAGGCCGAGCTTGGCCGCGTGGCTTGCGGCGGACATTCCCGCCGGCCCCGAGCCAATGATCGCTACCTTGTAGATTTCGCTCACCGGTGCACGTCCCCCGTCGCAACAGGCCGCGGCACGCTGGTGCCGACGCCCCTGTACTTGCCTGCTGCGACCCCCGATTGACTCGACCTTAGCGAAACAAGCTACGATTTCCACCCGCTATTTTCGCTTGTCGGCCGTGAGGTTGCGAAGCGCTTGCCAGCGTCGCCGGGCGCCGCGATATGCGTGGCGCTGCGACAGCGACCGGAGGAGAGACCAGTGAGCAAAGCCGAAACCAGCGCCGGAGCCGTCGATGGCAACTCCGGTTCCGGGGCGTCTGGCCCTCGCGGCGGACGCATCGCCTTGGGCGCCGCGCTGGTCATCGCGCTCGCGGCGGGCGGGGTGGCGATCTGGCGCAGTCGCGAGGCGCCGCCCGCCGCGGCTCCGGCGGCTGCCGCGCAGCCCTCGGTGGACGAGGTCATCACCCAGCTCGAGGCCCGGTTGAAGACCAATCCCAACGACGCCGAGGGCTGGCGGATGCTCGGCTGGTCGTACTACCAGACCGAGCGCTATGCCGAGGCGGCGACCGCGATGAAGCGCGCGACCGTGCTCGATCCCAAGAACCCCGAATACTTCTCGATGCTGGGCGAGGCGCTGGTCCTGGCGAGCAAGGACGGCGACGGCGTCCCCCCCGACGCCGCCGCCGCGTTCGATGCGGCACTGGCGCTCGATCCCAAGGAGCCGCGCGCGCGCTATTTCCATGCCGTGCGCCTCGATCTCGACGGCAAGCACACCGAAGCGGTCGAGGAGTGGTTCGCGCTGCTCAAGGATTCGCCCGCCGACGCGCCGTGGGTCGCCGACGTGCGTGAGGTGATCGCCGCGGTCGGCAAGAAGAACAGCATCGATGTCGCCACCCGGCTTGCCGCGATCAGCCCCGCCCCGCCCGCCAACGGCTTCAAGACCACCGGCCAGGAGATCGCCTCCGCGGGCATCCCGGGCCCGACGCGCGACCAGATCCAGGCCGCCAGCGCGCTGCCCAAGGGCGCCCAGGACCAGATGATCCAGGGCATGGTCGATGGGCTCGAGACCAAGCTGAAGGCCAATCCGCAGAACGCGCAAGGCTGGATCATGCTGATGCGCAGCCGGGTGCAGCTCGGCCAGCAGAAGCAGGCTGCCGAGGCGCTTCAGGGCGGCCTCGCCGCGTTCAGGAACGACGGCGCGACCAGCAGGCAGTTGCGCGAGGCGGCGGCGACGCTGGGGATCGGGGGGGCTAGCCTCGCCTTGCCGGTTCCCGGGGTTCATGCTATCTTACCCTCGTCTTACAACATGGTGAGGGCGATGGGTATTCACGAGAAGATTGGCACGGTCGTATCGACCAAAGGCCAGGTGATCCTGCCCAAGGCGATCCGTGACAAGCGGCAGTGGGCGGCGGGGACACGGCTGACCGTGGAGGATACGCCTGATGGCGTGTTGCTCAGGGCCAGTCCCTTGTTTCCCCCAACCACGCTCGACGAAGTTTGCGGAATGCTGAAATATGAAGGGCCTGCTCTGACCATCGAGGAGATGGACGCGGCCGTCATGCGAGAAGCGAAGCGCCGTGCGCGCCGTTGATACTAATGTTCTGGTAAGGCTGCTCACCCATGACGACGAAGCGCAGACGCGGATCGCCAAGCGCATCATCGCAGCCGGAGAGACGTTCGTTTTATCAACGGTTCTGCTCGAGACCGAGTGGGTACTTCGCGGTGCATATCGCTTTGCGCAGCCCGATGTGAACAGCGCTTTGCGTGCCCTGGGAGGTTTGCGAGGAGTGACCTTCGAAGCGCCCGACGTAATCGCGCAAGCGCTGGATTGGCATCAGGAAGGCATGGACTTCGCGGACGCCATCCACTTGGCGTCGGCAGGCCGCTGCGACGCATTCGTCACTTTCGACCGCAAGTTCGCCAAACGAGCAAAGACGCTCGCCGCTACGCCGATCAAGGTGCTTTGACCGCCTTGTCCGTTCCCCAACCTCTGTGACATTCACGCCGCAAGCCCCCGGAATCCCGACGTTTACACGAAATTAACCTTTTCTCTTCAGAACTCCTGTGGTTAATGACCGGCAAGACGAGTTGACGGTTTGTTACCGGGGCAGAGATAACGGGGGGTACCGCCACATGCGTGTTTTGCTGATCGAGGACGAGCCGACCACGGCCAAGGCGATCGAGCTGATGCTCACCACCGAGGGCTTCAACGTCTATTCGACCGATCTGGGCGAAGAGGGTTTGGACCTGGGCAAGCTCTACGATTACGACATCATCCTGCTCGACCTGAACCTGCCGGACATGCACGGCTACGACGTGCTCAAGAAACTGCGCGTCGCCAAGGTGCAGACCCCGGTGCTGATCCTGTCGGGCATTTCCGAGATGGATTCCAAGGTGCGCAGCTTCGGCTTCGGCGCCGACGACTACGTCACCAAGCCGTTCCACCGCGACGAACTGGTCGCGCGGATCCACGCGGTGGTGCGCCGTTCGAAGGGCCATTCGCAATCGGTCATCCGCACCGGCAAGCTGGCGGTCAACCTCGATGCCAAGACCGTCGAGGTCGAAAGCGCGCGGGTCCACCTGACCGGCAAGGAATACGCGATGCTCGAGCTGCTGAGCCTGCGCAAGGGCACCACGCTGACCAAGGAAATGTTCCTCAACCACCTTTACGGCGGGATGGACGAGCCCGAACTGAAGATCATCGACGTGTTCATCTGCAAGCTGCGCAAGAAGCTGGCGATGGCGTGCGAGGGCGAGAACTACATCGAAACCGTCTGGGGCCGCGGCTACGTGCTGCGCGATCCCGAGGACCGCGCCGAAGCGGCCTGATTTACCTGGCGCAAGCTACGCTACCCAGAACGGCCCGTCTCGCGAGAGGCGGGCCGTTTTTGGTTTGAGCCTTGCCCACTCTCGCCGGGGCGATGCGCAATCGGGCGGGAAGCCTCCCCGAACTGACCCTTGCTTTCCTCACTGACTGCTATGTTCGCCTGCGAGAGTGGACGCTTGTCCGCGATTTGCTTCACACGAAGTCACGAAGATGGCCTGGGCGCCGCAGGCATCTTTCGTCACGCCTCGTTGCGTTTGGCCCAACGATGGAATTTATGATGGCTTCGCCGATGGCACTACGTATTCGTGGCTTCGTGTGAAATCTCTTCCAACCGTGCGGCCGCGCAGGAAGGCTGCGGAATTGACCGCCGCGACCGCCGATGCCACCCCGCCAGGAATGCCTGCCGCGTTCGACATCTTGCACAGCGCAATCCCCGGCGTCGCCTGGCCGCCGCTGGTGCAGGGGGTGGCCGCACTGGTCGAGGCTTACGTCTCCCGGCTCGAAGTCACCGAGTGGTTGCCGATCGAGGAGATCGAACAGGCGCAGCGCGAACAGCTCGGGCTGCTTGCCGACCATTGCGCGCGGCATTCGCCCGCCTTTGCCCGGCGGCTGGCAGCGGCCGATCTGACCGCCGTTGACCTCGCCCAGCCGGGCGGACTGGCGCGCCTGCCTTCGCTTACCCGGCGCGGCCTTCAGGACCATGACGGCTTGTTCTGCGCCCAAGTGCCCGAGGCGCACCAGCCGGTGGGCATGACCCAGACCTCCGGCTCGACCGGCGAGCCGACGCGAGTGCGGCGCACCGGGCTCAACAAGCTGGGCCACATGGCGATGACGGTGCGCGACCACCGCTGGCAGAGCCGCGACGCACGCGGACGGCTCGTGGCGATGAGCGCGCACCGGCACGAGGTGAAGCCGCTGCCCGACTGGGGCGAGCCGCTGGCGCTGCTCTATCGCACCGGCCCCGCGCTCAGCCTGCCCGCGACGATGGCGGTCGCCGAACTGCACGCGCGCATCGCCGATTTCGCACCGCAAGTCCTGGTCACCTATCCCAGCGTGCTGGGCGCGATGCTCGACATCATCGAGTGCGGCGGGCGGCAGTTCCAGGGCCTCGCCCATGTCCGCTGCATGAGCGAGATGGTCCATCCCGACCTGCGCGCGCGGACGCAGGCGTTGCTCGGGCGGACGATCGAGGACGCCTATACCTCCGAGGAATTCGGCTTCCTCGCGCTGCAATGCCCCGACGCCGACGGCTATCACATCATGGCCGAGACCCACATCGTCGAGGTGATCGACGACAACGGCAAGCCCTGCGCGCCCGGCGAATGGGGCCGCGTGCTGGTGACCGACCTCCACAACTTCGCCACACCGCTGATCCGCTATGCCATCGGCGACTATGCAATGGCGGGGACGCCATGTGCGTGCCGGCGGGGGTTGCCGCGGATCGAGCGGATCATGGGGCGCGAGCGCAACCTGGTCGTCACCCCCGATGGCGCGCGCCACTGGCCGCTGACCGGCTATAGCAAGTTTCACGCCATCGCCCCTGTGCGGCATTACCAGTTGATCCAGCGCGATCTGGAAACAGTGGAGATGCGGCTGGTTGTCGCCGAGCCGCTCTCGTCCGCGCAGGAGGCCAAGCTCAGGGCGCTGATTCAGACCTCGGTGGGCCATCCTTTCGACATCCGGCTGACCTACTTCGCCGATGCGCTGCCCCCCGATCCCTCGGGCAAGCGCGAGGAGTTCGTCAGCCTCGTCGCCGGTTGACCCCGAGGGCGGCCCCTGCCACCGGCCCCGCGATGACCGCGCACAAACCCGGCGACCCGACCACGATCAACCGCCTTTACGGCCGCGCCAAGGGCAAGCCACTGCGCGCCGGGCAACAGGCGCTGGTCGACACGCTGCTCCAGCAGATCGCGGTGCCCGCCGAGAGCCCGGTCACCGCCGAGCGGCTGTTCGGATACGACCGCCCGCTCCATTTCGAAATCGGCTTCGGCGGCGGCGAGCACCTCGCGTACCGCGCCGACTTGCTACCCGATCACGGCTTCATCGGCGCCGAGCCATTTCTCAACGGCGTCGCCCAGGCGCTGGTCCATATCCGTGACGGCGCACTCGGCAACGTTCGCATCCACCATGGCGATGCGCTGGAGGTACTGGCCCGCGTGCCCGACGGAGCCTTGAGCTTCGTCTATCTGCTCCACCCAGATCCCTGGCCCAAGGCGCGCCACGCCAAGCGGCGGATGATGAACGACGGCCCGCTCGAGCTGATCGCGGCCAAGCTCAGACCCGGCGGCGAATTCCGCTTCGGCACCGATCATCCGGTCTACCTGCGCCACGCGCTGATGATAATGCAGCGCCACGGGGCTACGTTCGAATGGCTCGCCAAGAGCCCAGTCGATTGGCAGACCCGCCCCGGCGGTTGGCCCGAGACCCGCTACGAGGCCAAGGCCCGCAGGCTGGGGCACGAGGTCTGGTACTTCCGGTACCGGCGCATCTAGCTGGCCTTCAGCACCGCGCAGGCGATGCGGTCACCGCTGTCACCGGAAGGGTCGGTCTTGCCGTCATCGCGCTTGGCGTGGACCACCAGTGCGGCGCCATCGGTATCGATCAGGTCGGAGACGGTGCCCCCACCAAGCGTGGTGTTGACGATCCCGGTGCCGTCTTGGCCGACGGTCAGGTTGGGGATGTCGCCCGCGTGGGGTCCGTCGGGATTGGCCAGCCCGTGCTTCTTGCCCGCCGGGTTCCAGTGACCGCCCGCGCTTTCGAACTTGGGGCCTTCGCACTTGCCGACGGCGTGAAGATGGATGCCGTGCTCGCCCGCGGGCATGCCCTTGACCTGCACTGCCAGACGGATGCCTTCGCCAGCAGGCAGCACCGTGACCGTGCCCACATCCTTGCCGTCGGCGGTCATCAACGTTGCGGCCGCACGCGTCGGCGCGGCGCTTGGTCCGGCGTCCATCGGCAGCGAAGCGCTCGCCTCCGCGGTTGGCGCGGCGTCGGGTGTCTTGGTCCCGCACGCGGCGGCGGCGAAGAGGAGCGGCAGAACGAGGGCATGAAAACGCATGGGTTGCTCCGTTGACGGATCGGTGGCTGCAAAAGCTCCAACCGGGCCGCTTCGTTCCCGGCGTTTCACTCCTCGTGCGGCGAGAACGCGGGCGGGTGCTCGCCCAGCTTGGGCGGCGGGCCCCGCTCTCGCGCGGGCCAGCCACCGAATTCGACCGGCTGCTTCATCTCCCAATAGGCGCCCTCGCTGGGATGCTCGCGGCGCGCGAAGAATCCGGTCGCGGCCAGGTGCGGATCATCGTGAATGTCGCCAATGTCGCGGGCGGTGCGCGCCGGGAGATCGAGGGTACGGCATAGCGCCTCCAACTCGGCCGAGGTGTGGTTGACGGTCAGCGTCGCGAGCAGCGCGTAAAGATGGGTCACGTTGGCGACGCGCTTCTCGCGCGTGGCGAAGCGCGGATCGGTGATCGCATCGCCCGCCCCCAATGCTTCGAGCAGCCGCGGCCAGGCCTGCTCGGTGTAGGGAACGATGCTGATATAACCGTCGCTCGTCGGAAACGGCTGGCGGTTGGGATCGATCTGGCGGGCATAGCAGGCCGGCGCGTTGGGTGGATCGTAAGTCAGCCCGGCGAGATGCTCGACCAGCGAGAACTGGGCGAAAGCCTCGAACATCGGCACCTCGACATATTGTCCTTCGCCGGTGCGCAGCTTGTGGACGATCGCGGCCAGCGCGGCGTAGGCGGCGTGGAGCCCCGAAACCTTGTCCGCGATCAGCGAGGGGACATACCGCGCTCGCGGGTCGCCATCGACGCGGGCGGGCAGGCTGGCGAACCCAGTCGCGGCCTGGATCACGTCGTCGTAGGCAGGCTCATTGGCATAAGGCCCGCTCTGCCCGAAGCCGACGCAGTGGACGTAGATGATTCCCGGATTGAGCGCTCTGGCCGACGCGAAATCGAGTCCCAGCCGCTCGAGCGCCTTGCCCCGGACATTGAGCACGAGCACGTCGCATTCGCCGACCAGGCGGTGCATCGCAGCCAGATCGTCCGCGTCCTTGAGATTGAGCACGGCCGAGCGTTTGCCCCCGTTGAGCGCGAAGAAGGTCGGGCTCATTCCGGGGGTCTTGGCGGGAGCACCGAGCCAGCGGGCGATGTCCCCGCTCTCCGGCGCCTCGATCTTGAGCACCTCCGCGCCCAGGTCGTGGAGGATCTGGGTCGCATAGGGGCCGAACACCACGGTCGTCAGGTCGAGCACCCTGACCCCGGTGAGCATCGCCTTGCCGTCGTTACCCGCCGCCGCCATCCACGCCATCCTATCGTTCGCCTGCCTTGGCCACGGAGTGGCGCGGGGCGGACGGGCGCGCAACCCGCAATTTAGACCGCCTTCAGCAACGCCTTGGCGATGAAATCCCGCCCCAGCCGTAGCCCCACCGGATCGACGCTGTGGGGCACGCCCAACGAGACATGGGTGGTCACCGCCACGCCGAGCCGCTTGAGTTCGCTTTCCGCCAGATGCAGCGCGGCGACCGGGACCACCGGATCGGCCGAGCCGTGAACCAAAAGCACCGGGGGTTTGGCGGTATTCGTGGCGATGTCCGCCACGCTGGTCAGCATCCCGGAATACCCTGCGATCGCGGCCACCGGGGTCTTGCGCCGCAGACCGACATGCAGCGCCATCATCGTCCCCTGGCTGAACCCGACCAGCGCCAGGGCAGCCTCGGTCAGTCCGTACTGCGCCAGCTTGCGATCGAGAAACGCGTCGATGGCCGGCGCCGCCGCGGCCGCGCCCGCCGCCAGGGCCGCGGGCGCAAAGCCCGACAGGCCCCACCACTGGTAGCCCGCGCCCATCATTCCGCACCTTTGCGGCGCATGCGGTGCCAGGAACAGGGCATCGGGCAAGGCATCCTGCCAGTGCGGCGCCAGCGCGATCATGTCCGCGCCGCTCGAGCCATAGCCATGGAGCAGCACGACGATCTGCCTTGGGTCCGACCCTGACCGAGGCTTGAGGCTCTTGCCGTTTACGATGGGAGACAAAATCGCGCCTGCCTTCTTGGACGATGAAGGAGACTGGAGCGGGCGAAGGGATTCGAACCCTCGACCCCAACCTTGGCAAGGTTGTGCTCTACCACTGAGCTACGCCCGCTCGTGCGTCTGCTGGACCTGCGCGAAAACCGTCCGGGTCCGTGGAGAGGCGGGCGGTTAGCATCGCGTCTTGAGGGCCGCAAGGGTTAAGTGTCGCGGGCGGAAACCACTTGCCGAAACCGCCGCTGACCCCACATGATGCCCGCTAACCCGCGCAATCGGAGCAGACACCCTTGGCGACCCTCGGCCTCAATCTCGACGAACAGAAAGCTGTCGACCGCTTCCGCAAGGATGTCGTCGAACCCTCGATGACGAGCCTCGTCATCCTCGATTTCTGGGCCGAGTGGTGCGGGCCGTGCAAAGCGCTGTCGCCGATCCTGGAAAAAGTCGCCGCCGACTATGCCGACAAGGGCGTGATCCTGGCCAAGATCGACGTCGATGCCGAGAAGTTCATCGCGGCGCAGTTCCAGGTTCGGTCGATTCCCACCGTCTACGCGATGTTCCAGGGCCAGCCGGTTGCCGACCTGACTTCGGCGCGGACCGAATCGGCGCTGAAGGCGATGCTCGACCAGATCCTCGCCAAGCTGCCGATCCAAGGCGGCGCGGCGGCTGATGCGGCAGCTGAGCTGGAACCCTTGCTGGCGATGGGCGAGGACGTGCTGGCAAGCGGCGATGGCGAGCGCGCCGCCTCGATCTTCGCCCAGATCGTCGAGATGGCGCCCGACAATGCCGTCGCCAACGCCGGGCTGATCCGCGCGCTGACGCTGGCCGGTCGCACGGACGAAGCCCAAGCCGCGCTCGACGCCCTCGATCCGAACCTCGCCGCCGACCCCGCGCTGGCCCAAGCCCGCGCCGGGCTGGCGCTGGCCGAGGACGCGCCCGACCTTTCCGAACTTGAGGCGCTGCGCGCCTCCGCGGCCGAACGCCCCGCCGACATGGAGGCGCAGCTCGTGTTCGCCAATGCGCTGATCGCCAGCGGCGACCGCCAGGGCGCGGCGGACAAGCTGCTCGCCATGATCGCCGCCGACCGCGAATGGAGCGAAGGCGCCGCCAAGGCCCGCCTGCTCCAGCTGTTCGAGGCGACCGGACTCGAGGACCCGTGGGTCTCCGCGACCCGTCGCCGTCTCTCGACGCTGCTGTTCGGATAATCATGACTGCTGCGGCCACCACCACCCGGCTGTCGATCTTTCCGCTGCCCGGCGCGGTGCTCTATCCCGGGCTGCAACTGCCGCTGCACATCTTCGAGCCGCGTTATCGCGCGCTGGTCAGCGATGCGCTCGCCCGCGACCGGCGGATCGCGATGATCCAGCCGCAAGGGCGCGAGGAAGGCGCGCCGCTGTTCCGTGTCGGCTGCGTCGGCAAGATCGCCCAGTTCGAGGCGCTCGAAGACGGGCGCTACAATCTGGTGCTCGAGGGCGAGGCCCGGTTCCGGCTGCTGCGCGAGATCGACGCTGCGACCCCGTTTCGCCAGGTCGAGGCAGAACTGCTCGCCGACCCCGCCGACGAAGTGCTGAGCGCGGTCGAACGCGCGAGCTTCGAACGCGAGGCGCGCCGCTTCGCGGCGGCACAGGGCTATCGCGTCGATTGGGAATCGGTCGCACGGCTCGACGACGTTTCGCTGATCAACGGGGTCAGCCAGATCGCCCCGTTCGACGCCGCGGCCAAGCAGGCGCTGCTCGAGGTGAACGGGATCGGCGAGCGTTGCGAACTGCTGGTTCAACTGATGCAGTTCTTCGGCCGTCACGACGGCGGCGACGACGGGGCGGTGACGCTGCAATAGCGGCGGGCGCCAAGGCTGGGGCCAACATGACCAATTTGTAACTGTTCGGCGCGGGCGATGCGCGCTTATTCCGGCTGGCCGATGGGCAGCAGGAGAACTTCATGAAACGGTTGTTGATCGTCGCCGCCGCCGCGACCGCGCTCTCGCTGGGGGCGTGCAAGAAGGAAGACAAGTCCGCCGAGGCGACCGACGCCAGCACCGAGGCCGCGATGGCCGCGGGCGAAGCGAGTTCGGCCGCCGCCACCGCCAGCGACGCCGCGATGGACACCGCCGCCGCGCCGATGGATTCAGCCTCCGCCGCAGCCGCGGGCGACAAGGCCGCGATGGCAGGCGACGCCGCCGAAAAGGCCGGCGACAAAGCCAAGGAAGCTGGCGAGAAGGCCAAGGACGCCGCGCACTGATACCATCCCCTGGGGTGCGCGAACCGAGCAACGCCCGGGCTTTCAGGCCCTAGCCCGGGCGTTGTTCCTTCGGTCACCGGGCTTCGTATCCTCTCCCCTCGAAGAGCAAGGGCCGGGGTCAGCCGAGCACGGCCTTCAGCCCATCGATCACATACTGCGCCGCCAACGCTGCCAGCAGCACCCCGAGCAGGCGGGTGATCACCGCCTCGACGCTGGTTCCAAGCAGCTTCATCAGCGGCCCCGCGGCGATCAGCGAGAGCGCGGTCAGCACCAGCACCGCGGCTAGCGCGGCAAGCACCACCAGGGTCTGTGCGGTTCCCTGACTACGGCTCATCAGCAGCATCATCGTCGCGATCGAGCCAGGTCCGGCGATCATCGGCATCGCCATCGGAAACACCGCGACATCCTCGACCTCCGGTGTCGCCTTGATTTTTTCCGCCCGCTCCTCGCGCCGCTGGGTGCGCTTCTCGAACACCATGTCGAGCGCGATGACGAACAGCATGATCCCGCCCGCGATCCGGAACGCATCGAGTTCGATGTGCAGCGCGCCGAGCAGGTGCTCGCCGAACAGCGCGAAGATCAGCAGAATGATTCCGGCGATCAGGCTGGCGCGCAACGCCATGCTCCTCGCCTGCGGACGCGTCGCGCCGCTCGTCAGCCCGGCATAGATCGGCGCGCAGCCGGGCGGGTCGATCACCACGAACAGGGTGACGAAGGCGGAGAGGAACAAGTCTAGCATCGAAGTTGGCGGGCGCCGGTTACGCGCAATGCGGCGCAGGCTGTCCGGCTGGAACCGGCGGCGGCGGCGCAGTGCGGCGAAACACCTCTTTCATCCCGTCGTCCGAAGCCATCCGGACCACCGCGGTGCGCGAGCAATCCGCCGCGATCGCCGTTTCCCACGCCAGCGTGCCGTCGTTAGCCGCCGCGCTGCCCCACGCCTCGCCGCGACGAACGTCGCGGCTGGGCCGAGGGCCTTTGAGGCATTCGGCGACCTTGCCGGAAATCGTCTCGGGATCGATCGCGCCGCCCGCGCTGTCGAAGCCCTGGTCGAGCACCCAGCGGTATTCGCCGCTCTCCTGGCGCTGCCAGACGGTGAGGAAGCGGCTCTTGCGTCCGCTAGGAAAGGACGCCTCGCCGGTGGTGACCGCGAACGAGCCGTCGCAGCTCGACCACGCGGCATCCGGCCCCCACAGGATCGGCTGGGCCGGATCGGGCGTGCCCTTCAGCGACTGCTGGACGTTGCTCCACGCGGGCGGCGGCGGAAACTGCGCGTCACCGGTGGCGTAGTGGCGGAACGCCGTCCACGTGCCCTTCTCGCGCGCCATCCGGGCGAACGCGCGCTCGGTGGTGATGACCTGGCCGGGATCGGCGAACGGACGCAGGCCATGCGGCTTTCGCGCGTCGGCCGCCGTGGCGCAAGCGGTGAGGCTGAGGACGAGCGAAGCGAAAAGCAGTTTATGCATGGCCAACCCTACCCGCTCATGTCGAGCGAAGTCGAGACATCACGCGCGATGATGTCTCGACTTCGCTCGACATGAGCGGGCGTTGGTTAGATTTCCGTCCCTCGCACCCCCGCGCGGCGTTGCGCCGCGACCAGGGTGTTGCGCAGCAGGCAGGCGATGGTCATCGGGCCGACCCCGCCGGGCACCGGGGTGATCGCGCCGGCGACGGTGCTCGCCGAGGGGAAGTCGACGTCGCCGACCAGCTTGGTCTTGCCAGGTTCGGCGCCCGGAACGCGATTGATCCCGACGTCGATGACAGTCGCGCCGGGCTTGAGCCAGTCGCCGGTGACCATGGCGGGGCGCCCGACCGCGGCGACGACGATGTCGGCGCGGCGGACGACGTCGGCCAGGTCCCTGGTCCGGCTGTGGGCGACGGTCACGGTGCAGCTTTCCTTGAGCAGCAATTGCGCCATCGGCTTGCCGACGATGTTGGAACGCCCGATCACCACCGCGTCCAGCCCCGCCAGGTCGCCGAGACGATCTTTCAGCAGCATCAGACAGCCCAGCGGGGTGCACGGCACGAACCCGTGCAGCCCGGTCGCGAGCCGGCCAGCGTTGACCACGGTGAAGCCGTCGACATCCTTGTCGGGATCGATCGTGGCGATCACCTTGGCCTCGTTCATGTGCGGCGGCAGCGGCAACTGGACGAGAATGCCGTCGACCGCCGGATCGGCGTTGAGCGCATCGACCAGCGCGAGCAGTTCGGCCTCGGGGGTATCGGCCGCCAGCTTGTGTTCGAAGCTGGCCATCCCTGCTTCGAGCGTGGCCTTGCCCTTGGAGCGGACGTAGATCTGGCTCGCCGGGTCCTCGCCGACCAGCACCACCGCCAGCCCGGCCTGGCGTCCGGCCGCGGCCTCGAAGGCGCGCGCCTGGTCGCCGACCTTGCCACGCAAGGTGGCCGCAAACGCCTTTCCGTCGATCGTCTCCGCCGTCACCTCAAGTCGCCGCGATCGCTACGTTGCGCAGCACGATCATCACGATCTGGAGGAGAATGATCAGAACCATCGGCGAAAAGTCGATTGCCCCGGTTGCGGGCATGATCCGCCGGATCGGGCGCAGGATCGGCTCGAGGATCGCATTGATCGCGGTCCACACCGCATCGACGAAGCCGTTGTGCCGGTTGACCACGTTGAACGCCAGCAGCAGGCTGAGCACGAACTGGATGATCACCGCGACCACGATCACGTTGATCAACAGGCTGACGATCTCGATCAAGGTATAGAGAAACACCGCGTGCGCCTTGCCGTTGTAGGGTGCGCGCTGCCTAGCGGGACGCGGGCGTGCTAGCAATGAGGCGATGGCCGGATTCAGGGCTCGAACGTGACACTCTGGATGTGCCAGCGCAGTTGCGCCGGGGTTGCGCCGTCGACGTCGTTTACCCGGCGCACGACGATCGTACCGTGGCGCTCGAAGGAAGCGCCATCCTTGCGTGCGCCGGTGAGGGTCAACGGAACCTCGTAATATAATGACCCCGCCGCGCCCTCGACATCGCCGTCGCCGACGCCGACGGTGATTGTCTTGTAGTCCGCGAACTGTTTGGCCGACTTTGCCGCGGACGCCCCCGCCCCCCATTGCGCGTCGGCGCGCGCAAAATCGCGCCGCTCGATCGCGCGGGCCCATTCGAGCAGGACGTTGCGCGCGCCCGTCTCGCCCTTTTCGGCCTCGGGGACGAGAGCGGGGGCCGAGAGTTCGTCGGGGCTTGGCGTCGAGGTTGGCGGGGTGGTCTCGGCCGGCGACGGCTCGGCGGTGGCGGCCGGCGCCTGCGCGGCCTCGCTCGGCGCGGGGGCGGGCGCGGGCTGGTTGCAGGCGGAGAGGGCGAGGGCGAGCGCCGCGATGGCCGGAGGAGACTGCTTCATGGCAGGTTCGACGCGAGGAACCCCGTTCCGTTCCTCACCCAACCCGGTTTGACAGGTCTTGGCCTCAAACCCGGATCAAGGTCCCCGCGCCGCGGCTGGTGAAGATCTCGAGCAGCAGCGCGTGCGGCACCCGCCCGTCGAGCACCACCGCCGCCTCGCACCCGGCCTCTACCGCGTGGACGCAGGTTTCCAGCTTGGGGATCATCCCGCCGCGGATCGTGCCGTCGGCCTGGAGCTCGGCGATCCGCGCCGGGGTCAGGTCGGTGAGGAGCGCGCCCGCCTTGTCGAGCACGCCGGGCACGTCGGTCAGCAGGAACAGTCGCGCCGCGCCCAGCGCCGCGGCGATCGCCCCGGCCATCGTATCGGCGTTGATGTTGTAGGTCTCGCCGTCCTCGCCCGCGCCGATCGGGGCGACCACCGGGATCATCCCTGCCGCGCACGTGGTCTCGAGGATCGTGGTGTCGACCCTCGCCGGCTCGCCGACGAACCCGAGGTCGATCGCCTGTTCGATGTTGCTGTCCGGGTCCTTGCTCGTCCGCTCGACCTTGCGCGCGGTGACCAGGCCCGCGTCCTTGCCCGAAATCCCCAGCGCCTTGCCGCCCGCCCGTGCGATCCAGCCGACCAGCTCCTTGTTGATCGAGCCCGAAAGGACCATTTCGGCGACCTTGGCGGTCTCGCGATCGGTAACGCGCAGCCCGTCGATAAAGCTGCTTTCGACCCCCAGCTTCTTGAGCATAGCGCCGATCTGCGGCCCACCGCCGTGGACCACCACCGGATTGATCCCGACCGCTTTCAGCAGCACCACGTCCTGCGCGAAATCGTGCGCGGCTTCGGGATCGCCCATCGCGTGGCCGCCGTATTTGACCACGAAGGTACGACCGGCATAACGCTGGAGATAGGGCAGCGCCTCGGTCAGCGTCTCGGCTTTGGCGAGCATCGCGGGATCGGGAACCTGGCTCATCAAGAACGCTTTCCGTCGAGCTGGCGGGAAATGGCGACCACCGCCCAGATGATCAGCGGCACCAGCACCGCCGAAAGCACCACCTTGGCCAACATCTGCCCGAGCATCAGATCGAGGATCGGGCGCACGCCCCAGAACGAGGCGGTGATGAAGATCAGGGTATCGACGATCTGGCTGAGCGCGGCGGCGATGAACCCGCGGAAACCGGCCCAGCGGCTGGCGGTGCCATCCTTCGGCCGCAGCCTGTCGAAAATCCAGATGTTGAGCGTGACCGAGACGCCATAGGCGGCGATCCCTGCCGCCATCATCCGCCAGCTCTGCCCGACGATGATCGGAAACGCTTCCTTTGCGGGGGGATACATGCCCGGATCGGTCGGGAGTTGCAGCACCAGTAGTGCAAGTAGGATGGCGATCGTCAGCGGCACGAACCCGAACCGCACCAACCGGTCGGCGGTGGCCTTGCCATGCAGTTCGGCGATCGCGCTCGATATCGCCACAAGGGTCAGGAACGGAAAGATTCCCGCTTCCACCGCCAGCGGCCCCAGCGCGACCTGCTTGGCCCCCAGGAACCCGCCCAGCGGCACCATCCCGCCATACAGGATCGCGAACAGGAACAGCGAACGCGGGATCGAGAGCGCGCTTTGGGCGGGCGTTTGCAAAGGCGCCAGTGCGGGGGAAGGACTATCCATCGCGGCCCGATAGCGGGATTTTGACCGTCCGCCAAATCCCCCCTAACACCCTGCCTGCCAACAGGGTCCGGAGCCTCAATCCCGATGCGTGTCGTCTATTCCCTCCTCGGGATCGCCTTGATCTTGGCTCTCGCCTTCGCGCTGTCGAGCAATCGCCGCGCGATCCGCCCGCGGGTGGTCGCCGCGGCGTTCGCGCTGCAGGCGGGGTTCGCCGCGATGGTGCTCTATGTCCCGTGGGGCAACGCCGCGCTGCAGGGAGCCGCGCACGGGGTCGAGAACCTGCTCGGCTATGCCAAGGCTGGGATCGACTTCCTGTTTGGCCCGCTCGCCAAACCCGAGATCGGCGGGCAGAGCTTTGCCATCGCCGCGCTGCCGGTGATCATCTTCTTCGCCGCGCTGATCAGTATCCTCTACTATCTCGGGATCATGCAGCTCATCATCCGCTGGATCGGCGGCGCGCTCGAGCAGATCACCGGGATCAGCAAGGTCGAGAGCCTGACCGCAGCTGCCAACATCTTCGTCGGGCAGAGCGAGAGCCCGCTGGTGATCCGGCCTTATCTCGCCGCGCTCAACCAATCGCAGCTGTTCCTGGTGATGACCGTGGGCATGGCGGGTGTCGCGGGGACGATCCTGGCAGCCTACGCCAGCATGGGCATCCGCATCGACTATCTCGTCGCCGCCGCGTTCATGAGCGCGCCGGGCGGCATCCTGATGGCAAAGCTCATCATGCCCGACGAGCCACCGCGGATTGAGCCCGACCCCGAGGTTCGCGCGGCGATAGCCGACGAGATTTCCGAGGGCGGGCCCGTTGCGGGTGATCCGCTGACCAACCCGCACGATCCCGCGACGATCGAGCCCTCGCCGGTCGAGCCTGACGAGGAGCGCCCCGCCAATATCATCATGGCCGCGAGCCAGGGCGCGCAGACCGGCGTGAAGCTGGCCGTCGCGGTGGGCGCGATGGTGCTCGCTTTCGTCGCGCTGGTCGCATTGGCCAACGGCATCCTCGGCGGGATCGGCGCGTGGTTCGGCTATCCCGAGCTCAGCTTCCAGGGCATCATCGGCTACGCCTTCGCTCCGATCATGTGGCTGCTGGGAGCCGCAAGCTGGACCGAGGCGCTGCACGCCGGCAGCCTGTTCGGGACCAAGCTGGTGCTCAACGAATTCGTCGCGTTCATCGAGCTCGGCAAGGACGGCGTCCTGTCGCCGCATATGGTCGCGGTGGTGACGTTCGCGCTGTGCGGCTTCGCCAACTTCAGCTCGATCGCGATCCAGATGGCGGTGACCGGCGGCCTCGCCCCGAATCAGCGCCCGCACATCGCCCGGCTGGGGATCAAGGCGCTGGTCGCCGGGAGCCTGAGCAACCTGCTGAGCGCGGCGTTGGCGGGGCTGTTCTTGTCGCTTTGAGGGAGTTGAAAGGGGCGGCGTCCGAACGCGCCCCCTCTCCCAGCCCTTTGCCCTGAAGGGGCGAGGGCTAGTCCCCCGCTTCGTGCTTCAGCCGGTATAGCTCCTCCAGCGCCTCCCGCGGACTCAGCGCGTCGACATCGAGCGCCTTGAGCCGCTCGCGCAGTTCGTCGCAGACCTCCTCCTCGGCCGCCAGCGCCGCGGCGAACAGCGGCAGGTCGTCCAGCCCCGCGGCCAGCCCGCCGGTTGCCGCGCGGCCCTTTTCCAGCTTGTCGAGCACCGCCTTGGCGCGCTTGAGCACGGGCGGCGAAACACCGGCCAGCCGCGCCACCGCAAGACCGTAGCTGCGATCCGCCGGGCCTTCGGCGACTTCGTGCAACAGCACCAGATCGCCTTTCCATTCGCGCGCGCGAACGTGGTGGAGCGACAGCGCCTCGCATGTCTCGGCGAGGCGCGCCAGTTCATGATAGTGCGTGGCGAACAGGCAGCGGCAGCGGTTGGTCTCATGGACCGCCTCGACCACCGCCCAGGCCAGCGCCAACCCGTCGTAGGTCGAAGTGCCCCGCCCAACCTCGTCGAGGATCACGAACGAGCGCTCGGTCGCCTGGGAAAGGATCGCCGCGGTCTCGACCATCTCGACCATGAACGTCGACCTGCCCCGCGCAAGGTTGTCGCTCGCTCCGACCCGGCTGAACAGGCGATCGACCAGGCCGATGGTGGCGCTGGTCGCGGGCACGAACCCGCCCGCCTGGGCGAGGAGCACGATCAGGGCATTTTGGCGGAGAAAGGTCGACTTGCCCCCCATGTTCGGCCCGCCAACCACCCACAATCGGTCGCCAAGCGACAGCGTGCAGTCGTTCGCCACGAACCGTTCGCCCGCCTTGTCGAGCGCGGCCTCGACCACCGGATGACGCCCGCCCTCGATCGTCAGCACCGGCTCGGCGACGATCCGCGGCAGCGCCCAGCGCCCCTGGGCGGCGCGCTCGGCCTGGCCTGCGGCAACGTCGATCCGGGCGAGTGCGGCGGCGGTGGCGGCGATGGCCTGGCGGGATTGCGCCACTTGGCCGACCAGTTCCTCGAAATGCGCCTCTTCAGCCGCCAGCGCGTGGCCCGCGGCCTCGGCGATCCGGCTCGCCTCCTCGTGCAGCGCGAGCGCGTTGAAGCGCACTGCGCCGGCCATCGTCTGGCGATGGGTGAAGCCCGAATCCGCCGCCATCAGCCGGTCGGCATGCTTGGCCGGAACCTCTACGAAATAGCCGAGCACGCCGTTGTGTCGGATCTTGAGCGAGGGCGTGGCGGTCTCGTCGCGGTACCTGGCTTCGAGCGCGGCGATCGCGCGACGGGCATGGCCGCTGGTGCGGCGCAATTCGTCGAGTGCGTGGTCGTAGCCTTCGGCGATATAGCCGCCCTGATCGCGCGTCGTGGGCGGCGCGGGCACCAGCGCGCGGCTCAGCAGATCGACCAGCGCGCCGTGCCCGCCCAGCGCGGGGAGCAGCGCGTTGAGAAGCGCGGGCCGATCCTCGCGTTTTTGCAGGTGATCGCGCACGCGGCGCGCCTCGCTCAATCCATCGCGCAACTGGCCGAGGTCGCGCGGACTGCCCCGCCCCGCCGCTACTCTTCCCAAAGCTCGCCCGATATCCGGCGCGGCGCGCAGCATCACGCGCAGATCGCCGCGCAGCAGCGAATCGTCGTGGAGCCAGCTCACCAATTCGAGCCGGGCGTTGATCGCCGCAGAATCGGTCAGCGGGGCGGACAAGTCCTCGGCCAGTTGCCGCGCCCCGGCCCCGGTCACGCAGCGGTCGATCGCTTCGATCAGGCTGCCCTTGCGCGCGCCGCCTTGCGTCGAGAGAATCTCCAGACTGACGCGCGTCGCCTCGTCCATCGCCAGCGCCGCGTCGCCGCCGCGCACCTCGGGCGGCAGCAGCAGCGGAAGCGCGCCGCGCCCGACATGGTCGAGATAACCCAGCAGGCCCCCGGCGGCCGCCAGCATCGCCCGCCCGAAGCTGCCGAACCCCTCGAGCGTCGCGACCCCGTGCGCGGCCTTGAGCCGCCGCTCGCCCGATTCGCTGGTGAAGTCCGCCGCGCTGCGCGCGATCGCCCCGTCGGGCGCCGCCCAGCCCTCGGGCGCGACCACTTCGCTTGGGCCAAGCCGCGCCAGCGCCGCGCCCAACGCATCGGGTACGCACTCTTCCAGCTCCATCCGCCCGGTCGAGATGTCGCACGCCGCGATCCCGCAAAGCCCGCGCACCTCGCACACCGCCGCCAGCACATTGGCGCGGCGCGGTTCGAGCAGCGCTTCTTCCGTCAGCGTCCCGGCGGTGACGAAACGGACGATGTCGCGCGCGACCAGCGTCTTGGCCCCGCCGCGCTTTTTTGCGGCCTCGGGAGTCTCGACCTGTTCGGCGATCGCCACCCGGCAGCCTGCCTTGATCAGCCGCGCTAGATAGCCCTCGGCGGCGTGGACCGGCACCCCGCACATCGGGATCGGCGCGCCGCCGTGCTCGCCGCGGCTGGTCAGCGCGATGTCGAGCACTTGCGCCGCGACCCTGGCATCGTCGAAGAACAGCTCGAAGAAATCGCCCATTCGGTAGAACAGCAGACAATCGGCCGCCTGCGCCTTGAGCGCGAGATATTGCGCCATCATGGGGGTTGCGGCTATGGGGCTCACGGGCAGCCTGGCGGGTCCGAGTGGGAACGAGCCACCTAGACCAGGCATCCGGCATTCTCAAATCGGTGACGGGAACTCATGCACAGTCGTGAAGCATTGGCGCTAGGGCGCGACGCGGCGGTGCTGCAGTGGCTACGCGCGCCGTGGCTCATGGCCGCCATCGCGGTACTGTGCCTGCCCTATCTGCTGGTCACCGTACCACCGCTGATCGACCTGCCCGGCCACCTCGGCGCCGCGGCGATCGAGGCCGCCGCGCCGGGCAGCCCACTCCACCAGTACTGGAACTGGCAGTGGGCCTACTCGCTCAACATGGGCGGCGAAGTGCTGATGAAGCTGCTCGCCGATTCGTTCGGACTGGTCGCGGCGGGCTGGTGGAGCGCGGTGATCGCCACGGTCCTGTTCGCCGCCGGCTGCGTCGCCGCGATCCGCGCGGTCAATCCCCGGGGCGCATTCGGGCTCGGCTGGGCGCTGATCTTCGTGTTCAGCTATCCGCTGCTGATGGGTTTCATCAACTACGTGCTGGCCACGGGGCTGGCGCTGCTGGCTTTCGCCGCGTGGGTGACCTGGCGCGACAGGCCGGGCCGCCGGATCGCCTTGTTGCTGATCGCCCAGCCCATTCTGCTGACCTGCCACGCCGTCGGCGGCGCGATGCTCCCCTTGCTGGTCGCCACCTACAGCGTGGGCGCGGCGCTCGACGATCGCGGCGGCGGCTGGCGCGACGGCGCGAAGCGAGTGCTGCGCGAATGCTGGCCGCTGCTCGCTACCTTCGCGACGATGGCGCTGTGGAAACTCGCCGCGCCTGCGGGCAAGGGCGGCCTCAAGTGGTACGGCGCGCAAAAACTGCTCGCCTTTCCGTTCGCCCTGCGCGACCAGAACCAGATCCTCGACGTTGGTTCGCTGGTGGTGTGCGGCCTGGTACTCATCGTCGGAGCCGCGATCGGCGCGCGCTGGACGTGGCGCCAGGGCCTGCCCGCGCTGGCGCTGGCGGTGCTGTTCGCGATCGCACCGGGCGCGATCGACGGCAGCGCGCTGGTCGACGTTCGGCTGCTGCCGGTCGCGATCATGCTGGCGCTGGGGTTCCAGGATTGGAGCCGAGTCGATGCGGGCGTGGCGCGCGCGGTCGCGCTGGCCGGAGTGGGGCTGCTGGTGGTGCGGCTGGGCACCACGGCTTACGGCTTTGCCGCCTATGACGCCGACTACCGCGCGCAGCTTGCCGCGCTCAATCGCGTCCAGCCGGGCGCCAAGGTGCTCGCGCTGGTCGAGCACACCTGCCTGCGCGAAAGCTGGCGGACCCCGCGTACCGATCACCTGCCCAGCCTCGCCAGCGTCTATCGCGGGGCTTGGACCAACGACAACTGGGCGGTGCCGGGGCTGCACATGCTCACTCCGAAGTTCCGTCCGGGGCGGAACTACACCGCCGACCCGTCCACCTTCGTGTGGTCGCCGGGTTGCTCGGGCGGCAAGCGCCTGCGCGGGATCGACCAGGCGATGCGCAAGGCCCCGCTCGACAAGTTCGACTATGTCTGGCTGATCGACACCGGCAAACCCCGCCACCAGGACAAGCGCCTCGCCCCGGTGTGGCGCTCGGGCCGCAGCACGCTCTATGCGGTCAAGGCGCGTACCAACGTGCTGGGCGGTCAGGCGATGGCCAAGTCGAGCGTGCGAGTGCGGGTGCGCAACAAGGGCTGATTCCCCTCCCAACCCCGGTTGCCGCGCGGCGCGTCCCGTCCTAGACCTTTGCGGCGCGCGGGGCGACAGGGGTTTTTGGGCATGGCCGACGAGAGCAACGTCAAGTTCACCGAGCGCGAGGCGCTGTTCTTCCATTCGACCGGGCGCCCGGGGAAGATCGAGATCATCGCGTCGAAGCCGATGGCGACGCAGCGCGACCTGAGCCTGGCCTATTCGCCCGGAGTCGCGGTTCCGGTCCTCGCCATCGCCGCCGATCCCGCCACCGCCTATGACTATACCGCCAAGGGCAACCTCGTCGCGGTGATCTCCAACGGCACCGCGATCCTCGGTCTGGGCAACCTCGGCGCGCTCGCCTCCAAGCCGGTGATGGAAGGCAAGGCGGTGCTATTCAAGCGCTTCGCCGACGTCGATTCGATCGACATCGAACTCGCCACCGAAGACGCCGACGCGATCATCGAGGCGGTAACGCTGATGGAGCCCAGCTTCGGCGGGATCAACCTCGAGGACATCAAGGCGCCCGAGTGCTTCGTGATCGAGCAGGCGCTCAAGGAACGCCTCAAGATTCCGGTGATGCACGACGACCAGCACGGCACCGCGATCATCTCCGCCGCCGGGCTGCTCAACGCCTGCTTCCTCACCGGCCGCAAGTTCGACGAGGTCAAGGTGGTGGTCAACGGCGCGGGCGCCGCGGCGATCGCCTGCACCGCGCTCATCAAGGCGATGGGTGTGCGCCACGAGAACGTCATCATGTGCGATCGCTCGGGCGTGATCTATCGCGGGCGCGAGGGGATCGACCAGTTCAAGTCGGCGCACGCGGTCGATACCGACCGGCGGACGCTGGAAGAAGCGCTGGTCGGCGCCGACATCTTCCTCGGCCTCTCGGCCAAGGGCGCGCTCAAGCCCGAAATGATCGCCAAGATGGCCGATCAGCCGATCATCTTCGCGATGGCCAACCCCGATCCCGAGATCACCCCGCCCGACGCCAAGGCCGCGCGGCCCGACTGCATCATCGCCACCGGGCGCTCGGACTATCCCAACCAGGTCAACAACGTCTTGGGTTTCCCCTTCATCTTCCGCGGCGCCCTCGACGTGCGGGCGACCGCGATCAACGACGAGATGAAAATCGCCGCCGCCCGCGCCATTGCCGAGCTGGCGCGCGAGCAGGTTCCCGAGGAGGTCGCCGCGGCCTATGGCGGGCTGACGATGCAGTTCGGGCGCGACTACATCATTCCCGCACCGTTCGATCCGCGACTGATGGAGGTGGTATCGTCCGCGGTCGCCAAGGGGGCGATGGATTCGGGCGTCGCGCAAAAGCCGATTCCGGACTTCGACGCCTACCGCCACAGTCTCAAGTCGCGGCTCAACCCGACCACCTCGGTGCTGACCCAGGTCTATGCCAAGGCGCGGCTCAACCCCAAGCGGGTGGTGTTCGCCGAGGCCGAGGACGAAGTGGTGCTGCGCGCGGCGATCCAGTTCAAGGAAGGCGGCTATGGCGAGCCGCTGCTGGTCGGGCGCGACGCGGCGGTCCGCGCCAAACTCCAGGAACTGGGGATCGAGCAGCCCAACAGTTTCGAGATCCACAATTCGGCGATCAGCCCGCACGTGCCCGCGATGATCGAAGTGCTCTACGAACGGCTCCAGCGCCGTGGGTTCATGAAGCGCGACGTCAAGCGGATGGTCAACCAAGACCGCAACGTGTTTGCCTCGCTGCTGGTCAAGCTGGGCCACGCCGACGCCATGATCACCGGGATCACGCGGCCGTTCGCGCAATCGATGCGCGAGATTCGCCAGGTGCTCGATCCGGTGCCAGGCAAAGTGCCGTTCGGCATCCACCTGATGATCGGCAAGAACTACACGGTGTTCCTCGCCGATACGACGATCAACGAGCGGCCGTCGTCCGCGGACCTGGCGGAGATCGCGAAGGGCACCGCCGAAGTGGCCAAGAAGCTGGGCCACGAACCGCGCGTCGCATTCCTCAGCTATTCGACCTTCGGCAACCCGCCGGGGCGCTGGCTCGAGAACATCCGCGAAGCGGTGGCGCTGCTCGACGCCGATCCGCCGGGGTTCGAATATGAAGGCGAAATGGCCCCCGACGCCGCGCTCAACCCCGCGACGATGGCCAAGTACCCGTTCATGCGGCTCTCGGCCCCGGCGAACGTGCTGGTGATGCCGGGGCTGCAATCGGCCAACCTGTCGGCCAAGCTGCTGCGCGAACTGGCCGGCAACGCCACCATCGGGCCGATGCTGGTGGGAATGGAAAAGCCGGTCCAGATCGCGGCGATGAACTCCAACGCGAGCGACATCTTGACGCTGGCGGTGCTCGCGGCGGCGGAGGTGATGGGCTAGACTAGCCTCCCACTCGCGTCATTCGGGCAGCAAGGTCGACCAGCGAGGGGACGAGACGGGCGACGGTGACCAAAGCTCCGGCGCTGGTCGGTCGTTCGCCGAGACCCGCGATCATCCGCGCAACCCCGATCGGCAGTTCAATCTGGTAGGCAAAGCGAGACTGCCAGTCCGCCGCGGCCCCAGCTCCGCCGCGCCGCCAGGCCTCGGTCGCGCTGACGCCACTGGCCAGCGCGATGCCCATGCCCTCGCCCGCGAGGCTGGGGATCACCCCCGCCTGATCGCCGAGCCGGAACAGACCCGCGCGGCCCTCACGCAGCCGCCAGCCGTAAGGGACGTTCGCGATGGCATCGATCGGCTCGCTTCCATCGCGCCAGGCCAGCCGCTCGCCCAGCGCGGGGCATTCCTCGCCCAGCGCGGCGAGCAGCCGTTCCGGATCGCCGGCCTCGTTCAGCCGCGAGCGGTGGACCGCCATGCACACGTTGGCGCTGCCGTCTTCCTGCAGCGCGATCCCGCAATAGCCGCGATCGAACAGGTGCAGCTCGATCGCGTCGCCGATCAGCCGCGCCAGCCCCGGCGCGGCGGCGATCCGCACGCGCAGGCCCAGCGTGGGATCGCTGCCGCGCGCCTCGGCCGGGCGGGCAAGGCCGCGGACGTCGTGCTTGCCGCTGGCGAGGAACAACGCATCGGGGCGCAATTCGCTGCCGTCATCGAGCCGGACCGCGTCCTCGATCGCGCGCACCGCAACGCCGCGTTCAATCCGCGCGCCCGCTGCCCCCGCGGCCGCGAGCAGGACCGTGTCGAGCTTGCGGCGCGAGACCGAGCGAGCGGGGCGCGGCAATCGGGCTTCGGTTTGGCGTGACCCGGCAAACAGCCGCACCCGCGTCGTCGCGATGGGGTTTAGCGTATCCGCCTCGACCCCGAGCCCCGCCAGCGTCTCGAGCGTGCGCCAACTGAGGAACCCGCCGCACAGCGCATCGGCGGTTTCGCGGCTACGCTCGATCAGCAGCGGTCGCTCGCCCGCGCGGGCCAAGCCGATCGCCGCCGCCGCGCCGGCCGGACCCCCGCCGACGATCAGCAACGGCGGGTTCACGCCTTGAGCTTCTCGACGCACAGCCGGAACGGAAACGCGCGGAAGACCCGCGCGGTCACACCGGCCTCGGCCAGGATCGGCCCCCATTCGCCGGGGCGATAGCTGCGCGCGATCGACAGGGTGCCGTCGTGGCGGACGATCCGGTGCCAGCCGAACAGCGTCGCCAGCAGCGGGAACCCGCTGTGGGCGAAGCGGTGGCGGTGGAGATCGTTGATCAGCCAGCCGCTGCGCGCATGGCGGTCCATGAAGCGCAGGAAATCGACGAGCTGGTCGTGGGTCATGTGGTGCGCGACGAGGCTGGAGATCACGACATCCCATGGCTCGCTCGCCAGATCGGCGTAGTCTCCGGTCACCCAGCGGATCGTCATGTCCGGGGGCGTATGGGCGCGCGCCGCCAGTTCGCTGCGCGGGTTGAGATCGACCCCGACGAGTTCGACCGCGTGGCCCTTGCGCCCTGCCCAGCGCGCGATCCGGCGGAGCATGTCGCCATCGCCGAACCCGACATCGAGCACGCGCAGCGGTCCGCCGCGATGCCGCGCAAACACGCGCGCAAGGAACGCCAAAGTCGGCCGTGCCGCCATCGTCACCACGTTGACCTTGGCCAGATCCCCCACCACCGCCGCATACGTGGCGGCGTCGAGATCGTCGGCGTCCATCAGCTCTTCGGCGATGGCGCGCTCCGTGAGATTCACGGCGCCGACCGGAAGCGGATGCCCTCCGCGGCGAGGCCCGGGCCGAACGCCAGCGCAACGCCCGATCCGATCCGGGATCCCCGCAGCAGCCGCTCGAGCGCGAACATCAGCGTCGCCGACGACATGTTGCCGACATCCTCCAGGACCCCGCGCGATACCGCCAGCGCCTCGCGCGGCAGATGCAGCGCGCGTTCCACCGCGTCGAGGATCGAGCGACCCCCGGCGTGGACCGCCCAGCCATCGACTTGCGCCGGATCGCGCCCGCCGGTCGCCGCCAGCGCGAATTCGGGATCGGCGAGTCCCGCCGCAATCCGCGCCGGAACTTCTCCCGACAGGTGCATGGCGAAACCGCGGTCGGTGATGTCCCAGCGGATCAGCTCGGCGCTGTCCGGCAAAGTCGTGGCGAAGGGCGCTTCGAGCGCGAAGCCCGAGGGTTCTGCGGTGACCAGCGCCGCCGCCGCGCCGTCGCCGAACTGGAGCATCGCCAGCAGCGGCTCGAGTTCGGTCGCTTCCTGCAAGTGCAGCGTCGAAAGCTCGACGGTGACCACCAGCACCCGCGCCGCGGGATCGGAGCGGACGATGTGGCGCGCGCTGCGCAGCGCGGCGACCGCCGCGTAGCAGCCCATGAACCCGACCAGCAGCCGCTCTACGCTCGGCGCCAGCCCCAGCCGCCGCGCGACGATCTGGTCGATTCCCGGCGCGACGAACCCGGTGCAACTTGCCACCACCAGGTGGGTGATCGTGCCCAGGTCGGTTCGCGCAGCCAGCGCCGCGATCGCCTCAAGCGCGAGTTCCGGCGCGGCTTGCGCGTAAAGCTGCATCCGCGCGCCGGTGCCGGGCAGCGGGGTGGCGGCGTAGAAACCGCTGGCGTCGACCGGACTGCCGCCATCGTGACCCACCGGCAGGATCGACCAGCGATGTCCGATTCCCGATCGCGCCGCCATCCGGTCGAACAGCGGCCGCCGCCGATCGCTCAACTGCGCCCGGGCCCAGTCGATGAAAGCGTTATGGATGTCATGACCCGGCACCGCCGTGCCGACCGCATTGAGATAGCAGGGGGAAGAATCGGAAACGGCAATGGCCTAGAAAACGAGGGAACCTGCTATTTGTGCTCCCGCGACGTGCGGTTCAAGCCCCCGCGCCCGCCGGTCATCCCCAGGCGCGGTAGACGCCATAGGCGCTGGTCAGGGTCAGCACGATACCGACCAGGATCAGCATCGCCTTGGCCGGAATCCGCTTGGCCGCGAAGGCGCCGAACGGGGCTGCGGCGATGCCGCCGATCAGCAGGCCCAACGTCGCTCCGGCGAGGTCGGCGAAGCCCAGGTTCCAGATGAAGGTGGCCGAGACCGCCACCGTCAGGAAGAACTCGGCGGCGCTGACCGTGCCGACGACCTTGCGTGGGTCGGCGCCCTGGAACAACAGGTTCGAGGTCACCACCGGTCCCCAGCCCCCCCCGCCCGCGGCATCGAGGAAGCCGCCGACCAGGCCCAGCGGCGCGACGAACCTGGCCTCCTTGATCTTGGGCGGATACAGGATCCCGCGCACCAGAAGATAGAGCCCGATTCCCGTGAGATAGAGCAGCACGAACGGCTTCACGAAATCCGCGTTCTGCTTGAACAGCAGGGATAGCAGATAAGCGCCGGCGCACCCGCCGATCACGCCCGGAATGGCGAGCCGGACGAACAGTTTGCCATCGATGTTGCGGTGGAGCAGGTGGCTGATCCCCGAGACGCCGGTGGTGAAGCATTCGACCACGTGGACCCGCTGCGACGCGAGCGCCGGGGGCACGCCCATCACGCCGACCAGAAGGGTGTTCGAAATCACCCCGAACGCCATCCCCAAGGCGCCGTCGACCAATTGCGCCGCGAAGCCGACCGCGATGAACGGGAGCAGCGCCGAGAGGTCGAACGCCCCGAAATCCATCACATGCGCTCCCCGTCAGGTCTACTGGAGCGGTAGAGATGAGTGGGGGGCGAGGCGAGCAAGAATCTCGGACCCGCGACGAAGCGAAACTTTCGCGAGCCAGAGCCTATGCTGGAGCCGCAGCCAAAGCCGTCAGCGCACCAGCACCGCGGCGCGCTGCCAGGCAAAGCTCGTCGACAGCGCGCAGCGCGCGGTGGCCACCGAGACCAGCACGTCGCCGCCCTCGCGATGCCAGCGGAACGGCAGGTAATACCGCGCGAAGCCGCCGTTCGAGGCGGCGCGGATCGTCCAGTCGAGCGGCTTCATGTCCCCGTTGGCCAAGACCATCCGCCCCGCCGCGCCCGAACCAAGGCCCGACGCGGCGATGCGGTAGAACTGGCCGTTGCCGATCACGCGCAGCACGCAGTCCCCGTCTTTCGCCCGCGCGACCTCGGACCAGCCGGAATCGACGGGTTCGGCTGCCGAAGCAGTTGCGCCAGCGAGTGACGAGGCAAGGATCGAAGCGATGGCGAAGAGTTTGAACATGGCTCGGTTCTCCACGACTGGCCAGCGGGCGGCCATGCTATCCGATCCTCGATCGGCCCGCCGCCCCTCGTGCGCCGGCGCTCCAAATCGGGACGGATCAGCCCAGGAGATGCCCCGAACGATCGCGCTTGGTCGCGAGGTAGCGGCGGTTGTGCGGGTTGGCGGGGAGCGCGTGGGGCACCCGCTCCACCACCGTCACGCCCGCCCCCTCGAGCGCCGCGACCTTGGCGGGGTTGTTGGTGAGCAACCGGATCGGTCCCGCGCCGAGCAGCTCGAGCATCCGCGCGGCGACGGGGAAATCGCGCGCCTCGGTGGGCAGGCCAAGCCGCTCGTTGGCGTCGACGGTGTCGAAGCCCTGGTCCTGAAGTTGATAGGCGCGCAACTTGTTGATCAGGCCAATGCCCCGGCCTTCCTGGCGCAAATAAAGCAGCACGCCCCAGCCGGAGTCCTGGCGGGCTTCCTCGGCCATCGCGTGCAGCGCGGCGTCGAGCTGCGGCCCGCAATCGCACTTCAGGCTGCCGAGGACGTCGCCGGTCAGGCATTCGGAATGGAGCCGAACCAACGGGACGCGTTCGGACGACTGCCGGCCGATCACCAGCGCTACGTGCTCGCGCAGATCGTCGCGGGCGCGGAACGCAACGATCTCGGCCTCCTCCAGCGCTTCGACCGGGAGCCGGGCCCGCGACTGTATGGTCAGCGCGGCGGGGGCCTTCCACGCGGTGAGATCGGCGGCGGACACCTCCTGCGCCTCGTCCGCTTCGGACACGACCAGGAATGCGGGCAGAATTCCCGCCAGCCGGGCCAGCTCCATCGCCGCCGCGGCCGCCTCGCGCGCGGCGATCGGCTCGGCGAGGAACGGTCCCTTGAGCGGATAGCGCAAATCGAGCGCGGGATCGGCAATGGCCCGGGCGAGGTCGAGCGTGAAAGGTTCGGGACCGCGGATCAACACCGGCGCGTGGGGTGCGGCGGCGGCGCGCTGGTTGGCCAGCTTGAGCGTGACCGCGCGCGCGTCCGAGATCAGCAGCCGCGAAGCATCCAGCCCCGGCTCGGCGAAGGCAGTCTCGGCGGGCAACAGATCGAGCGCGCCATCGCCGCCCATCGTCCGGATCGCCCAGCCGTGACGCAGCGCATCGAGCGCCCGCGCGACACGACGCGTCGCACTCACAGATCGAACTCGGTGATCAGCGGCACGTGGTCCGAGGGCTGGTCCCAATTCCGGGTTTCCTCGACCACGCGATGCGCGGTCATCTGGCGCGCCAGTTCAGGCGAGGCCCACGCGTGGTCGAGCCGCCGGCCCTGGTCCTTTTGCCGCCACCACGAGCGATAGCTCCACCACGAGTAGCTGCGTCCGGGCGCGGGGATGTGCTCGCGCCCCAGATCGACCCAGCCGTGGGCATCGCGAAACCGGGCGAGCGTTTCGACTTCCTGCGGGGTGTGGCTGACCACCTTGAGCAGCGCCTTGTGATCGTAAACGTCGCAATCGAGCGGGGCGATGTTGAAATCGCCGACGATCAGCGTCGGGCGATCGAGCTTGTCCGCCCAGCGGGTCATCCGTTCGAGGAAATCGAGCTTCTGGCCGAATTTCGCGTTGACCTCGCGATCGGGAATGTCGCCGCCCGCGGGGATATAAACGTTCTCGAGGATCAGCTTGCCCGCAACCTCGACCCCGATATGGCGGGCCTCGCCGTTGTCCTGCCAGTCGTGACGGCCCAGTTCCTTCAGCGGCAGGCGGCTGACCGTGGCGACGCCGTGGTAGCCCTTCTGTCCGTGGACCGCGCTGTGGCCATAGCCCAGCGCTGCAAAGGCTTCATAGGGGAACTGCTCCGCGCGGCACTTGATCTCCTGCAGGCACAACACATCGGGCGCCTGCTCGGTGAGAAACCGCGCGACCTGATCGATCCGCAGACGGACCGAGTTGATGTTCCAGGTGGCGACGGAGATCATGGCTCAGCGGTTAGCGTGTCGCCGCGACAAAAGAAAACCCCCACTCCGGGGGCATTGGAGCGGGGGTTCCTTTGCGTTCGTCACGCTTTTGACCCGGACGACTGTTTGAGAGGTCTGGGCAACAGGGGGGAAACCCGCCTCGACCGTCCGTGTCCTGGACTATCTAGGGACTGGGCGCTTGCTGCGCAATGAACGGGCTCGTTAGGATTGTCGCAGTTTGTCGCAAGTTCCGCACGTTCGCGGACGAGCCGTTGCCCCTCAGCGACCGGGCGCGTTGCGCCGGGGATCGGTGTAGGAGAAAGCATTATCCGCGATGGCCACGCCGTATCGCTGATTGGCGAGTCGGATCGTGGTGCGCTTGTTCTGCGAATCGAGCGCGACCCAGCTGGTCAGCTCCATTCCGCCCGGCGCGCCGGGATCCTTGACGAAGATCATCGTGATCACACCGTATTCGGGATGCTTGGCGTCGCGCACCTCGATGCTGGTCACCGCGGGATTGCCCGTCGCGATCAGGCGGCCATAGCGCGAGACGTCGCGCTTGGGATCGAGCAATGCGCCGAGCGGGCTGTTGCCGATCGGCCAGCGCTGGACCTGGCGGACTTCGTAATCGACCATGGTTAGCGCCTTGCCGTCCGAAACTATCAGCAGCGGCACGCCTTTCTGGTACTGGAAGCGAATCTTGCCGGGACGCTTGAGCGTCATCTGGCCCGCCAGCCGCTGGCCGTTGCGGTCGGTCTGGGTAAAGTCCGCGGTCATCGTCGAGATGCCGCGCAGCGCGGCGACCGCCTGGTCGAGCTGGGAGCCGGAGCTTTGCGCCGCGAGCGGAGGGGCGAGCGCCGCGCCGGTGGCCGAAACGGCCAGCGCGGCCACGGCCAGCGACCGCAGCGGCTTGTCGAATAGGGTTTTACGTATGGTCATGGCCGGGGTCCTAGCAGGTCCGGCATTGAACTCGAACTGAACCGGCGGGTTCCCCGCGCCGGTCGCGCGCGATCACTTGATCTTGGCTTCCTTGAACTCGACATGCTTGCGCACGACGGGGTCGTACTTGCGGAAGGTCATCTTCTCGGTGGTGTTGCGCGGGTTCTTCTTGGTGACATAGAAGAAGCCGGTGTCCGCGGTGGAGACCAGGCGGATCTTGACGGTTGCTGACTTGGCCATCGGAAGTCCTGACGCTTAGAAATGAAACGGGCGGCACGCGCGCGCCGCCGACAGGCCGCGGCCCTTGCCCCGCGAGGCCATCGAAGTCAACCCGAGTCGTTGTCTTTGGGCGGAGCAAACGCCGGTATCGGGCGGAGCCTGCCATAGCGTTCGACCTGCGGTTCGTGGCCCAGTGGCGTGAGCTCGAGCGGCGGGTCTTCCACCGCGGTATCGGGCAGGCGGTCGATCAGGTCGCGGATCAGCGTCAGCCGCCCGCGGCGCTGGTCGTTAAAATCGACCAGCGTCCACGGCGCGAACTTGGTGTGGGTGGCTTTCAGCATCGCCTCGCGCGCTTCGGTATAGGCCTCGTACTTGTCGCGCGCGGCCAGGTCGATCGGCGACAGCTTCCAGCGCTTCAGCGGATCCTCGAGGCGATCCCTCAGGCGCTTTTCCTGGAGTTCCTGATCGGTGGTCAGCCAGTACTTGAACAGCAGGATGCCGTCGTCGACCAGGCCCTTCTCGAACGCGGGAGCCTGGGAGAGGAAGGCCTGGACCTGGTCCGGCTTGGCGAAGCCCATGACGTGCTCGACCCCGGCGCGGTTGTACCAGCTGCGGTCGAACAGGACGATCTCACCCTTGCTGGGGAGGTGCTCGGCGTAGCGCTGGAAATACCATTGCCCGGCCTCGTGCTCGGTCGGCTTGGGCAGGGCGACGATGTGGCACTGGCGCGGGTTGAGCTGCGACGAGACCGCGCCGATCGCCCCGCCCTTGCCCGCGGTGTCGCGGCCCTCGAACAGCACCACGATCCGCGCCCCCGTCGCCGCCGCCCACCGCGCCACGCCGACGAGTTCGCGCTGCATCGGTTCGAGCAGCTTGGCGTACTTGTGCTTCTTGAGCTTCTTCATCGCCGCCCCTTCCGAGTCGCAACACGCCATGCTGGGCCAGCCACGCAGGTTTCGCAATTCTCGCCGGTTTGCCGGGCGGCACGGCACCTGCTAGAAGTTGCAACCGAAACCATGGCCACGATCGATCTTCCCGAAGCCGACTTTGCGGCGCTGCCAGCCATGGACGGCGGCGTCTTCACCGCGCCGCTGCAGCGCCCCGCTCATCTCGGCGAGGACTGGCTCGAGCCGGCCCAGCGCGACTACGCCAGCGACGAGCACGCGATCTGGGACGAGCTCTACGCGCGGCAGATGGACGTGCTCCCCGGCCGCGCAGCCGGTGCGTTCCTAGCGGGCACGCAGAAGCTGGCGCTGGGACGCGGCGGCGTGCCCGAATTTGCCCGGCTCAGCCGCGAACTCGGCGCGCTGACCGGCTGGAGCGTCGTGCCGGTGCCGATGCTGATCCCGGACCACGTGTTCTTCTGGCACCTTGCCAACCGGCGCTTTCCCGCGGGCAACTTCATCCGCAGCCGCGAGACCTTCGACTACATCGAGGAACCCGACGTGTTCCACGACGTGTTCGGTCACGTGCCGATGCTCGCCGATCCGGTCTATGCCGATTACATGCAGGCCTATGGCCGCGCCGGGTGGAAGGCGATGCGCTATAACCGGCTGAAGGCGCTGGGCTCGCTCTACTGGTACACGGTGGAGTTCGGGCTGATCATGGAGGGCGACGGCCTGCGCGCCTATGGCGCGGGGATTCTGTCCGGCCCGACCGAGGCGGTGTTCGCGCTCGAGGCGCAATCGCCCAACCGGATTTTCCTCAATGTCGACCGGGTGATGCGCACCGGCTACGTGATTGACGATCTTCAGCCGACCTACTTCGTGATCGAGAGCCTGAACGACCTTTACCACCAGACCGTCGATCGCGATTTCGACCGGCTGTACCGCTCGCTCAATCCCGGCTTCACCTATGCCAACACCGCGGTGATCGACATCGACGACGTGCTGCACCGGGGCACCCAGGAGTATTTTCTGCGCGGCGGAAGGGCGTCGGGGGCGACGCCGGTTTAGACAACCGTTTCCCAGTTCCGCTCATGTCGAGCGGCTCACACGCATGTGGGCCCCGGAAAACGAAAACGGCGCCGGATCGCTCCGGCGCCGCTCGTGACGGTAGTCGAAAGCTGCGGGTCAGCCCGGCGCGCCGCCGTCCTTCTTGTCGGCAGCGTCTTCCATGGCGTCGGCCTTCTTCTCGCCCGCATCGCGGACGGCGTCGGCCTTCTCTTCCATCTTGTTCTCGGCCGGAGTGTCCACGCCGTCGGTCTTGGTGTCCATCGCGTCGGCCTGGTTTTCCATCGCATCGGCGGTGGCGTCCGCGGCGTCGCGGGTGGCTTCGGCAGCGGCTTCGGTCGCATTCTCGGACTTGCTGTCGCACGCGGCGACGCTCAGCCCGAGGGCGGCGATCGAGGCGAGCATGGCGCTCTTGGCAATAATCTTCATCGTGTCTTCCCCTTCAAGAAAAGGGGACGGTGGAGATTAACCCACCGTCCCGTTGGTGTTGCAGCAATCCGGTGTTTAACGCACCGAACCGCGGCGGACGAGATTGACGATCGCAAGCAGCACGACCGCGCCGAGGAACGAAACCAGCAGCGACGAAACACTGAAGTCGCCGTTCCAGATGTTGCCGCCACCGATGAGCGGGTTGAGCAGGAGACCGGCCAGAACCGCGCCGACAATGCCGACGATCACGTTCAGCAAAATGCCCTGCTGGCCATCGGTGCGCATCACGATGCTGGCGAGCCAGCCGAGAATTCCCCCGACGATGATGAGGATGATGATGCCCATGGTGTGCTTCCCTTCGATTGGTGTGTCGGGGCAGAAACCGGGGCCGGGTCATTTGGTTCCTTAATTGCGGTGAACCGTTGCTGCACGAAGCAGCGGCAAGTCAACCGTTTCGCAGCAGCAACCACGCAACTGCGGCGGTCCCCGCGAGGATTCGATACCACGCGAACGGCGCAAAACCGGCGCGGCTGACGTAGGCGACGAACACCTTGATCACCGCCAGCGCCACCACGAACGCGACGATAAAGCCGACCGCGATCTGCATCCAGCCGACCCCGGCACCCGTGGCCAGGGCATCGCGATGATCGAGCAGTTCGAGCGTCGAGGCGCCAAGCATCGTCGGCACCGCAAGGAAGAAGCTGAACTCCGCCGCGGTGCGCCGCTCGATTCCCATCGCCAGCGCGCCCATGATCGTGGCTCCCGAGCGGCTGACCCCGGGAATCATCGCCACGCACTGCGCCAGCCCCACCCCCAACGCCTGCTTGAGCGGCAGTTGGCCGATCCCGGTTGCCGGCCCAGGCTTGGCGATCCGTTCGATCGCCAGGATCGCGATTCCGCCCGCGATCAGCGCCCAGGCGACGATCGCCGGCGAGCCGAGCATCACGTCGATCTGGTCCTTGAACGCCAGCCCGAGCACGGCCGAGGGCAGGAACGCCGCCAGCAGGTTGCGCAGGAAGCGCAGCGAAATCGGCTCCAGCCGCAGGATGCCCCAGCCCACCGCCCAGAACGTGCGCCAGTATTGCACCACCACCGCCAGGATCGCGCCGAGCTGGATCACGACGTTGAAGGTCGCCCAGGTTTCGGCATCGAAACCGAGCAGTTCGGTGGCGAGGATCAGGTGGCCGGTCGAGGAGACCGGAATGAACTCGGTGACGCCCTCGACGATGCCGAGGAGGATGGCGGTTACGATGGAATCCATGGGCCGCGCTGGTGGCCCGCGGCGAGTCGCGCCGTCAAGCTGCTTGCGGTGAACGCTTGCGGATAAGCGCGGCTTCCACCAGCGGCAGGCGATCGTTGCCGAAATACATGTCGTCGCCGTTGACGAACATGCTCGGGCTGCCGAACCCGCCGCGCGCGATCAGCTCGTCGGTGTTGGTGCGCAGTTGCGCCTTGATCGGATCGCTGCGGGCCTCGGCGAAAACAGCCTCGGGCTCCTCCCCCTGCGCCGCGATCAGCGGGGCGAGCACCGCGGGATCGGCAAGATCGCGCTCGTGCGCCCACAGCGCGTCGAACGCCGCGAAGGCGAACGGCTCAAGCTTGCCCCGCGCCTGCATCGCCAGCGCCACGCGCATCGCCAGCACCGCGTTGACGGGGTGGCCGCAGGCGGGCGGGAAATGGATTTCGAGACCCGCCAGACGCGCCCAGTCCTGCAAGTCCTTGTCCATGTAGCGGGCCTTGGCGGGGACCGGGTTGGCGCGGGTTTCGTAAATCGCCTGATTGACCGCGTTGAACACTCCGCCGACCAGGATCGGGCGCCAGACGATCTCGGCACCATGCCGCTTCGCCATCGGAACCAGGTTGTGCACCGCCAGCCAGGTCCACGGACTGGTGAGGTCGAAAAACAGCTCGATCATCGGCGCAGCAAAGGCCTGCGGACGGCGCCTGTCAACGCCGCCCGCTGCATGACCTCACCAGATGTGCACGCGGTCCTTGGGCGCCAGGTACAGCTTGTCGCCGGGCTTGATGGCGAACGCCTTGTACCATGGGTCGAAGTTGCGCAGCACTTCGTTGATCCGCGCCTTGTCGGGCGAGTGCGGGTCGGTCTGCATGATCTGGCGCTGGAATTCCGGCCGAAACAGCGTGCGCTGGTGCTGGGCATAGGAGATGAAGAACCGTTGGTCGCCGGTCAGCCCGTCGATCACCGGCGCCTTCTTGCCCTTGAGCGAGAGGTGATAGGCCTTGTAGGCCATCGAAATCCCGCCGAGATCGCCGATGTTCTCGCCCAGCGTCAGCCGCCCGTTGATGCAGGTCTTGCCCTCGTCGAGCGGGCAGAAGGCATCGTACTGCTGGATCAGGCGCTCGGTCAGCCCGTCGAAGGTCTTGCGGTCCTGCTCGGTCCACCAGTTGGACAGCGCGCCGGTGGGACCGAAGCGCGAACCCTGGTCGTCGAAGCCGTGGCCGATCTCGTGGCCGATGGTCGCACCGATTGCGCCATAGTTGATCGCCGGATCGGCGGTCGGGCTGAACATCGGCGCCTGGAGATAGGCCGCGGGGAAGACGATCTCGTTGGCGCTGGGGTTGTAGTAGGCGTTGACCGTCTGCGGGCTCATGAACCATTCGCTGCGGTCGACCGGGCCATGGAGCCGGGCGAGATCGTACTTCCACGCCCAATCGGCGGTCGCGACCCGATTGGCGAGCGGCTGGCCGGGCTGGATCGTCAGACCATCATAAGTCTTGAACTTGTCCGGGTAGCCGATCTTGACCGAGATCGCGTCGAGCTTGGCCTTGGCGGTCGCCCTCGTCGCCGGGGTCATCCACGGCAGTTCTGCCAGATTCGCCGCCTGCGCCGCGCGCAAGTTGGCGACCAGCTCGATCATCGCCGCCTTGCTCGAAGCGGGGAAGTGGCGGTCGACATAGATTTTGCCGATCCCCTCGCCCAGCTGGTTCTGCACCGCGGCGACCGCACGCTCCCAGCGCTGGCGCTGGACTTTGCGGCCCTGGAGGTACTGGCCGTAGAAGGCGAAGTTGGCGGCATCGATATCGCTGGGCAGGATATCGGCGTTGCTGGCGATGAACCGGCTTGCCATCCACGCCTTGAGCACCGGCAGCGGGGTCGCGCTCACCAGCTTGAGCATCGCCGGGAAGCCGCCGCCCAGCTTCGCACGCTGTTCGGGGGTCAGTCCGGCCGCGGTCGCCTGCTCGTCGGTCGGCAGGATATTGGCGACGTTGAACTTGTCGGTCGGCGCCAGCCCGTTCTGCGCCATGAACCGCGCGATCGGGAAGTTGCCCGACAGCGCGATCAGCTCCGCCCCGGTCATCGGGTGATCGGTCAGCAGCGGGTTGCGGCGCAGCGCGCGGTCCCACGAAATCTCGGCGATCTGGCGCTCGAAGCCATAGACCGCCTCGGCGGTCGCCTTGGGATTGGCGTCGCCCGCCTTGCCCAGGAAGAACGCCAGCAAGTCCTTGTACTTGGAACGCATTTCCAGGTTGCGCGGGTTGTCGATCAGGTAGTTGTCGCGATCGGGCAGGCCAAGTCCGCCCATGCCGACACCGACCTCGTACTTGTCGGGATCGGCGTTGCTCGCGCCGATGCCGAAGCCCAGCGGCGCGGGATAGCCCGGCTTGCCCATCAGATCGAACAGCGCGTCTGCGGTCGGCGCGGCGGCGATGGCATCCAGGTACGGCTTGGCCGGGGCGAGGCCCGCGGCGTCGATCGCGGCAGTATCGAGATAAGCGGTATAGCTGTCGCCGATCCGCCGCTCGAGCGTGCCCGGCGCGGGGTTCGTGGTCGCCAGCTCCTCGACGATCTTGCGCACGTCGCGGTCCGAACCGAGGCGCAGATCGGTGACCACGCCGTAATAGGGAAACTGAGGCGGAATCGAGGTCGCGGCGGCCCACTTGCCGTTGACGTAAGCGTCGAAATCGTTGCCCGGGCGAACCGAGGTATCGAGTTCCGCCTTGTCGAACCCGATCTTGGTGTAGACCATCGGGGTGGGATCGACATACGCGGCGACCGTGGCGGCGGGCGTTGCGGTCTGCGCGCTGGCGGACGTGTAGGCGAGCAGCGATGCGGTCGCGGCGAGTGCGAAACCAAGACGATTCATGCGGTCAGTCCCCGACGAATGCGGTTGAAAATGAAACCAATTCCAAGGCGCATGGGGCTGAAGCGGGTCTGAATGCAAGGTGGTTGGCAGATGATTGTGTGCGGTTGGTCGATTGAAAGCCGAGCCCTTCGCCTCTCCCCTGGCGGGAGAGGATAGCGACGCTTGCTCCGCAGGAGCTAGCACAGCTTGGTGACGGGGCGAGGCGGGCGTGCCGTCAGTCCCCCTCGCCAACTTCGCCCAGCGAGCAAGCCGCAGGTCTCCGTATCCTCTCCCGCCAGGGGGAGAGGCGAAGGAACTACGCCGCCAACCCGTCGAACTGGAGCCGCGCCAGCCGCGCGTACAACCCGTCGGCTTTGGTCAGCGAGGCATGGGTGCCCTGTTCGACGATCCGCCCCTCGTCCATCACCACGATTCGGTCGGCCTGGCGGATGGTGGCGAGGCGGTGGGCGATGACCAGCGTGGTGCGGGCTTTCATCAGCTTTTCGAGCGCATCCTGGACCAGCCGTTCGCTTTCGGCGTCGAGCGCGCTGGTGGCTTCATCCAGCAACAGGATCGGCGCGTCGCGCAGCACCGCGCGGGCGATCGCGACGCGCTGGCGCTGCCCGCCCGAAAGCCGCGCGCCCGAATCGCCGAGGAACGTATCGAGCCCCTCGGGCAGACCGCGCAGGAATTCCTCGGCGTTGGCGGTGCGCGCCGCATCCCAGATCGCGTCGTCGCTCGCGTCCCAGTTGCCATAGCGCAAGTTGTCGCGCGCACTGGCCGCGAACAGCACCGCGTCCTGCGGCACCAACGCCATCCGTGCCCGGATCTCGGCGGGATCGGCCGAGGGCAGCGGCACCCCGTCGATCTTCACCGTCCCGGCCTGGGGATCGTAGAACCGCTGGGCGAGGAGGAACAGGGTCGACTTGCCCGCCCCCGACGGCCCGACCAGCGCGACTGTCTCGCCCGGCTCGACCGCCAGGGTGAAATCGCGCAGCGCGGGGGCGTCGGGCCGGGTCGGATAGCGGAAACTGACCTTTTCGAACGCCAGCTGGCCCCGTGGCGGCTTTGGCAACGCAACCGGGCGCAGCGGCGCGGCGATGTCCGGCTCCTCGTCGAGCAGTTCGGCCAGGCGGCTGGCCGCACCCGCGCCGCGCAGCAGGTCGCCATAGACTTCGGAGAGCGAGGCGAAGGCGCCCGCGACCAGTCCGCCGGTGAGCACGAACGCGGCGATCGTTCCGCCCGAGATGGTCCCGGTGGCGACGCCGACCGCGCCCTGCCACATCAGCACGGTGATCGATCCGAAGATCAGGAAGATGACGATCGCGGTCATCGCCGCGCGGATCATGATCCGCCGCCGGGCGACTTCGAAGGTGCGCTCGACGGCGCCGGCGAAGCGCTCCTGCTCGCGCTTTTCCTGGTTGAACGACTGGACGATCTTCATCGCCGCGAGCACTTCGCTGACCATCGAGCCGACATCGGCGACGCGATCCTGGCTGGTCCGCGAAACGGTGCGCAGGCGGCGCCCGAAGTAGATGATCGGAGTGATGACCAGCGGGATCGCCAGGACCAGCCCGGCGGTGAGCTTGGGCGCGAGCGCGAACAGGAAGATCGTGCCCCCGATCCCGGTGATCAGATTGCGCAAGGCGACCGAAACCGTGGTCCCGACGACCTGCTCGATCAGCCCGGTGTCCGCGGTCATCCGGCTGCTGATCTCGCGCGGGCTGTTCTCCTCGAAGAAGCTGGGCGGCATGCGCAGCAGGTTGGTCTGAACCATCAGGCGGATGTCGGCGACCACGCGCTCGCCCAGCCACGAGACGAAGAAGAACCGCAGCGCGGTGGCCAGGCCCAGCACCGCGACGATCATCAGCAGATAGCGGAACGAGTTGCCGATCTCGTCGAGGCTGGCCCCGGGGCCGAACGCCTTGTCGATGATCACCTTGAACCGCGCCGGGATCGCCAGCGTCGCCGCCGAAGTGGTCATCAGCGCGAACAGTGCGACAAGGAGATGCCTGGGATACCTGAGCGCCTGGCGCCAGATCATCAGCAGCGGACGCAGCGTGCGGGCGGGCTTCGCGGGGGGTACCGGGTCCGCGGCGGCAATCGGGGTCGGGGCCGCCACGGCGGGCGCTTCGCTCTCGTCCATCGCCCAGCGCCTAGCCGATCGCCGCGCGGCTTTGAAGCGCAACCATGGACAAAAGGTCCGCATCTGCAACTTTCGTCTCATGCCGCATTGCAACATGAGCCCAGACGGCGCACATTGCGGCCAGAAACACAGGGGTTACCAAGTGCTATACAAAGCTTACGAACTCCAACGCTCCCTCCTCAACGCGGCCAGCGCCTGGGCGTCGATCGGCGCGGACCTGCTTACAGACCGGCGGTTTCCCGCAGGTTTCATGGGCTGGGGCGAAATACCCGCCAATCTCCTGGAGGTGTTCGCCCATGCTACCCAGCCGCGCGGCAAGCCGACTTTCGGGCTGCGCACGATAACCGTCGATGGGACCGCCTACCCGGTGACCGAGGCAACCGAGATCCACAACACCTTCGGTGATCTCAAGCGGTTCAGCCATACCGGACTGCCCGCCGACGCCCCGCGGCTACTGATCGTGGCGCCGATGAGCGGGCATTACGCCACGCTTTTGCGCGGCACGGTCGAACGCATGCTCGAACGCTGCGTGGTCTACATCACCGACTGGGCCGACGCGAAGCTGATCCCGCTCGACGCAGGGCGGTTCGATCTCGACGACTACATCGATTACCTGATCGGCTATCTCGAACACATCGGCCCGCAGGCCAACGGCCAGGGCGCGCACATGATGGCGGTGTGCCAGCCGTCGGTCCCCGCGCTCGCCGCGACCGCGATCATGAACGAGATGGGGCATCCCTGCCGACCCGCCAGCCTTACGATGATGGGCGGTCCGATCGACACCCGCGAAAGCCCGACCGAAGTCAACGATCACGCTATGAACAAGCCGCACGTATGGTTTCGCCATAACGCGATCACCACCGTTCCCTCGACCTATCCGGGCCAAGGGCGGCGCGTCTATCCCGGGTTCGTCCAGCTCGCCAGCTTCATGAGCATGAACCTGGAAAGCCATATGATGAGCCACTGGGGCCTGTTCCGCCATCTGATGGCCGGCGCGGACGAGAGCGCCGACGCGACCAAGGCGTTCTATGACGAATACCGTTCGGTCTGCGACATGACCGCGGAGTTCTATCTCCAGACGGTCGACGTGGTGTTTCAGCGCCATGCCCTGCCGCGCGGCGAATTCGCCCACCGCGGCAAGCGGGTCGATCTCGGCGACATACGCGACACCGCGCTGCTGTGCATCGAGGGCGAGCGCGACGACATCTCGGGAATCGGCCAGACGAAGGCCGCGTTGAAGCTGACGCCGAACCTGCCCGAGGGAATGAAGCGCTATTTCCTCGCCCCCGAGGCCGGTCACTATGGCATCTTCAACGGCTCGAAATGGCGCGAGACGATCGCCCCGGTGGTGGACGAATGGATCGCCAAGTTCGAGCGGCCCAAGGCCAAGTTGAAAGCGGTCAGCTAGAAGGCGGCGGCCGCGCCTCGCGCGTGCCGAACAACCGCTTCCAGATGCGCCGCGCAACGATCAGCAGGCTCACCGCCAGCGCCAGCAGGACGGCCGCGATGCCGGTCGCGACCGCGGGGTGGGTGTAGGCCAGCGCAAGCAGTCCGGCACTCGCGACATCCTCCGCACTCGACACGAGGATGTTGCTGAAGGGTTCGGGGCTGGCATTCACCACCGCGCGCGCGCCAGCCTTGCCGCCATGCGCGAGCAGCGCGCCACCGCCGCCGAGCAGGAAGGCGATTACCTGCATCGCTGGATCCTGCGGATTGACGATCGCCAGCGCCAGCAGCGCGCCGCCGAGCGGGCGGATCACGGTGTGGACGCTGTCCCACAGCGAATCGAGCCAGGCGACCTTGTCGGCGAAGAACTCGGCTACCGCGGCGACCCCCGCCACGCCCATGACCCACGGGTTGGCCAGCACTGCCAGGCTGGCGAGGTGCGTGGGCAGCGGGACATAGCCGGTGCGCATCGCGATTCCCGTCGCCAGGACGCACAAGTAGAGCCGCCACCCCGCGAGCAGGCTGACGCTGGCGGCGACACCGAGGATTTCGACGATGCTCATCCGCGTGAGGCTGCGCGCTTAGCCGTCCGCTGGCAAGCGTTCAGCGGCGGTCGAGATCTGGATCGAGCGTCTGGCCGGGATCGAGCTGGACCCCGAAGCTGTTGAGCATCATCGAGACCTGGCTGTACTGGCCCACGGTCATCACCAGATCCATGCGCGCCTTCTCGCCGAGCGGCGCGAGCGCCGCCCAGGTTGCGTCGCTCACATGGAAATCGCGGGTCAGCTCGTCGCAGGCGGTCAGGATCGCGCGGTCGATCGCGCTCCACGAAGGTTCGTCCGGTCCCTGCTTGATGGCGAGGATCTCAGCCTCGTTCAGCCCCGCGTCCAACCCGATCGGCACGTGCTGGGTCCACTCGTAGCCCGCCCCGCAGGCGAAGCCCGTGCGCAGGATGGCGAGTTCGCGCTCGCGTGGCGGCAACGCGTTGCGGCGCGACAGGATGTAGCTCCCCCAGCCGAGGAACGCGGTCAACGCCTTGGGCGCGTGGGCGAGCGTGCGAAAGATGTTGAGCACGCCCAGCCTGCCATCGCGCACCGGGGCGAGCGCGGCCTGCTGATCGGCATCGAGCCGGTCGAGATCGAGCGGGGCGATCCGGGGCGCCGAGAGCCTCACAAGACCTCGAACAGGCCCGCCGCGCCCATACCCCCGCCGACGCACATCGTGACCACGACGTATTTCGCGCCGCGGCGCTTGCCCTCGATCAGGGCGTGGATCGTGCAGCGCGCGCCGGTCATGCCATAGGGATGGCCGATGCTGATCGAGCCGCCGTTGACGTTGAGCAGTTCGTCGGGGATGCCAAGCACGTCGCGGCAGTACAGAACCTGCACCGCGAACGCCTCGTTCAGCTCCCACAAGCCGATGTCCGAAACCTTGAGCCCGAATCGCGTGAGCAGCTTGGGCACCGCCACGACGGGGCCGATGCCCATCTCGTCGGGTTCGGTCCCGCCCACCGCCATGCCGACATAGCGGCCCAGCGGGGTCAGGCCCTTTTGCGCGGCGATCGCCGCTTCCATCACCACCACCGCGGCCGAACCGTCGGATAGCTGGCTGGCGTTGCCCGCAGTGATCGTCCCGTCGGGAAGCACGGTCTTGAGGCTTTGCAGACCTTCGAGCGTGGTGTCAGCGCGATTGCCCTCGTCCTTGGCGATCGTCACCTCTTTCGTGGAGGTTTCGCCCGTCGCCTTGTCAGTCACCGCCATCGTCACCGTCGCGGGGACGATCTCGGCGTCGAACTTGCCCGCGGCCTGCGCGGCGGCGGTGCGCTTCTGCGAGGACAGCGCGTATTCGTCCATCGCATCGCGCGAGATGTTGTAGCGGCTGGCAACGACCTCGGCGGTCTGGAGCATCGGCATGTAGATATTGGGGTGCATCGCCATCAGCTCGCGGTCGGGGGCGACGCGCATGTCCTTGGTCTGGACCAGGCTGATCGATTCCTGCCCGCCCGCGGCGACCACGTCCATCCGGTCGACGATGATCTGCTTGGCCGCGGTGGCGATGCTCATCAGCCCCGACGAGCATTGCCGGTCCATCGTCATCCCCGAGACCGAAACCGGCAGCCCGGCGCGCAGGGCGACCTGGCGGGCGAGATTGCCCGCCTGCGTGCCCTGCTGGAGCGCCGAGCCCCACAGCACGTCGTCGACTTCGGCCCCTTCGATCCCGGCGCGCTCGATTGCGGCCTTGAGGCTGAAGGAACCCAGGGTCGCGCCCGAAGTGGCGTTGAACGCGCCGCGATAGGCCTTGCCGATGGCGGTGCGGGCGGCGGAAACGATGACTGCGTCACGGGACACTGGGCTGTTCCTTTATGCTGAGGCCGGCGCGACCTTCGAAAGGCTGAGGCCGAACCGGGTTCGATTCGCATGATGGGAGCGTGGACCACTTGGACCACAGTCCAGGAATTAAAAAAGTCACCCTGTCCGTTGCCGAAGAAGCTGGGTTCCTGGACGAGGGCGCAGCGAAAGACATGCCGCGTACATGACACAATCCGCTTCGAGTAGGAAAGCGCCGCGAGCGTAGCGGCGTCCCGCGACGGATCGCTCCGGCGGGACAGGCCGGTTGCAGCGACCGGCACGTCACGCCGCCGTTTTCACACGAAAAACTGCATGATCCATTCGGCGATCAGCGCAGGCTTGTCCTCGCCCTCGATCTCGATGGTGATCTCGTTGGTCTGCTGCCACTGGCCAGGGCGCTTCTCGACCAGTTCGGTCAGCTTGGTGTGGCTGCGGACGCGTTTGCCGGCCCGGACCGGTGCGATGAAGCGGACCTTGTTGCCGCCGTAATTGACCCCCATTTTGACGTTGTCGACCCGTGCGCCCTTGGTCTGCGCACCCAGCACGGGGATCAGCGAAAGGGTAAGGAAGCCGTGGGCGATGGTCCCGCCAAAGGGGGTCTGCTTGGCCTTTTCCTCGTCGATATGGATGAACTGGAAATCGCCGGTGGCCTCGGCAAACTTGTTGATCCGATCCTGGCTGACTTCGAACCACTCCGAAACGCCGATGACCTCTCCGGTCTTCGCGCTGAGTTCCTGTGGAGTCATTGGGCGTCCTCTCCGCTGGCCTTATTCGGCCCGCGTCATGAACGCATCGCTGGCGTCATGCAACGCCCGCGGCACCGGTTGGCGGTGCCGTAGCGTCACGCCTGCCGGGCCGCACCGAAACCACGGCGGCGCGCGCCGAATCACGCCGCCGTGTCCAGCTCCACAGTCCGCATTGCAGCGCCACGATCATGTAGCAGAACGGCTGGAAGGCGATCCCGACGAACCCCGAACCAACCAGGTAGACGATCTGCGAGCGCTGCAACGCCGAGGCCAGCGGCGCGATCCACGCCGCGTCGGGGTCCGGGTCGCGGCGATGGCGGCGATAGATCCGCTCCATTTGCCACACCCCCAGGATGTGGAGCAGCAGCCACAGCGTGAGCCCCGGATAGCCTTGCTCGCCCAGCATCTCGAAGTAGGCCGAATGATAGGCGCGCGCCTTGTCCTGGACGGTGGTGGTCTGAAACGCGGTGGTGTTGCCGCTGGTCTTGGTATCGACCAGTTCGACCGAAAGCTTGTTCTGGCGATACGCTTCGAACCCGCCACCGAACGGATGGTCGTTGGCGAACCCGATCGTCCATTGCCACACCGCGAGCCGGGTCGAGGCCGACTGATCGGCCTGGTGATCGCCGATCGTCTCCATCCGCTGGGTGAAGCTGGGTGGAAGGAACGGCACCGCCAGCAGCCCCGCCGCTACGATCAGCACGACATAGCGGACCCGCCGCTTGACGTCGCGCAGGCTCATCGCGATCAGGAGCGCCAGGCAGACGAGGCCGGTGCGCGCCTCGGTCCCCACGGGCATCAGCGCGCAGGCGAAGCACAACGCCCAAGCGAACAGTTTGACCCGCCAATCGGGCCGGAAGATTGTGCCGTACCCGGCCAGCCAGAGCGCCAGGGGGATGATCGCGATCGCCACGGTCGAGAGGATCGATCCTTCGTATAGCCCGACGTTGTCGTTCACCAGGAGATGGAGGGAGCCGTAGCCGCCGCCCGAGATCAACGTCTTGATACCGGCGGGGATGATGATCGCGCCCGCGGTGAGCGTCATCACCAGCGCGGTCGCTTCGATCCGCAGGCGGGTGCGCAAAGTCAGCGGCAGGAATATCGCGAAGACCAGCGCCTTCCACACCCAGTCCCACTTGGCGAGCGCGTCCGCGGGGAAATCGGCCGCGATCGTCGTCGCCCCGCAATACGCCAGCAGCATCGCGATCAGGATCTGGCGGAAGGTCAGGCGGCCGCCGTTCTTGGCGTCGGCATAGGCCCAGCCGAGAAACGCAAGGCCGAACGCAATCAGCGAGATCGGCAGCTTCTGGAGCAGGAACCACGAGATTTTCTGCGGCGCGAGCACGTCGATATAGACGTAGGCGAGCACCCAGACGAACGGCTTGCGCAACCCCGCGACGAACAGCGCGAAAACGAACGCGGTCAGAAACAGATCGCTCATCGCTTGGTTCGCGGGGAGCGGTGCGCCTTGGCCCGGGGCGGCAGGCTTTCGTCAGGATCGGAATCGAGGTCGGGCCGCGCGAGCAGCCGCCAGACCGCGATGGCGAGCAGCAAGTGGATGAGGCCCAAGGCGAAATTGTCGATCACGCGCTCGTGCCCTGCTCGGGGAAGTTGGTCCCGTTTTGGACATATTGGGCGCAACCGGTTGACGCCCCGTTAAGCCTTCGCTGCGAAGTGCTCTCCATGCCGCGGATCCTTCACGTTCTCGACCACAGCCTGCCGTTGCACAGCGGTTATACCTTCCGCACCCGCGCGATCATGAAAGCGCAGGAAGCCGACGGCCACGAGGTGCGCGCGATCACCGGCTTACGCCAGGGATCGCACACGGCGGCGGACGGCGCACCCGAAGAGCACGCCGGGCTGATCTTCCATCGCACCCGCGGCGCGCCGAGCGGGCGCGCCGGCTGGCGCGAGTGGCGCGAAATCGCGGCGCTGGCGAAGGCGATCGACGACGTTTGCGAGCAATGGCGGCCCGATGTGTTTCACGCCCACTCGCCCGCCTTGTGCGGGCTTGCCGCGGCGCGCGTCGCCAAGGCGCGCGGCATCCCGCTCGTCTACGAGATTCGCGCGTTCTGGGAGGACGCCGCGAGCGGCAATGGCACCGGCGCCGATGGCACGGTGAAATACTGGCTGACCCGCCGTCTCGAGAACCGCGCGATCGCCAGGGCGAGCGCGGTGGTGACGATCTGCCGCGGCCTGCGCGACGATCTGATCGCCCGCGGGGTCGCGCCCGCCAAAATCTCGACCGTGGCCAACGGGGTCGATCTCGCGTTGTTCGGCGAGCCTCTCCAGCGCGACCTGGCGCTGGCCCGCGAACTCGGCTTCGACGCTTCCCACGAGGGCGGACCGGTGATCGGCTTCGTCGGAAGCTTCTATCCCTACGAGGGGGTCGACGACCTGATCGCGGCGATGCCGGCGCTTCTGGTGGCGCATCCCGCGGCCAAGCTGCTGCTCGTCGGAGGAGGCCCGTCCGAGGCAGCGCTGCGCGCGCAAGCCGCAGCGAGCAGCGCGGCCGGCGCGATCCGGTTCGTCGGACGCGTTCCGCATGAAGCTGTCCAACGCTACTATTCGCTGATCGATGTGGTCGCCTATCCGCGCAAGGCGATGCGGCTGACCGAACTGGTAACGCCACTGAAACCGCTCGAAGCCATGGCCCAGGGCAAGATCGTCGCCGCCAGCGACGTCGGAGGTCACCGCGAACTGATCGCCGACGGGCTGACCGGCACGCTGTTCGTCCCCGACGATCCGGTCGATCTCGCACGCGCCCTGGCGATTCTGCTGTGGCGGCAAAGCGAGTGGCCGCACCAGCGGATCGCCTCGCGCCGGGCGGTCGAGCGCGACCACGACTGGGCGCGTAACGTGCTGCATTATCGGGACGTTTACCAGCGCGTGCTAGACCCGTTGGGCACGCAAACCGAGCCCGCCTGACGGGGTCGGGCGCCGCGCGAACCGGGATCGCTGCCGCAAAAGAGACCGTCGCTGATGAACCGTTCCGACGCCCAGCCGCGCGATGCCGCGCCCAGCAAGTCGATCCTCGCCCACCCTTGGTTCGCCAGGATGATAGGGCTGTGGTTTGCGGCGCTGTTCGGCTTGAGCAGCCTCGCGCTGGCGCCCGAGGTGCTCGAACGGATCGTAACCACGCTCGGCATCGATACGATCCTGCCCGCCGCCGCGCCGCCGCTGGGCCAGACCGCACGGTTGCTGCTGGCGATGGGCATGGCCGGGGTGGGCGAGATCGTCGGCCTGCTGGTCGGCGCGCTCCTGGCCAGGCGACATCCGGCCCGACCCCGCCAACGGCACGAGCTGACGCCGGCCGCTGCGCAAGTCGATGCGATCGAGGCTGCTCCGCAGCCGGACGGCGAGTGGCTTGTCGAAGCTGAAAAGCCACACGAGAGCGCACCCGAGCCCGACGCCGCGCCCCTGTTGATCCCTGTCGAAACGGTGGCGGAGCAACCGCTTGCGCCGAGCGAACCGCGGCAACCGGTGATCCCGGCGGCGGTCGCGTCGGGCGTCGCGTCTGCCCCGGCGCGCATCGCGGCCGCCAACCTCGACGAACTGGGCGTCGTCCAGCTCAGCGAACGGCTCGCGCTCGCCCTCCAGGCGCGCCGCGAGCGCTGGGCGGACGCACCGGCGGTGGCCGCGCCGCATGCGGCAGGCAACCCCGATCCCGGCGAAAGCGACCGCGCGCTGCGCGCCGCTCTGGCCTCGCTCCAGCGCATTTCCGGGGCGCACTGAGCCCGCCCCGAGGCCTCCGCCCCCATCGCCGGGCTTGGCGGTTGCAAAATAACTATCCGCAAGCCATGGGACCCGAACACGCAATTATCGTCGCCTAGGCGGCGCGACGATTCGCGTTTGGTTTCCGCGGTAACTTGTACCGCGCTTGCAGACGGTGGAAAGAATGGGGTTACCGGAGGCCCAAGGCCTGTACGATGCACGGCATGAGCACGATTCCTGCGGGGTGGGCTTCGTGGCCCATATCCGCGGGCAAAAGAGCCATGCGATCATCGCCCAGGCGCTGGAAATCCTCCACAACCTCGACCATCGCGGTGCGGTGGGCGCCGACCCGCTGCTGGGCGACGGCGCGGGCATCCTGATCCAGATTCCCGACGCGCTGTTCCGCCGGTGGGCGCAAACGCAGGGCCACGATCTGCCGCAAGCGGGCGACTATGCGGTCGCGATGTGCTTCCTCCCCCGCGACGAAGCCGCGCGCGACATGGCCTGCGGGATGTTCGAGAAGTTCGTCGCCAAGGAAGGCCAACGCCTGATCGGCTGGCGCGAAGTGCCGACCACGCTCGACGGGCTGGGCACCGCGGTGATCGAGCAGATGCCGGTGATCCGCCAGTGCTTTATCGCACGCGGCGCAAACTGCGCCGACCAGGCCGCGTTCGAGCGCAAGCTGCTGGCGATCCGCAAGCAGACCCAGAACCCCCTCGCCGCGCTGGCGATGAAGCACGACCTGCCGGGGCTGACCGAGCTCTACATGCCCAGCTTCTCAAGCCGCACGATCGTCTACAAGGGGCTGCTGCTGGCGACGCAGGTCGGCAGCTTCTACGACGATTTGCGCGATCCGGCGTGCGTCTCCGCTCTCGGCCTCGTCCACCAGCGCTTCAGCACCAACACGTTCCCCTCGTGGAAACTCGCGCACCCGTATCGCTTCATCGCCCACAACGGCGAGATCAACACCGTGCGCGGCAACGTCAACTGGATGAACGCCCGCCGCCGGACGATGGAGTCCGAGCTGCTCGGCGCCGATCTCGACAAGATGTGGCCGATCATCCCGCACGGCCAGTCGGACACCGCGTGCCTCGACAACGCGCTCGAACTGCTCCTCGTCGGCGGCTACAGCCTGGCCCACGCGGTGATGATGCTGATCCCCGAGGCGTGGGCCGGCAACCCGTTGATGGACCCCGCGCGCCGCGCGTTCTACGAGTACCACGCCGCGCTGATGGAGCCGTGGGACGGTCCCGCCGCGGTCGCCTTCACCGACGGCCGCCAGATCGGCGCGACGCTCGACCGCAACGGCCTGCGCCCCGCACGCTATTGCGTGACCGACGGCGACCTGGTGGTGATGGCCAGCGAAAGCGGCGTGCTGCCGATCAAGGAAGACGACATCGTCCGCAAATGGCGCTTGCAGCCGGGCAAGATGCTGCTGATCGACCTCGAACAGGGGCGGATCATCGAGGACGAGGAGATCAAGGCCGAGTTGGCCGCCGCCGAGCCCTACCAGCAGTGGCTCGACGCCGCGCAGTACATGCTGCGCGACCTCGAAGTGGTCGAGCCCGAACTGGCCGCGCTGCCGGTCGATACGACCAGCTTCTTGGATCGCCAGCAGGCGTTTGGCTACACCCAGGAGGACATCTCCCGGTTCCTCGAACCGATGGCGCTGGCGGGCGACGATCCCATTGGCTCGATGGGCACCGACACCCCGATCGCGGTGCTCTCGGCCCGGCCGCGGCTACTCTACGACTATTTCAAGCAAAACTTCGCCCAGGTCACCAACCCGCCGATCGATCCGATCCGCGAGGAACTGGTGATGAGCCTGGTCAGCATGATCGGCCCGCGCCCCAATCTTCTCGGCCATGAGGCAGGCGCGCACAAGCGCCTCGAAGTCGGCCAGCCGATCCTGACAAACAACGCGGTGGCCAAGATCCGTTCGGTCGAGGCCGCGCTCGACGGCGCGTTCCGCACCGAGACGATCGACATGACCTGGCCCGCGGCCAGCGGCGCGGCCGGGTTGGAGCAGGCGATCAAGGAAATGTGCTGGGCAGCGACCGAGGCGGTGCTGGCTGACAAGAACATCCTCATCCTTTCGGACCGGGCCCAGGGGCCGGACAGGATCGCCATGCCCGCGCTGCTGGCCACCGCCGCGGTGCACCACCATCTCGTCCGCCAGGGCTTGCGGATGCAGACCGGGCTGGTGGTCGAGACGGGCGAAGCGCGCGAAGTCCACCACTTCTGCGCGCTGGCGGGCTATGGTGCCGAGGCTATCAACCCTTATGTGGCGTTCGAAACGCTCGAGGACATCCGGGTTCGCAAGGCGATCCCGCTCGAGGCGAAGGATGTCCAGAAGAACTACATCAAGGCGATCGGCAAAGGCATCCTAAAGGTGATGTCCAAGATGGGCATCAGCACCTACCAGTCGTATTGCGGGGCGCAGATCTTCGACGCGGTCGGGCTGTCGTCGGCGTTCGTCGACAAGTACTTCACGGGCACCGCGACCACGATCGAGGGCGTCGGACTGGCCGAAGTCGGCGAGGAGGCGGTGCGCCGCCACGTGATCGCATACGGCGACAACCCGGTCTACCGCCGGATGCTCGATGTCGGCGGCATCTATCAGTACCGCATCCGCGGCGAGGAGCACGCCTGGACCCCGGCCAACGTCGCGCAGTTGCAGCACGCGGTGCGCGGCAACGATCCGAAGAACTACGCCGAGTACGCCGCCTCGATCAACGATCAGGCCGAGCGCCTACTGACCATCCGCGGCCTGCTGCAATTCAAGCCCGCCGGTCCCGCGGTGCCGTTGGACGAGGTCGAACCCGCCAGCGAAATCGTCAAGCGCTTCGCCACCGGGGCGATGAGCTTCGGCTCGATCTCCAGAGAGGCGCACACCACGCTGGCGCTGGCGATGAACCGCATCGGCGGACGCAGCAACACTGGCGAGGGCGGCGAGGAAGTCGACCGCTTCACGCCGCTGGCCAACGGCGATTCGATGCGCTCGGCGATCAAGCAGGTGGCTTCGGGCAGGTTCGGGGTGACCACCGAATACCTCGTCAATTCGGACGACATCCAGATCAAGATGGCACAGGGCGCCAAGCCCGGCGAAGGCGGCCAGCTGCCCGGGCACAAGGTCGACAAGAACATCGCCGCGGTGCGTCATTCAACCCCGGGGGTGGGGCTGATCAGTCCCCCGCCGCATCATGACATCTATTCGATCGAGGATCTCGCCCAGCTCATCCACGATCTCAAGAATGCCAACGCGAAGGCGCGGATCTCCGTCAAGCTGGTGTCCGAAGTGGGCGTCGGCACGGTCGCGGCGGGCGTCGCCAAGTGCAAGGCCGACCACATCACCATCTCGGGCTATGAGGGTGGCACCGGCGCTTCGCCGCTGACCAGCCTGACCCACGCGGGCAGTCCATGGGAAATCGGCCTTGCCGAAACCCAGCAAACGCTGCTCCTCAACGGGCTGCGCAGCCGCGTCGCGGTGCAGGTCGACGGCGGCTTGCGCACCGGACGCGACGTCGCGATCGGCGCGCTGCTCGGCGCGGACGAGTTCGGGTTCGCCACCGCCCCGCTGATTGCCGCGGGCTGCATCATGATGCGCAAGTGCCATCTCAATACCTGCCCGGTCGGCGTAGCGACGCAGGACCCGGTGCTGCGCGCGCGGTTCACCGGCCAACCCGAGCACGTCGTCAACTACATGTTCTTCGTCGCCGAGGAACTCCGCGCGATCATGGCCGAGCTGGGCCTGCGCACCGTGGCCGAGATGGTCGGAAGGGTCGACCTGCTCGACACCGATCCCGCTATCTCGCACTGGAAGGCGCAAGGGATCGACTTGTCGCGGCTGCTGCACCAGGTTCCGGTGCCCCACGCCGGGGCGCTGAGCTGGACCGAAACGCAGGACCATGGCCTCGAAGCCGCGCTCGACGTCGACCTGATCGCCGCCGCGCGCGATGCGCTCGACAGTACCCAAGCCGTGCGCATCGAGCGCAAGGTGCGCAACGTCAACCGCACCGTGGGCGCGATGCTCTCGGGCGAAATCGCCCGGCGGTTCGGCCATCGCGGGCTGCCCGATAACACCATCAATATCCGCCTGACCGGGGTGGCGGGCCAAAGCTTCGGCGCGTTCCTCGCCCACGGCGTGACCCTCGACCTGACCGGAGACGCCAACGACTATGTCGGCAAGGGCCTTTCCGGCGGCCGGGTGATCGTCCGCCAGCCGGGCCACGTCGACCGCGACCCGACGAACAACATCATCGTCGGCAACACCGTGCTCTACGGCGCGATCGCGGGCGAGGCCTACTTCAACGGTGTCGCGGGCGAGCGGTTCGCGGTACGCAATTCGGGCGCGGTGGCGGTGGCCGAAGGCTGCGGCGATCACGGTTGCGAATACATGACCGGCGGGGTGGTCGTGCTGCTCGGGGCGACCGGGCGCAATTTCGCCGCGGGGATGAGCGGTGGGGTCGCCTACGTCTACGATCCTGACGGCATCTTCGCGCCGCTGTGCAACGCGGCGATGGTCGATCTGATGCCGATCAGCACCGTACGCGACGACGAGGATGGTGCGGGACGCCCGCAGCAGCGTGCGGTCTCGGTCCATGACTACGGCATGGGCGACATGCTCCGCCACGATGCCGAACGCCTGCGCATCCTGGTTGAGCGCCACCATCTCCACACCGCCAGCAAGCGCGCCCGCGCGCTGCTCGACGACTGGGGCAACGCGCTGGGCAAGTTCGTCAAGGTCATGCCGCGCGATTATGCGCGAGCATTGCAACAGCTCGAAGCCGAGCGTTTGGAAGCCGAGACGGTCGCGGCGGAATGAATCGACTCAACTATTCCCGTCGCCCTGGCGACGGCCAATTGGAAATTTGACGATCGTGGGCAAGGAAACCGGATTTCTGGAGATCGAGCGGCAGGAGCCCGGCTACCGGCCGGTCGAGGAGCGGCTCAAGCACTATCGCGAGTTCACCGTCCCCCAGGCCGAAACCGCGCTCAAGGGCCAGGCGGCGCGGTGCATGAACTGCGGGATTCCGTACTGCCACAACGGCTGTCCCGTGAACAACATGATCCCCGACTGGAATCACCTGGTCTACGAAGGCGACTGGCGCGAGGCGCTGACCAACCTGCATTCAACCAACAATTTCCCCGAGTTCACCGGGCGCATCTGCCCCGCGCCGTGTGAGGCGAGCTGCACGCTCAACATCGTCGACGCCCCCGTGACGATCAAGTCGATCGAATGCGCGATCGTCGACAAGGGTTGGGAGGAAGGCTGGATCGTGCCGCGCCCGCCACTGCGCAAGACCGGCAAGTTGGTCGCAGTGATCGGCTCGGGACCGGCGGGCCTAGCAGCGGCGCAACAGCTTGCCCGCGCCGGGCATTCGGTAACGGTGTTCGAGAAGGCCGACCGGGTCGGCGGACTGCTGCGCTACGGCATTCCCGACTTCAAGATGGAAAAGCACCTGATCAACCGCCGGGCGATGCAGATGGAGGCAGAAGGCGTTCAATTCCGGACGAGCACCGAGGTCGGCGTCACAGTCAGCTTTGCCAGCCTGGAAGAGAACTTCGACGCGGTAGTGCTGGCGGGCGGCGCGGAAGAGCCGCGCGGGCTCGAGATTCCCGGCGCCGAGCTGCCCGGCGTGCGCCTGGCGATGGAATTTCTGACCCAGCAGAACAAGCGAAATGCCGGCGACGACGAATTCCGCGCCGCACCACGCGGCACGCTGACCGCCACCGGCAAGCACGTGATCGTGATCGGCGGCGGCGATACCGGGAGCGACTGCGTCGGCACCTCCAACCGCCAGGGCGCGGCAAGCGTGACCCAGCTCGAGATTCTCGCCAAGCCGCCGGAAAAAGAAGATAAAGCGCTGACCTGGCCCGACTGGCCGCTCAAGCTGCGAACTTCGTCGAGCCACCAGGAAGGCGTCGCACGCGACTGGGCGGTACTGACCAAGCGCGTCGCGGGCGAGGACGGGCAGGTCACTGGGCTGGAATGCGTCCGCGTCGAATGGCGGGATCGCGAGATGATCGAGATTCCGGGGAGCGAATTCACCCTGCCCGCGGACCTGATCCTGCTGGCGATGGGCTTCACCGGCCCGCGCCGTCAGGGCTTGCTCGAACAGGCCGAGGTCGGGTTGGATGCTCGTGGCAATGTCGCAGCGGATACCTCGCGCTATGCGACCAGTCGCGAACGGGTGTTCGCCTGCGGAGACATGCGCCGCGGCCAGAGCCTGGTCGTCTGGGCGATCCGCGAAGGCCGCCAGTGCGCCCGCGCGGTCGACGAGATGCTGATGGGGGCGAGCGAACTGCCGCGCTGACTTCAGAAAAACTCCGCTGTCCCGAGCTTGTCGAAAGACCACATTTCCTCCAATCGGCTTGCTTGAAGCACGAAGGCAAGAACGGCCCTTCGACACGCTCTGGGCGAACGGTTCTGGTGATGACAAAATTGCTCCGGTTGGCGCTGCTCAGCTTGATCCTCGCATTTGCATGTCCGGCCGAGGCCCGCTCGCCCTACGCTGGGCGCTATCGCGTTGCAGAAGGGCCCGATGTCGCGGGCGGGCTCGAACTGGGCGCCGACGGCCACTTTCGCTACTTCTTGAGCGCAGGCGCGCTCGACCAGCACGCCGACGGCACCTGGACCGAGACCGGCGGCGACATCCGCTTGACCACCGACCCGAGGCCGGTCCCGCCCAGCTTCGCCCGCGGCCCCGACGCCATGCCGGAAGCGGGCAAGGACGCGCCGACGATCCACGTCAGGCTGGCCGATGGCCGCGACCTTGCCGGGGTTGACTTCCGCATCGGCCTGACCACGGGCGCGAGCATGGCGGGCTATACCCAGGCGGAAGGCTGGAGCTTCGAGGAACAAGGCGAGAAGCGAATCGTCTGGGTGGAGCTGGTTGAACCGATTTACGACGTGGCTTCGCCGCGCTTCATCATCGATCCGCCCGCGGCCGGAGGGCTGGTGTTCGTGCTCACCCCCAATGACATCGAAGTCGTCGATTTCCGCAACGACCGGTTCGAGAAGCGTTCGGACGATTTTGTCCTCCACTTGGGCGAGCGGACATTGCGAATGGTGCGAGCGAAGTGATCGTTCCCGCATCGCAAAGGGAGTTGGCAGCCCCCTTGGGCAATCGACGGTTGGTAAACGCGAGATAGGTTCTCCGCTGCCAAGGCAGAGTTCAATCCTTGCCGCCGAACAGCTTGCGCCAGCCCTGTTTGGCGACCAGCCCGACCGAGCCAAAGTCTCCGATTTCCTGGAAGTCCTTGCCCTTGAGCGAGGTCCGCTCGCCCAGGGTCACGCGCACCGCGATCCGCGGCCGGTCGGAATGGTTGGGATAGGCGCCGTAGAGCTGGGTCGCGTCGAAGAACAGCACCTGCCCAGCTTTCATCGCCGCGTCGTACGAAGGGGCGGTGGTGCTGGCGAGTTCGAGCGAGGAAAGCCGCGAGACCGAGACCATCGTCCGCTCGCCTTCCGCCGAGTTCGCGCCCATGCGCAGGCAGCCATTGCCTGCCCCCGCCTCGGTCACCGCAAACCACAGCGTGAACAGCGACGGCGGCTCGTCGGCGGCGCCCCATTCGCTCTGGTCGGTGCGATAGGTGGTCGAGGGCGCGCCGGCCTGCTTGATCGACGGGCAGGCGCGATAGACCACCGGATCCCGCAGCCGCTGACCGACCAGCGCGCGCGCATCGGGTTGTTCGAGGAGCTGGCGCAGCAGGCCTCCGGCCCCGCGGCTGGCGGCGAAGAACCCGGCCAGCTCTATCTCCGGTTCCCGGCTGCGCGGCGGCAGCGCAACCGCGGCTGCGCCAACCCGGGTTTCGAGTTCGGCGCGCAGCGTTTCGGGGATCGAACTCGACAACAATCGCCACATGCGGGTGGGCGGCCTCCAAAGCGCGAATCCTCGTGCGTTGGACAGACCTTCCCGGTTTCGGCCGCAATGCGCAAGCCCCCACGCAAGCCGGGTTTGACCAAGTGCGCCGATCGTGCGTTGAAGGTGCGACGATGGCCGCCGCCCCTGCTCTTCCCCCGAAATCGAGCAATGGTTTTCCACGCGCGGGTGGCGTCCGCGGCGCCATCAGCGCGAAATGCTCGCCGCTGATGCCGCGGGGCGGCACGCGCTGCTGATGGCCGATACCGGGGCTGGCAAGACACTCGCCGGGTTTCTGCCGACACTGGCGGCCTTCGCGCAGGGGCAACCCCCGCCAGAAGGCCTCCACACGCTCTACGTCTCGCCCCTCAAAGCCCTGGCAAACGACGTCCAGCGTAATCTTCTGACGCCGGTCGAGGAGATCGGCTTGCCGATTCGGATCGAGACGCGCAGCGGCGATACTCCTTCGGACCGCAAGGCGCGCCAACGCAGCAAACCGCCTCACATCCTCCTGACTACCCCCGAATCGCTCTCACTCCTGCTCAGCTATCCGGAAGCCGAGACGATGTTCACCTCCCTCCAGCGGGTGGTGATCGACGAGGTCCATGCCTTCGCCACCGGCAAGCGCGGCGATCTGCTCGCGCTGGCGCTGACCCGGCTCCAGGGGGTCGCGCCCAGCATGCGCCGCGCCGCGCTCTCGGCCACCGTTGCCGATCCAGAGGGCTTTCGCGCCTGGCTGGCCCCGTGGGGGGACATCGACAGCGTCGCGATGGTTGAGGGTGAGGCGGGCGCTGCGCCCGAGGTCGAGATCCTGCTGCCCGAGGACGCGCGAGTGCCGTGGGGCGGGCACGCTGCCGCGTGGGCGGTCCCGCAGCTCTACCAGTTGATCCGCGCCAACCGGACTACGCTGATCTTCACCAACACGCGCTTTCTGGCAGAGTACATTTTCCAGCTGCTGTGGGAGATCAACGACGACACCCTAGCGATCGGCATCCACCACGGCAGTCTGTCGAAGGAAGCCCGGCGTAAGGTCGAAGGGTCGATGGCGCGCGGCGAGCTGCGCGCGCTCGTCGCCACCGCCAGCCTCGATCTGGGGGTCGATTGGGGCGACATCGACATGGTCGTCCAGATGGGCGCGCCCAAGGGCTCGAGCCGCCTCCTCCAGCGGATCGGTCGAGCCAACCATCGCCTCGACCAACCCAGCCGGGCGTTGCTCGTCCCGGGCAACCGCTTTGAATTTCTCGAGGCCACCGCCGCCAAGGACGCAGTCGATGAGGGCCAGCGCGACGGCGAAGACTTTCGTCCCGGTGGACTCGACGTGCTCGCCCAGCACGTGATGGCTTGTGCCTGTGCCGGGCCGTTCAGCCAAGACGCGCTGCTCGCGCAGGTGCGCTCGTCGCTTGCCTATGCCTGGGTCGACCAGACGGTATGGCAGCGGGTGCTGAATTTCGTCGCGACCGGTGGGTATTCGCTCAAGGCCTACGATCGGTTCAAGCGGATCGTGCGCGACTCGGCGGGGACGTGGCGGCTGACCCACCCCGAGCACGCCGCCCGCCACCGGCTCAACGCCGGGATCATCCTAGATGCCGAAATGCTCGAAGTGCGGTTCAGGAACGGGCGCTCGTTGGGTCGGGTCGAAGAGACCTTCGGCGCTTCGCTCAGCCCCGGCGACACCTTCTGGTTCGCGGGAACTAGTTTGGAGGTTGAGGCGGTTCGGGACATGGCGATCATCGTGCACGCGGCCAAGAGTGCGGCGGCGATCCCCAGCTATGGCGGGGCGCGGATGCCGCTGACGACGCACCTCGCCGACCGGGTCCGCGCCCTGCTGGTCGACCGCGCGGGCTGGGCGCGCTTTCCCGACGACGTGCGCGAATGGCTGGAGATGCAGGACTGGCGCAGCCGCCTTCCGGGGCCGGGCGAGCTGCTGGTCGAAAGCTTTCCCCACGGCAAGCGCGAATACACCGTCTATTACACCTTCGAGGGGTGGAACGCGAACCAGTCGCTGGGGATGCTGCTGACCCGGCGGATGGAGGACCGGGGGCTGGGGCCGCTGGGGTTCGTGGCCAACGACTATTCGCTGGCGGTCTATGGCCTCAAGCCGGTCGCGGACCCCGCCGCGCTCCTCTCGCCCGACATCCTGACCCACGAATTCGTCGAATGGGTCCAGAACTCGCACCTGCTTCGCCGCGCCTTTCGCGAGGTGGCGGTGATCGGCGGGCTGGTCGAGCGCCAGCATCCGGGCAAGCGCAAGTCGGGCAAGCAGGTGACCTTCTCGACCGACCTGATTTACGACGTGCTGCGCAAGTACGAACCCGACCATATCCTGATCGAGGCCGCCTGGGCCGACGCGCGCACCCGCATGACCGACGTCAGCCGCGTCGGCGACCTGCTCGACCGCGCCGCCGGCCAACTGGTCCACGTCCAGCTCGACCGGGTCAGCCCGATGGCCGTGCCGGTGATGGTGATGATCGGCCGCGAGAATTTGCCGTCGGGGGCGGCAGACGAGGACCTCCTGCTTGAGGCCGAGAGCCTGGCCGGGACGGCAATGGGCGGAGGGGAGACTCCAGCTACGGAGCGCGACTGACCGACAAAAAAGGGGCGGATCGCTCCGCCCCTTCCTGGTGATTGCTGGAGAATGCCTTGGGCTTAGCCGCCGGCCTTGCCGAAGTTGGCGTAGAGTTCGTTCTGGACGAAGCCGAACTTGCTGACGCCCGATATCTTGATGACCTTGAGCACCTGGTCGGCCAGTTCGTAGCTCGCAAACTCTTCCGGCTGGAACTGCAGCTCGGGTTCGGGCGTCATCGTCCGCGTCTGGGCGAGCAGCGAAACCAGCTGGCCCTGAGTGGTGGGCGCGCCGTTCCACAGGATCTCGTTGCCCTGAGTCAAAATCAGCTTGTTCTTCACCGGGTCGATCTGCTGCTCAGGGGTCGGCGGGGTAGCCGCCGGCAGATCGATGGGGATCGCGTGGGTAGCCACCGGGATGGTGATGATGAACATGATGAGAAGCACGAGCATGACGTCGATCAACGGCGTCGTGTTCATTTCCATCATCGGTGAGCCGTCGTCCTTGCCGCCGCTCATTGCCATTGTCTGGTACTCCTGTTCGTTCGGCTGTCGGCGTTAGCCGTTGGGATCGACGGGGTTGGAAATGAAGCCCACCCGCGGATAGCCGGAAATCTGGACGTTGTAGATCGCCCCGGCGATGCACTTCCACGGCACGTTGACGTCGCCGCGGATGTGAACTTCGGGGATCTTGTCGGGATCGATGTTCTGAGCCCCGCCCTCGCGCTTGACGATCGCGTCCAGCCGCTCGAACGCCTGCTTCTGCAATTCGGCCGAATCGACCGGGCTCGTATTGTTGAAATAGACCCGGCACTGCCCGCCGCGCGATGAACCCTCGTAGCCCGGATCGCCGGGACTGCGCCCACCCTCGTCGGTCGAGACAACCGCGAGCAGCAGGTTTTCGACCTTGTCCTGCGATTCCTCGTACGGGTTGACCGGGACCTTGAGCTTCTCGATCTGCTTGATCGCCACCGGCACCGCAATGAGGAAGATGATCAGCAGCACCAACATCACGTCGACCAGCGGCGTGGTGTTGATGTCCGACATCGGAGTTTCTTGGGCGCCGCCTACCGCAACTGCCATGCTCTCATATCCTGTTCTCTTGCGGTCGGTTCCGGAGGGCGTTGTCCCGCCTGGAAGGCCGACCCACCGCCTCGCGCGGCCGCATGCGTTTGCTCACCGCCCTCCCCCGCGGGCGGGCGCCCGCGGGGGAGGGCAAGTCGTACTCAATTCTTGGCGGCAGCCGGTGCCGCGGGGCGGGCCGGAGCGGCGGTGGTCACCGCAGGGCGAACCGCACCCTTCGAGTTGATGTTCGCGAGCACGTCGGTCGAGAACCCGCTCAGGTGCTCGGCGATGCGCTTGTTGCGGCTCTGCAGCCAGTTGTAGGCGAGCACGGCCGGAACGGCGACGAGCAGACCGAGCGCGGTCATGATCAGCGCCTCGCCGACCGGACCCGCGACCTTGTCGATCGAGGCCGAACCGGCGATGCCGATGTTGATCAGCGCGCGGTAGATGCCGACCACGGTGCCGAACAGACCGATGAACGGCGCGGTCGCGCCCACGGTCGCGAGGAAGGGCAGGCCGCCGGCGAGACGCGCGTTGATCGAGGCTTCCGAGCGGGCGAGCGAGCCGTGGAGCCAGTCGTGAGCTTCCATCGAATCGGTCATCTTGCCGTGCTGGTCTTCGGCGGCGAGACCATCGTCGACGAGCTGGCGGAAGGCCGAGTTCTTGTCGAGCTTGTTGGCGCCTTCGCGAAGGTTGTTGGCGCGCCAGAAGTTGGTGCGGACATCGCGCGCCTGGCCCATGATCTTCTGCTGTTCGAAGAACTTGGTGAACAGGATGTAGAACGAGCCGAACGACATGATCCCCAGGATCGTGACCGTGGCATAGGCGATGAAACCGCCCTGCTGGAGCGCTTCGGCGAAACCGAACTTGTTCTGCGGCGCGGCGGTCTTGGCTGCCGCGGCCAGGATGTCGATGAGCATGCGGGTCTTCCTCTCAAACAATATCGAAAATGCGAATTCGCAGGGTTGGTCATGCCGGGGCGGAACCCGCCCCGGCGAGTTAGTTGATCTTGTAGACGATTCTCGTGCTGAACGAACCGGTGGTGGGGTTGCCCCCGGCATCGAGCGCGGGCTCGAAGCGGGCGTAACGCTGCATCCCGTCGCACGCGGCGCTGTCGAGATCGCCCGATCCGCTCGAACCCGTCACTGTGCAGCCCGCGACGCGACCGTCGGGGCCAACGGTGACACGGACGCCGACGGTACCTTCTATCTCCTTGCGCAAGGCGGCCGAAGGATAGTTGTCCTGAATCCGCGCAGCCCAGCTGCTTTGGCCCTTCGGCTTGGCGCCACGCGCCTTCGACACCGCGGGCGGCGGCGGGGGAGCGGGCGGCGGCGCCGTGACCGTGGGCGGCAGGACCACCGCGGGCGGAGTGGCTACCGCCTGAACCGGCGAGGGCCGATCGAAGCTGATCGGAGGCGGCGGCGCCACGATCGGCGGGGGCGGCACCGGCGCGTCGGGCGGCGGCGGCGGCGGTTCTTCGGGGGGCTTTTCTTCCTTCACGTCGAAGGTCTCGACGCGTTCCTTGATCTTCTTCACCGCCTCGTACGCCAGGCCAGTGACCAGCGCATAGCCGACGATAATGTGCAGGATCGCCACAATGATGAGCGCGGTAACGCGATTGCCGCTCATCTTCTGGTCAGCGTATGCCATTCAGGTCCTCTGCTCTGCCATCCCGCAAACGGGTCGCCCAAAACCACCGGGTCGAACGGCAAAGCCCTGCGACAGGCTCATCACGCCAGACCCGTTCAAACTATCGCTCCACCCTGCCGGATAGACCGAACCGCCAGCGCCGGAAACAAGTTCGGACGGCGGCATCGGTCGAGCGTATTTTTTATGTTCGCCCAACGTCTCCGAGCTTTAACGTTGATCCCCAAACCGCGCAAATGCTTTATCGGTTAAGACCGAATTCACCGTTCAAGCGCTCAACGAGGGGCGTTGCAGTGCGTTCCCACCCCTTGGTGGACGATCGGTTCGCGGCCGAAATCGTCACCGTTCGCGGGGTCGTTCCAGGAGCTTTCCCGTCATGTTGAAACCAGTCCTCGCGAAATGCCTAGCGGCGGCGGCGGTGCTTGCTGTTTTCCCGGCACCCCAAGGGTTTGCGCAAGAACGGACAGCCCCGCCCGTCGCCCCGGCCGCCCCCACATATGCCGATCTCGCGGACCTGGCGGACCATGCCCCGCTGGTCGCCCGCGTCGAGATCCGCGAGGCCATCCGATTGAAGCCCGAGCAAGCCCCGGGACTGCGTGGCGGAATGGCGAGAGTTTTCGTCAAGGCGCGAACCCGCGCGCTGCTGCTGGGTGAGACCATCGGCGAATCGGCCAGCTACCTCGCCGATGTGCCGCTCGACGCCAAGGGGAAGCTGCCCAAGCTGAAGAAGGCCGTGGCCCTGATCTTCGCCCGCCCGGTCGCCGCCAGGCCCGGCGAGCTCCAGCTGGTCGCGACCGCGGCGCAGGTCGCATGGTCGCAGCCGGTGGAGGAGCGGGTGCGCTCGATCCTGACCGAGCTGGTCGCGCCCGGGGCGCCGCCGCGCGTCACCGGCGTGCGCGAGATATCCCATGTCCCCGGGAATCTGGTGGGCGAAGGCGAGACCCAGATGTTCCTGACTACCGAGGCGGGCGATCCCGTCTCGATCAGCGTGCTCCACCGTCCCGGCGAGCCGCCGCGCTGGGGCGTGGCATTCGGCGAGATCGTCGATCAGGCCGCGCGCCCGCCCGTGCGCGACACGCTGGCCTGGTACCGCCTCGCCTGCTTCCTCCCCGCCGGGCTTTCGAGCGAAGCGGTTCTTTCGGGCGATGGCGTAGCCCAGCGCATCGCCGCCCAGGACTATCGCTACGTCCGCGGCCAGCTTGGGGCGTGCCCGCGCACGCTGAGCGGTTTGGGGGCGGGAGCGGTGCGCGGCTGAGGCTGGCGCCCGGCGGGTTCGCCCCCTAAGAGCGCCGCCAGATCAAGCGGGGGCAGCATGGCGGGACCACTTCGGATAGCATTGGCCGGGCTCGGCACGGTCGGGGCGGGGGTTATCCGCCTGCTCGACGCGAACGCCGGCCTGATCGCGCGCCGCGCCGGGCGGCGGATCGAGATCGTCGCGGTCTCGGCGCGCGAGCGGCTCAAGGACCGCGGGGTCGATATCACCCGCTTCGCGTGGGACGACGACATGACCGCGATGGCCGCGCGCGCCGATGTCGACGTGGTCGTCGAACTTGTCGGCGGCAGCGACGGCCCGGCGCTGACTGCGGCGCGCAACGCGCTCGCGCAGGGCAAGGCGCTGGTGACCGCGAACAAGGCGATGATCGCGCACCACGGTCTGGAACTGGCGCAGGCGGCCGAAGCGGCGGGAGTCGCGCTGAAGTTCGAGGCCGCGGTCGCGGGTGGAATCCCGGTGATCAAGGGCCTGCGCGAAGGTGCGGCGGCCAACGCGATCGAGCGGGTCTATGGCATCCTCAACGGCACCTGCAATTACATCCTCTCGACGATGGAAGACACCGGGCGCGACTTCGCCGGGGTCTTGGCGGAAGCGCAGGCCAAGGGTTTTGCGGAAACCGATCCGGCGTTCGACATCGACGGGGTCGACGCCGCGCACAAATTGGCGATCCTGGCCAGCATCGCCTTCGGCAGCCGGATCGATTTCGCGCCGGTCGAGACGATGGGCATCCGCCGCGTGCTCGCCGCCGACATCGCCCAGGCCGCGCAGCTCGGCTACTGCATCCGCCTGATCGGGATGGCCGAAGCCGAAGGGGGACGCCTTGTTCCAGCGGGTCCACCCCTGCCTCGTCCCGCGCCAGCACCCTCTCGCCCACGTCGACGGCGCGACCAATGCGGTGGTCGCGGAGGGCAATTTCTCGGGCCGCCTATTGTTCCAGGGCGCGGGCGCCGGCGACGGACCGACAGCGAGCGCGGTGGTCGCCGACCTGATCGACATCGCGCGTCAGACCGTGGTCGGCGGCGAAGTCGGCGCACCGTTCTCGATCCCCGTCGCCGAGCTCGAGCCGATGATACCCGCCGCGTCCGGCAAACGGGTGGGCAAGGCGTATTTGCGTTTCATCGTGGCGGACCGGCCCGGCGTGCTGGCGGAGATCGCGGCGGCGATGCGCGATGCGGGGGTTTCGATCGAGAGCCTGATCCAGCAGGGCGATTCCGATCCCGACGGGCAGGTGCTGATCGCGCTGGTCACCCACGACGGGCCGGAGCGCTGCATCGCCGAGGCGCTGCGGCTGCTGGAAGGGTCCGCGAGCCTGGCCGAAGCGCCGCTGGTGATGCACATCCTGGGCGCCTAGCGCCCGATGCCCTAGGGCTGCGCCTTTTCGCCCTTGGCGATCAGATCCGCGTCCGATCCGGCGGGCGCCTGGGGCAGCGCTTTGACGTCGATGAAGATCATCGGCGGCAGCGGGCACGGTGGAATGAAGCAGCCGCGCGCGACCACCAGGCCGGGATAGACCGGGCGCAGATCGGGCGCGCGGGGCAGGCCGTCGCGGGTCGACTTGGCCGAATCGAGTTGCTCGCGCCCCGGATAGCGGTGCTCGTGCACGTCGCGCGGTGCGCAGACGACGATCTCGCCGGCATCGGCGGCGCCCAGCGCGCAGCGCTTGTCGGTCAGGTCGGTCGTCGCCCGCTGCGCGGCGAGACGCTCGGCGACCTTGCGATCGAGCTCGGATTCGGCGTTCTGCGCGTGCGCGGTGCCCGTCGCATCGATCCAGATCAGGGCGATGGCCGCAAGCGCGGCGGGCAGTCTCGACAACGCAGGCCTCGCTCTTTAGGGCACGCGCACTCACTCCCCTTCCCCGCTGAACTGGAATTGAACGTCATGGCGAACAACGCCCCCGCGCCCACCCCGATGGCGACCCGGCCGAGCGCCCTGCTCGACCGCGTGCTGGTGCTGGAAATGGTGCGCGTGACCGAGGCGGCGGCGATCTCCGCCTCGCGCCTGATCGGGCGCGGCGACGAGAAGGCCGCCGACGCCGCCGCGGTCGAGGCGATGCGCGCCGCGCTCAACGAGCTCGACATGGACGGCACCGTGGTGATCGGCGAGGGCGAGCGCGATGAGGCGCCGATGCTCTATATCGGCGAGAAGGTGGGCAGCGCGCAGGGCACCGGCCCCAAGATCGACATCGCGCTCGATCCGCTGGAAGGCACCACGATCACCGCCAAGGCCGGGCCCAACGCGCTGGCGGTGCTGGCGATCGCCGAGGAGGGCAACCTGCTCAACGCCCCCGACGTCTATATGGACAAGCTGGCGGTCGGCCCCGGCTATCCCGCCGGGGTGATCGACCTCGACCGCACGGTGGGCGAGAACGTCGCCGCGGTGGCCGCGGCCAAGGGGGTCGAGCCCAACGAGCTGATCGTCTGCGTGCTCGACCGCCCGCGCCATGGCGCCCTGATCGCCGAGCTGCGCGCGATCGGCTGCGGGATCGCGCTGATCCCCGATGGCGACGTCGCCGGGGTGATCGCCACCACCGACGAATCGACGGGGATCGACCTCTACATGGGATCGGGCGGGGCGCCGGAGGGCGTACTCGCCGCCGCCGCGCTGCGCTGCGTGGGCGGGCAGTTCAAGGGCCGCCTGCTGTTCCGCAACGAGGACGAGAAGGCGCGCGCGCGCAAGTGGGGGATCGCCGACCTCAATCGCCAGTACGATCTTACCGAGCTGGCCAAGGGCGACTGCATCTTCGCCGCCACCGGGGTCACCGACGGCTCGCTGCTGAAGGGCGTCAAGCGGCTTAAGGGCGGGACGATGACCACCGAGAGCGTCGTCATGCGCGCGAGCAGCGGCACCGTGCGCTGGGTCAGGGGCGAACACCGCAAGCCACGCTAAACCGAGCGGCCGAAGCGCGCCTTGGACCACTTGGACCACAGTCCAGGGGTAAAAAAACCGACCTTCGGGACATGCGCCTGCGGAGCGGGCGAAAAGGGTGTTCGTCGGCCTAGGATCGGGTCTGCGGCGCATTGCCGATCGCGCGAGCAAATGAAATCCAACTTTGCAATGTGCGCGCACCGCGAGCCACGCCAGCAGCGCGGCCCCGACGCTCGGCTTGGAACGAGTTCCCCGTAGCGGGGTTTGTTTCGACAATGTCCGGGTCGCATCCGTCGACGGCGCTGCCGCGCCCCTTTCCGCAGCCGCGCAGAGCGCGCCGCTGGCGCCGGGGAGAGCGTCGATTTGAGCATTGAAAGTACTGACGAAATGAACAACGCGGGCAACAACGCCGCGACCGGAATCGAGGGACTCGACGACATCCTAAGGGGCGGACTCTCGCGAAGCCGCGTGTTCCTGCTCGAAGGCAGCCCCGGGACCGGCAAGACCACGATCGCCACCCAGTTCCTCCGCGATGGCGCAGCGAACGGCGAGCGCACGCTCTACATCACCCTGTCCGAGACCGAGGACGAGCTGCGCAACAGCGCGGGCTCGCACGGTTGGTCGCTCGAAGGGATCGAGGTCTACGAGCTGGTCCCGCCCGAAAACCTGCTCGACGACGACCAGCAGCAGAGCCTGCTCTATTCGTCCGACCTCGAGCTGGGCGAGACGACCAAGCGGATCTTCGAGGCCTTCGAACGGGTCAAGCCCGACCGCGTGGTGCTCGACAGCCTGTCCGAGATCCGCCTGCTCGCGCAAAGCTCGTTGCGTTACCGGCGGCAGATTCTCGCGCTCAAACACTACTTCGCGCGCCAGAACGCGACCGTTCTGATGCTCGACGATCTCACCACCGAAATCAACGACCGCACCGTGCACAGCGTCGCCCACGGGGTGCTGCTGCTGGAGGAGATGGCGCGCGATTACGGTGCCGAACGCCGCCGGATGCGCGTGATCAAGTATCGCGGCCGCCGGTTTCGCGGTGGCTACCACGACTTCTGCATTAAGACCGGCGGGGTCGAAGTCTACCCGCGGCTGGTTTCTTCGGAACACCGCGCCCAGTTCGTCCGCGAGACGGTGCCGAGCCAATCCCGCGAGCTCGACGCGCTGCTGGGCGGCGGGATCGAACGCGGCACCAGCATCCTGATCCTGGGGCCTTCGGGCACGGGCAAGTCGCTGCTCGCGCTCACTTTCGTGGTCGGAGCCGCCGCGCGCGGCGAGCGCTCGGCGATGTTCGTCTTCGACGAGGAGCTCGGATTGCTCAAGGAACGGGCCAAGGGTCTGGGCATCGATCTCGACGCGCTGGTGGCGGCGGGCAACCTTACCCTGGAACAGGTCGATGCGGCGGAGATGACCCCGGGCGAGTTCTCGCAGCGGGTGCGTCAATGCGTGGAGGTCCACGGCGCGCGCACTGTCGTCATCGACAGCCTCAACGGCTTTCAGGCGGCGATGCCCGAGGAAAACGCGCTGATCCTGCACATGCACGAGCTGCTCCAGTTCCTCAACCGTCAGGGGGCGACAACCTTCCTGACCGTCGCCCAGCACGGTCTGGTCGGCGACATGAAATCTCCGGTCGACGTCACCTATCTGGCCGACACGGTCATCCTGCTGCGCTACTTCGAGGCGCTGGGCCGGGTTCGCCGGGCGGTGTCGGTGGTCAAGAAGCGGACCGGCGCGCACGAGGACACGATCCGCGAATTCCGCATCGGGGCGCGCGGCTTCGATCTCGGCCGGCCGTTGACGGGCTTCCAGGGCGTTCTGCGTGGCGTGCCCACCCTGATCGACGCCGGCGAGGCGCTGCTGTCCGAAACGGGCGAGTGATTCCCGCCTTTTCCGAACGGGCGCTGATCCTGGCTCCCCATGGCCGCGACGCGACGATCGCCGCGGGGATGCTGCGTGAAACCGGCATCGACACCGTCGCCTGCACCGATGTCGCATCGCTGATCCGGGGACTGCGCCAAGGGGCGGGCTTCGCGGTGATCACCGAGGAAGCGCTGCTCTCGCCGGACTTACGCGAGCTCAGCGCGTGGCTCGACGAGCAGGCCGAATGGTCGGACTTCCCGTTCGTGCTGCTGACCGTGCGCGGCGGCGGGCTGGAGCGCAATCCCGCGGCCGGGCGCTATCTCGAGACACTAGGCAACGTCACCTTCCTCGAGCGGCCGTTCCACCCGACCACGCTGGTCAGCCTGGCGCGCGCGGCGATCCGCGGCCGCCGCCGCCAATACGAGGCGCGCGCGCGGCTGCTCGCGCTGCGCGAGAGCGAAACCCGCTATCGCACGCTGTTCGACACGATGGACGAGGGCTTTTGCGTCATCCGCTTCCTCGACGGACCGCATGGCAAGCTGAGCGACTATTTGCATATCGAAGCGAACGCCGCCTACGAACGCCATGCCGGGATCGCCAACGTGGTGGGCCAATACGTGCGCCAGATGGTGCCCGACGAAGCCGATGGCTGGGTCGAGCTTTACCGTCAGGTCCTGCTCACCGGCGAGCCGATACGCTTCGAGCGCGAGCTTGAGGCGACCGCGCGGCATCTCGAGCTCGCGGCGTTCCGGATCGAGCCCGCGAGCCGCCGCGAAGTGGCGGTGATCTTCCAGGACGTCACCAACCGCCGCCGCGCCGAAATCGCGCTGCGCGATCTCAACGCCACGCTGGAGCGCCGGGTGGAGGACGCGGTGGCCGAGCGCGAGGCGGCGACCGTGCAACTGCGCGAGGCGCAGAAGCTGGAGACGCTGGGCCAGCTCACCGGCGGGCTGGCGCACGACATGAACAACCTGCTGTCGCCGATCATGAGCACGCTCGACATGCTGGAACGGCGCTATGGCGGCAGCGACGCGGGGACCGCGCGGGCGCTCGACCGGGCGATCCGCTCGGCCGAGCGCGCCAAGACGCTGGTCAGCCGGATGCTCGGGTTCGCCCGGCGCCAGACGCTCGAGACCACCGCGGTCGATCTCGCCCGGTTGATGGACGGGATGCACGAGCTGATCGCCAGCTCGGTGGGCGCCACGATCGGGATCGAGACGCGGATCGCGCCATCGCTGCCTGCGGTGCTGGCCGACGCGAACCAGCTCGAACTGGCGATCCTCAACTTGTGCATCAACGCCAAGGACGCGATGCCCGGTGGCGGCCGCGTGACGGTCGAGGCCGCGCTGGCCCCGGCGCCGCCGCCAACGCTCGCGCCGGCGCCCGGCGGCTACGTCCTGCTGCAGGTCAGCGATACCGGTTGGGGCATGGACGAGGCGACTCTGGCCAAGGCGATCGAACCGTTCTTCTCGACCAAGGAGATCGGCAAGGGCACCGGGCTGGGACTGAGCATGGTCCACGGGTTCGCCAACCAATCGGGTGGCGCGTTCATCCTGAACAGCCGCGTCGGCGAGGGTACCCGGGCCGAGCTGTACCTGCCGGTGGCCTCCACCCCGGCGGCGGCGGTAACGGTCCCGCACCCGCCCCAAACTCCCGCGGCGGCGGGCCGGACGGTGTTGCTGGTGGACGACGAAATCCTGGTGCGGATGGGCACCGCCGACATGCTCGAAGACCTCGGCCACACCGTGATCGAGGCCTCGAACGGCGCCGACGCGCTCGAGCTTCTCGCGGCGAATCCGCAAATCGAGGCGGTCGTGACCGACTTCACGATGCCCAAGATGACCGGCGCCCAGCTCGCCAAGCTGATCCGCCAGGAGCACGGCGAACTCCCTATCCTGCTCGTCACCGGCTATGCCGCGGGCGACCTCGATCTGGCCCTGCCGCAACTGACCAAGCCGTTCCGCCAGACCGATCTGGCCGAAGCGCTGGCGGGGCTGTGGAGCGTGGGCGCGATCGACGCCTGACTGGAGGCAGATTGTCTAGGCCGCTCGTGTCGAGCGGATCAGATGATTTGCACGGCGTTCCAGCGACAAAAAACCCCGCCGGATCGCTCCGGCGGGGTCTTTGGTACTCTCGCCCTCGCCCCTGAAAAGGGCGAGGATAGGACGGCTTACTCGGCCTCGCCCTCGCCGATGTGAGCGGCGTCGCCATCGGCCAGCAGGTAGTCGCCGGCGTCGGCATCGGTGCCGTGGGTCTCGCCCTCGACCATCGCCAGCACGTCGTCGCCGATCGCCGCTTCCGGACCCTGGGCGAGTTCGGCGGCGTGCTCTTCGGCCGCCGTCGCGGGCGCGATCAGGCTTTCCTGGAGCTTGCGGTAGGCGGCGCGCAGCGCGGCGTCGCGGCTGGTCGCCGCCACGCGCATGCGGTTCATCCCCGCACCCGTGCCCGCCGGGATCAGGCGCCCGACGATCACGTTCTCCTTGAGCCCGATCAGGCTGTCGGTCTTGCCTTCGACCGCGGCCTGGGTGAGAACGCGGGTGGTCTCCTGGAACGAAGCCGCCGAGATGAAGCTGCGCGTCTGCAGGCTCGCCTTGGTGATGCCCAGCAACACCGGCTTGCCCTCGGCGGGCTTCTGGCCCTTGGTCAGCTTGGCGTTGTACTCGTTCATTTCCTCGTAATCGAGCTGCTCGCCGGCCAGCAGCGTGGTGTCGCCGCCGTCGGTGATCTCGACCTTCTGGAGCATCTGGCGGACGATCACCTCGATGTGCTTGTCGTTGATCTTCACGCCCTGGAGCCGGTAGACTTCCTGGATCTCGGCCACGAGGAACTCGGCCAGCGCCTCGACCCCCATGACTTCGAGGATGTCGTGCGGATCGGGCGAGCCCGAGATCAGGTTGTCGCCCTTCTTGACGAAATCGCCTTCCTGGACGTCGATCACGCGGCTCTTGGGGATCAGGTACTCGACCGGATCGCCCTCTTCCGGGACGATCGCGATCTTGCGCTTGGCCTTGTAGTCGCGGACGAACTCGATCCGGCCGGCGACCTTGGCGATGATCGAGTTGTCCTTGGGCTTGCGCGCCTCGAACAGCTCGGCAACGCGCGGCAGACCGCCGGTGATGTCGCGGGTCTTGGCGGCTTCGCGGCTGGCGCGGGCGAGCACGTCGCCGGCCGAGACCTGCTGGCCGTCCTCGACCGACAAGGTCGTGCCCGGCGCCATCATGAAGCGCGCGCTCTCGCCCGAATCCTCGTCGTGCAGGGTCAGACGGGGACGGTAGTCCTCCTTCTTGGCCCGGCCGATGCCGCGATTCTCGGTGACGACGCGCTGGGCGATGCCGGTGGCTTCGTCGACCTGCTCGGTGAGCGTGCGGCCGTCGATCAGGTCCTGATAGCGGATCGTGCCGGCCTTGTCGGTGATCACCGGGGTGGTGAACGGATCCCACTCGGCGACGCGCTCGCCCAGCGCGACTTTGGCGCCGTTCTCCTGGAGGAGATGCGTGCCATAGGGGACGCGGTGGAGCGCGCGCTCGCGGCCCTCGTTGTCCATCACCACGATCTCGCCGTTGCGGGCCAGGCTGAGCCGCCGGCCGCGCTTGTCGATGATCGTCGGGATGTCGCGGTGGACTATGGTGCCGTCCGCAATGGCTTCGAGGTGGCTGGTCTCGTTGACCTGCGCCGCGCCGCCGATGTGGAAGGTCCGCATCGTCAGCTGCGTGCCCGGCTCACCGATCGACTGCGCGGCGATGATCCCCACAGCCTCGCCGATGTTGACCGGGGTGCCGCGGGCGAGATCGCGCCCGTAGCACTTGCCGCACACGCCCTGCTCGGCGGCGCAAACCAGCGGCGAGCGAATCCGCGCGCCCTGGATGCCCGCGGCCTCGATCTTGAGGATCGCGGCTTCGTCGAGCAACTGGCCGTCCTTGGCGATGACTTCGCCCGACTTCGAATCGACCAGATCCTCGGCCAGCGTGCGGCCCAGGATGCGCTCGCCGAGCGAGGCGATGGTAGTTCCGCCCTGAACGATCGCGCGCATCTCGAGCGCGCGCTCGGTCCCGCAATCCTCGACGACGACGACGCAATCCTGCGACACGTCGACCAGGCGGCGGGTGAGGTAGCCCGAGTTGGCGGTCTTCAGCGCGGTGTCCGCGAGGCCCTTGCGGGCGCCGTGCGTCGAGTTGAAGTATTCAAGGACGGTCAGGCCTTCCTTGAAGTTCGAGATGATCGGGGTCTCGATGATCTCGCCCGAAGGCTTGGCCATCAGCCCGCGCATGCCCGCAAGCTGCTTCATCTGCGTCGGCGAACCGCGCGCGCCCGAATGGCTCATCATGTAGATCGAGTTGACCGGCTTCTGGCGGCCCTTCTCGTCCTTCGGCGTGGCCTTGATCTCGTCCATCATCGCGTCGGCGACCTTGTCGCCGCAGCGGCTCCAGGCGTCGATCACCTTGTTGTACTTTTCCTGCTGGGTGATCAGGCCGTCCTGATACTGCTGCTCGTAATCGGCGACGAGCGCCTTGGTCTCACCCACGAGCTCGACCTTGCTGTCGGGGATGATCATGTCGTCCTTGCCGAAGCTGATCCCCGCCTTGAACGCGTTGCGGAAGCCCAGCGTCATGATCGCGTCGGCGAACAGGACGGTGTCCTTCTGCCCGGTGTGGCGATAGACCTGGTCGATGACGTCGCCGATCTCCTTCTTGGTGAGGAGGCGGTTGACGACGTCGAACGGCACGGTGTGGCTCTGCGGCAGGCATTCGCCCAGCAGCATCCGTCCCGGGGTCGTCTCGAAGCGGCGCATGTACTGCTGCCCCTTCTCGTCGGTCTGCGGCACGCGCGCGACGATCTTGGAGTGCAGCGTCACCGCCCCCGCGGCGAGCGCGTGGTGCACTTCGGCCATATCGGACATCATCATGCCCTCGCCCGGCTCACCCTCGCGGTCCATCGACAGGTAGTACAGCCCCAGGACCATGTCCTGCGACGGCACGATGATCGGCTTGCCGTTGGCGGGGCTGAGGATGTTGTTGGTCGACATCATCAGCACGCGCGCTTCGAGCTGGGCTTCGAGGCTCAGCGGCACGTGGACCGCCATCTGGTCGCCGTCGAAGTCGGCGTTGAACGCCGAGCAGACCAGCGGGTGGAGCTGGATCGCCTTGCCTTCGATCAGCACCGGCTCGAACGCCTGGATGCCCAGGCGGTGGAGCGTGGGGGCGCGGTTGAGCATCACGGGATGCTCGCGGATCACCTCGTCGAGGATGTCCCAGACTTCCTTGCGCTCCTTTTCGACCCACTTCTTGGCCTGCTTGAGCGTCATCGACAGGCCCTTGGCGTCGAGCCGGGCGTAGATGAACGGCTTGAACAGCTCGAGCGCCATCTTCTTGGGCAGGCCGCACTGGTGCAGCTTGAGTTCGGGCCCGGTGACGATCACCGAACGCCCCGAATAGTCGACGCGCTTGCCGAGCAGGTTCTGGCGGAAGCGGCCCTGCTTGCCCTTGAGCATGTCGGACAGCGACTTGAGCGGACGCTTGTTGGCGCCGGTGATCACGCGGCCGCGGCGGCCGTTGTCGAACAACGCGTCCACCGCTTCCTGGAGCATGCGCTTTTCGTTGCGGACGATGATGTCCGGCGCGCGCAGCTCGATCAGGCGCTTCAACCGGTTGTTGCGGTTGATCACGCGGCGGTACAGATCGTTGAGATCCGAGGTCGCGAAGCGGCCGCCATCGAGCGGCACCAGCGGGCGCAGTTCGGGCGGGATGACCGGAACGACGTCGAGGATCATCCATTCGGGCTTGTTGCCCGAATCGATGAAGCTTTCGACGACCTTCAGTCGCTTGATGATCTTCTTGGGCTTGAGCTCGGACTTGGTGGTCCGCAGGTCTTCCATCAGGTCGTCGCGTTCCTGGACGAGGTCGAGGCTCATCAGCATGTGCTTGACCGCCTCGGCGCCGATCCCGGCGCTGAACGCGTCCTCGCCGTACTCGTCCTGCGCATCGAGCAGTTCGTCCTCGGTGAGCAGCTGGTAGCGCTCGAGCGGGGTCAGGCCCGGCTCGATCACGACGTAGCTCTCGAAGTAGAGGATCCGCTCGAGCTGCTTGAGCTGCATGTCGAGGAGGAGGCCGATCCGCGACGGCAGCGACTTGAGGAACCAGATGTGCGCGACCGGCGCGGCGAGCTCGATGTGGCCCATCCGCTCACGGCGGACCTTGGTGACCGTGACCTCGACGCCGCACTTTTCGCAGACGACGCCCTTGTACTTCATGCGCTTGTACTTGCCGCACAGGCACTCGTAGTCCTTCACCGGCCCGAAGATGCGGGCGCAAAACAGCCCGTCGCGCTCGGGCTTGAAGGTCCGGTAGTTGATCGTCTCGGGCTTCTTGATCTCGCCGAAGGACCACGAGCGGATGCGCTCGGGCGAGGCCAGACCGATCTGGATCTGGTCGAAGGTCTCGGGCTTGGCCACCGGGTTGGTGAATTTGGTCAGGTCGTTCATTTTTCGGTCCTCTTAAGCCCTCTCCCCTTCAGGGGAGAGGGTTGGGAGAGGGGGCTGTCCCCCTTGATCTCGGCGCATTGAAGAGAGCGGACATTCCCCTCTCCCCGACCCTCTCCCTGAACGGGAGAGGGAGATTCCTACTCCGCCGCCTGCGGCCACTCGTCTTCCTCGCTCGTATCGATCGAGGAGAGTTCGACGTTGAGGCCGAGGCTGCGCATTTCCTTGACGAGCACGTTGAAGCTCTCGGGGATGCCGGCCTCGAAGGTGTCGTCGCCCTTGACGATCGCCTCGTAGACCTTGGTCCGCCCGATCACGTCGTCCGACTTGACCGTGAGCATTTCCTGCAGCGTGTATGCCGCGCCGTAGGCCTGGAGCGCCCAGACCTCCATTTCGCCGAAGCGCTGGCCGCCGAACTGGGCCTTGCCGCCCAGCGGCTGCTGGGTGACCAGCGAGTACGGCCCGATCGAACGCGCGTGGATCTTGTCGTCGACCAGGTGGTGCAGCTTGAGCATGTAGATGTAGCCCACGGTCACCTTGCGGTCGAACGCGTCGCCGGTACGCCCGTCGTAGAGCGTGACCTGGCCCGACGGATCGAGGCCTGCCTTGACCAGCATCGCCGAGACATCCGCCTCGCGCGCGCCGTCGAAGACCGGGGTGCCCATCGGCACGCCGTTCTTGAGCAGCTCGGCCATGTCGACGATCTCGGACGGGGTCCGCGCGTCGATCTGGTCGTGGTACCGCTCGCCGTAGATGTCCTTGAGCCGGTCGACCAGGGCCGAGGGCGGCGCCGCCGCCTCGGGGTTCGGATTGGCGTCGCGCCATTCCTGCAACGCCGCGGTGATCTGCTGGCCGAGACCGCGCGCGGCCCAGCCCAGATGCGTCTCGAAGATCTGCCCGACGTTCATGCGCGAAGGCACGCCCAGCGGGTTGAGCACGACGTCCACCGGGGTCCCGTCCTCTAGGAACGGCATGTCCTCGGCGGGGAGGATGCGCGAAATGACACCCTTGTTGCCGTGGCGCCCGGCCATCTTGTCGCCCGGCTGGAGCTTGCGCTTCACCGCCACGAACACCTTGACCATCTTGAGCACGCCCGGCGCCAGCTCGTCGCCGCGCTCAAGCTTCTCGCGGCGGTCCTCGAACTTGGCGTTGATGACCTTGATCGCCTCGTCGTACTGGAGGCGGACGGCCTCGAGCTGGGTTTGGCGGGCATCGTCGGCGACCGCGAACTTCCACCATTCGTGGCGCTCGACTTCGCCGAGGACGGCCTCGTCGATGACCTGGCCCTTCTTGGCAGCCTTCGGCCCGGCCGCGACGACCTGCCCGACGAGCATCTCGCGCAGGCGGTTGTAGGTCGCGCGATTGAGGATGTTGCGCTCGTCCTCGCTATCCTTCTTGAGGCGTTCGATTTCCTCGTTCTGGATTGCGCGGGTACGGTCGTCGATTTCGATGCCGTGGCGGTTGAACACCCGGACCTCGACGATCGTCCCGGAAACCCCCGGCGGCAGCTTGAGCGAAGTGTCGCGCACGTCGCTGGCCTTCTCGCCGAAGATCGCGCGGAGCAGCTTTTCTTCCGGCGTCATCGGCGATTCGCCCTTGGGGGTGATCTTGCCGACGAGGATGTCGCCCGGGTGCACTTCGGCGCCAATGTAGACGATCCCCGCCTCGTCGAGGTTGCGCAAGGCTTCCTCGCCGACGTTGGGAATGTCGCGGGTGATGTCCTCCGGCCCCAACTTCGTGTCGCGGGCCATGACCTCGAATTCCTCGATGTGGATCGAGGTGAACACGTCGTCCTTGACGATGCGCTCGGAGATCAGGATCGAATCCTCGTAGTTGTAGCCGTTCCACGGCATGAACGCGACGAGGCTGTTGCGGCCCAGCGCCAGTTCGCCCAGCTCGGTCGAGGGACCGTCGGCGAGGATGTCGCCGGCTTCGACCACTTCACCGACCTTCACCAGCGGGCGCTGGTTGATGCAGGTGTTCTGGTTCGAACGCTGGAACTTCTGGAGCGTGTAGATGTCGACGCCCGACTTGCCGGGCTCGATGTCACCCGAGGCGCGGATCACGATGCGGGTGGCATCGACCTGGTCGACGATCCCGCCGCGCAGCGCGCCGATCGCCGCGCCCGAATCGCGCGCGACGGTTTCTTCCATGCCGGTGCCGACGAACGGCGCTTCGGCGCGAACCAGCGGCACCGCCTGGCGCTGCATGTTCGAGCCCATCAGCGCGCGGTTGGCGTCGTCGTTCTCGAGGAACGGGATCAGCGAGGCGGCGACCGAGACGAGCTGCTTGGGCGAAACGTCCATCAGCGTCACGTTGTCGCGCGGCGCCATCACGAACTCGCCGCTGTCGCGCGCCGAGATCAGATCCTCGACGAAGCGGCCGTCGGCGTCGGTTTCGGCCGAGGCCTGCGCGACGACGTGCTTCTGCTCTTCCATCGCGGAGAGATAGACGACGTCCGAGCTGACCTTGCTGTTCGAAACCTTTCGGTACGGGGTTTCGATGAAGCCGTACTTGTTGACCCGCGCGAACGTGCTGAGCGAGTTGATCAGGCCGATGTTCGGGCCTTCGGGCGTCTCGATCGGGCAGATCCGGCCGTAGTGGGTCGGGTGAACGTCGCGGACTTCGAAGCCCGCGCGCTCGCGCGTCAAGCCGCCCGGCCCGAGCGCCGAGACGCGGCGCTTGTGGGTGACTTCCGAAAGCGGGTTGGTCTGGTCCATGAACTGCGAAAGCTGGCTCGAACCGAAGAACTCGCGCACCGCGGCGACCGCGGGCTTGGCGTTGATCAGGTCGTTGGGCATCACCGTCGAGACGTCGACGCTGCTCATCCGCTCCTTGACCGCGCGCTCCATGCGCAGCAGCCCGACGCGGTACTGGTTCTCGAGCAGCTCGCCGACCGAACGCACGCGGCGGTTGCCGAGGTTGTCGATGTCGTCGACTTCGCCCTTGCCGTCCTTGAGATCGACCAGTTCCTTGACCACGCTGAGGATGTCCTCGGTGCGCAGCGTGGTGATCGTGTCCTCGACTTCGAGGCCGAGGCGCATGTTGAGCTTGACCCGGCCGACCGCGGACAGGTCGTAGCGGTCGGGATCGAAGAACAGACCGGCGAACAGCGCATCGGCGGTTTCGCGCGTCGGCGGCTCGCCGGGGCGCATCACGCGGTAGATGTCGGCCAGCGCCTGGTCGCGATCCTCGGCCTTGTCGGCCTTCATCGTGTTGCGGATCCACGGCCCCGTGTTGTTGTCGACGTCGAGCAGGACGAGGCGATCGACGCCCGCCTTGTCGAGCGCCTCGAGGTTCTCGGGGCCGACTTCGTCGCCCGCCTCGATCCAGATCCGCCCGGTCGATTCGTCGATCAGGTCGTGCGCGGCATAGCGCGCGAAGATTTCCTCGGTCGGGATCAGCAGCTCCTTGAGCCCGTCCTTCTCGGCCTTGCTTGCCATCCGCGGGGTGATCTTGGTGCCCTCGGCGAAGACGACCTCGCCGCTGGTCCCGTCGATGATGTCGAAGGTCGGCTTCTGGCCGCGCCATTGCTCGGCCACGTAAGGCAGCCGCCAGCCCGCTTCGGCGCGGACCCAGGTGACCTTGTTGTAGAAGTAATCCAGGATCTGCTCGTTATCGAGCCCCAGCGCGTGGAGCAGCGCGGTGACCGGAAGCTTGCGCTTGCGGTCGATCCGGACGTTGACGATGTCCTTGGCGTCGAATTCGAAATCGAGCCACGAGCCGCGGTACGGGATGACCCGCGCGGCGAACAGGTACTTGCCCGAAGAGTGCGTCTTGCCGCGATCGTGGTCGAACAGCACGCCCGGCGAACGGTGCATCTGCGAAACGATCACGCGCTCGGTGCCGTTGATGACGAAGGTGCCGTTCTCCGTCATCAGGGGCATGTCGCCCATGTAGACGTCCTGCTCCTTGATATCGACGAGGCTCTTGGTCTCGGTGTCGTGATCGACCTCGAAGGTGGCGAGCGTCAGCGTGACCTTCATCGGCGCGGCGTAAGTGATCCCGCGCTGGCGGCACTCGGTGACGTCGTACTTGGGCGGCTCGAGCATGTAGCCGCCGTCCTTCTTGATATCCAGGCTGGCGGTGCCGGCGAAGTCGGTGATCGGGAACACGCTGCGCAGCGTCTTCTCCAGCCCCGAGACGTAGCCCGTGGCGGGGTCGGACCGGAGGAACTGCTCGTAGCTTTCGCGCTGCACCTCGATCAGGTTGGGCATCGCGATGACTTCGTGGATGTCGCCGAAGATCTTGCGGATGCGCTTCTTGGCGGAGCTGCGGCTCGCCGAAACCGGCGTGGTGGGCTGGGTGGCCATGAGGGGGTCTGCGCCTCTTCAAAGGGCCGGACGAGAGGTCCGGCGAAAATCGTTCCGTCACGCGGGCGGACCATCCGACGCAAAAACGGCTGCGAGGCACACGGCACCCCTTCCGAGGACCGGGCCTGCAGCCATCGCGTCGTATGAGGCCTGGGCTTCCTTCCGTGGCGGCCCCTCGCGAATGGGTCCGCCTTGCTCGAAACACGCAAGCGAAGCGGGCATATAGGCGGCACGCAGGCGGGTGTCAAACGGTCGTCAGGACGCGCGAATCGGGCCGCAGACTGCCACGCGCCAAACCCCGCGCCGTGTAACCCGTCGCCGATTTCAGGGCGCGGCGCCGCCGCAGCGCGGGGAATTTCCGTAAAACAATCAGTGCCATATTGTTTTTCGATATTTATCGATTGACGATATGAACGACTGGACATATTGAATAACGATATCGCCCATATCGGAGAACGGCTATGACCCGCTTTCAAATCTCGCAGATCGCCTCGGTCGCCATGTCGGCCGCGTTCGTGCTCGCATCGTGGCTCGCCACCGTGACGGTGCCGGTCTCGCCCGTCGCTTTCGCCGCCGCGCCCGTCGCGGTCGAACTGGCCTGAGCGCGGCGCGATGACCCCTAAACGCGACCCCCTGCTCACCGCGGCGCGCCTGCTCCTGATGGTCTTCATCGGCGTGCTTGGCGTCGCCGCGGTGGCGGCTCTCCTCGTCATCCCGGTGGTGATCGTCTTCCAGGCCCGCGTCCTCGCAGAAATCGCCGCCAAGGGGGTCGAGACCGGCCCCGAGATGATCGGCGCGATCCTGATCGTGCTCGCCGGGATCGCGGTGTTGCTGGCGATGGCAGTATGGTTTCTCGTTCTGCTGCGACGGATCGTGCTCAGCGTCGGCACCGGCGATCCGTTCATTCCCGAAAACGCCGAGCGCCTGTCGCGGATGGGCTGGCTGGTCCTCGCGGGCCAGATCGCCTCGATCCCGGTCGGCGCACTGGTGCTGTGGATCGCCAGCGTAGTCGAAGACAGCCCCGCCGCCGAACACGCCCACGCCGACCTCCACTCCGATTTCGGCTTTTCGTTCAGCAGCCTGCTGCTGATGCTCGTGCTGTTCATCCTTGCGCGGGTCTTCCGCCGCGGCGCTGCGATGCGCGAAGAGCTGGAAGGGACCGTGTGATGGGCGAGGCCGAGACCGATGACGGGAAGATCGTCGTGACCCTCGACGAGCTGCTCTACCAACGCCGCATGACGCTGACCGAACTGGCCGAAAGGGTCGACATCACGCTGGCAAACCTCTCGATCCTCAAGACCGGCAAAGCCAAGGCAATCCGTTTTTCCACGCTCGAGGCGATCTGCCGCGTGCTCGAATGCCAGCCGGGAGATTTGCTGGGGTACGCCCGCGAAGCTTGACTCCGGGCGGGCCTTCCCCCACAGGCCCGCCCCGACCGGCAGGTTCGCCCTCCGGTCGTCCGTCCGAGACAGTCGGTGCGGGGTGTCTGCCCCGCTTAATTTCCGGCCTAGACGGGGAAACGAGATTTTCGCGCTCGGGCTTTTGGGCCCCGCGCCTTGGCGTTCGTTTCGGCGACGCCGCCTCCTTCCCCATCACTGGACTCGCCCGCTTGGTGCCCTGTGCGCCCGGCGGACATCGCAGCCGGTCGTTTGCCCCCGTGCACTCGGCCAAAGGGAAGGAGTACGCATGGATCGTTCGCAGAAAGCCGACGCGGTCGCAGCGCTCAACGCAACCTTCAACGAGGTCGGCGTGGTGGTCATCACCCGCAACCTCGGCATGACCGTGGCCCAGTCCACGGCCCTGCGCACGAAGATGCGGGATGCCGGTGCATCGTTCAAGGTTTCCAAGAACAGTCTCGCGCGCCTGGCGATCGAAGGCACCAGCTATAGCGGGATCGGTGACATGCTCACCGGTCCGGTGGCGTTGGCCACTTCGGTCGACCCGGTCGCGGCCGCCAAGGTCGCGATCGATTTCGCCAAGACCAACGACAAGCTCGAGATCGTCGGCGGGGCCATGGGGACGCAAGTTCTCAGCCCCGACGGGATCAAGGCGCTCGCTTCGCTGCCGTCGCTCGACGCGCTGCGCAGCCGCCTGATCGGGCTCGTCCAGGCCCCGGCTACCAAGATCGCCCAGGTCGTCGTCGCCCCCGCGAGCAAGCTCGCCCGGGTGTTCAACGCCTATGCCGAGAAAAGCGCCGCGTAAGACTGTTCGCATTCGTTTCTGCCGGCTGGCCCGGCACACATCCAATCAGGAGCACATATCATGGCCGACATCGCCAATCTCGTTGAAGAACTTTCCAAGCTGACCGTCCTCGAGGCGGCCGACCTCGCCAAGGCGCTCGAAGAGAAGTGGGGCGTTTCTGCCGCCGCCGCGGTTGCGGTCGCCGGCCCCGCCGCCAGCGGCGAAGCCGCCGCTCCCGCCGAAGAGAAGACCGAATTCGACGTCATCCTGACCGGCGACGGCGGCAAGAAGATCCAGGTCATCAAGGAAGTCCGCGCGATCACTCAGCTCGGCCTGACCGAAGCCAAGACCCTCGTGGAATCGGCTCCCAAGGCGATCAAGGAAGGCGTCAACAAGGCCGAAGCCGAAGAGATCAAGGCCAAGGTCGAAGCCGCCGGCGGCACCGTCGAGATCAAGTAACTTTCAGGTTTTGCGGGTGTCTTGAAGCACCCGTGATCGGAAGGGGCGGCACGAGCAATCGTGTCGCCTTTTTCGTTTATGTGAACAATCGGTAATGCGCGCTGCAGAGCGCGTTTTGTAATCCACGGTTCAGCTTCGCCGCATAAAATCTGCGCGCCGATTCAACCATGGAGGTTCAACGATGCGGGTATCCCGTAACGTCATCCTGACCGGCGCCGCCGCGCTGCTGGTCTGCGGCGTGGCCGAGGCGGCCACCGCGAAGCTTCACAAACTCAATGTCGCGCTGCCCGATGGCTCGGTCGCGCAAGTCGAATACGCGGGCGATGTCGCGCCGCGCGTCGTGGTCCAGGCTGCGCCGCAGGCGATCGCATTCGCCGATCCGCTGTTCGCGCTTGGCGGCGATCCCTTCGCCGAGATGCAGCATGTCTCCGCGCTGCTCGAGCAACAGCACCGCGCGATGCTCCAGCAGGTGGCCGAACTCCAGCGCGCCGCCGCCACGGGAACTCCCGCGCCGGGCCTGACCCTCACGAGCAACCTGCCCGCCGGGTCGTACCACTATAGCATGGTCTCCTCGACCACCGGCGCCGACGGCTGCACCCAGACCGTCTCGTGGAGCTCGGACGGGAAAAGCCCGGAGCCGCAGGTCACCAAGACCAGCGTAGGCAACTGCGACGCCGCCCGGCGCGACCGGGCGCCGATCGTGCCCGCCAAGGCCGAGGCTCCGGCGCAACCGGCCCCGGCAACGCGGATATAGAGGTGCCTAGCCCGCGGGGGCGGCCATCGCCTCCGCGGGAATTCGCCTCAGCCCCGCCAAGAACAATCCCAGCCCGATCAGCGAAAACCCCGCCGCAACCAGCAACGGCATCGCCGGGATTTGCGCCACCGCGCCCGGCCCGTTGAACTTGGCGAAGACGCCGGCGTAGAGCGGCGGGGCGACGATCGCGGCGATGCTGCCGATGCTTTGCGTCGCGCCCTGGAGTTCGCCCTGGCTGCGCGCGTCGACCGCGCGACTGTTGATCGCCTGGACCGAGGGCTGGATAAAGCCCTGCAACGACCCGACGAGGATCGCGGCGTAGACCAGCGCGGTGCTGGTCGCGGCCCAATACATCGCCGCCGAGATCGCGAACCCGGCGACCCCCAGCATCACCGCCGTCCGCTCGCCCAGCCACGGCGCGACCCAGCGCAGGCCAAGCCCCTGGACCAGCGCGCTGGTCAGCCCGACGACGGCCAGCGCCAGCCCGACTTGCTTCACGTCGAAGCCGTAGGCGGCCATCGCGAAGTAGGTCCAGATCGCGGGGTAGACGGTGTGCGCCAGCATCCACACCCCCAGTGCGGAGACCAGCCAGATCGTCGCCGCGCTCTGCCCGCGCAGGGCCCTGAGCGCGGCGAAGGCGTTGGCGCGGCGCCACTCGAACGGGCGCCGGTTCTCGGGCGCAAGCGTCTCACGCAGGAAGATCAAACCGAACGCGAAGTTGGCTAAGGCCAGCCCGCCCGCGGCGTAGAACGGCATCCGCGGATCGATCGCGCCCAGCAGCCCGCCGAGCGCCGGCCCGGCGATAAACCCGAATCCGAACGCCATCCCCATCGTGCCGAAATTCGCCGCGCGTTTTTCGGGCGGGGTGATGTCGGCGATCGCGGCATAGGCGGCCGAATAGCTCGCGCCGGTGACGCCCGCCACGATCCGCCCGACGATCAGCCACCACAGCGCGGGAGCCAGGCCCATCACCGTATAGTCGATCCCCATCGCGAGCACGCTGGCGAGCAGCACCGGGCGGCGACCGTAGCGGTCGGAGAGGTTGCCAATCACCGGCGCGAACACGAACTGCATCGCCGCATAACCCGCGCCGAGCCACCCCGCCCACACCGCCGCGCCATCGACCGGCATGTGCCCCAGGTGCATGATCAGACCCGGCAGCACCGGCATCACGATCCCGAAGCCGAGCATATCGATCAGGACGATGGCGAAGACGAACCCGAACGTGGCGCGGTGAGTCATGGATTAGAACTGCTCCTGATAATCCGTCCCAATAGACCAAGCAAAGTCCGCTCGTGTCGAGCAGCCCGCGCAGCGGGCACCGTCGAGACACCGTACGCAACAGTTAAACGTCGTGCGGGATGTCTCGACTTCGCTCGACATGAGCGGGTTTAGGGGGGCACGGCAATTACGCCAGCCAGAATGCAACGCGCGCCCGCTGGACATGCCCCGCCACGTTGCTATCCGCCCGCGCATGACCATCCAGCCCTCAGATTCCATCCTGATCGTCGATTTCGGCAGCCAGGTGACCCAGCTCATCGCCCGCCGGGTACGCGAGGCCGGCGTCTATTCGGAGATCGCCCCGTTCACCGCCGCCGCCGAGACGTTCGCGCGGATGAAGCCAAAGGGTATCATCCTGTCCGGCTCGCCCGCCTCGGTGCTCGACGAGGAAGGCCCGCGCATCCCCGACGAAATCCTGAACAGCGGGCTGCCGATCATGGCGATCTGCTATGGCCAGCAGGCGCTGATGCACCAGTTGGGCGGCGAGGTGTTGCCCGGCGATTCGGGCGAGTTCGGACGCGCCTTCATCGAGATCTCCGATGGCTGCGCATTGTTCGACGGGCTGTGGGCCGAGGGCGAGCGCCACCAGGTGTGGATGAGCCACGGTGACAAGGTCACGCGGCTGGCGCCCGGCTTCCGCCCCGTCGCCGCCAGCGCGGGCGCGCCGTTCGCGGTGATCGCCAACGATGCCAAGCGCATCTACGCGATGCAGTTCCATCCCGAGGTGGTCCACACCCCCGACGGCGGCAAGCTCTACAAGAACTTCGTTCGCCACGTCTGCGGACTGGCCGGCGACTGGACGATGGCCGAGTTCCGCAAAACCAAGATCGCGGAAATCCGCGCCCAGGTGGGCAAGGGCCGCGTCATCTGCGGCCTCTCGGGCGGGGTGGACAGCGCGGTCGCCGCGGTGCTGATCCACGAGGCGATCGGCGAGCAGCTCACCTGCGTGTTCGTGGATCACGGGCTGATGCGATTGGGCGAGGCCGACCAGGTCGTCAGCCTGTTCCGCGGCCACTACAACATCCCGCTGATCCACAAGGACGTCAGCACGCTGTTCCTGGGCGGGTTGGCGGGCGTCACCGATCCCGAGGCCAAGCGCAAGTTCATCGGCAAGACCTTCATCGACGTGTTCGAGGCCGAGGCGCGCCAGATCGGCGGGGCCGAGTTCCTCGCCCAAGGCACGCTCTATCCCGATGTGATCGAATCCGTGTCGTTCACCGGCGGGCCGAGCGTGACGATCAAGAGCCACCACAACGTCGGCGGGTTGCCCGAGCGGATGAACATGAAGCTGGTCGAGCCGTTGCGCGAGCTGTTCAAAGACGAGGTGCGCGAGCTCGGTCGCGAGCTGGGACTGCCCGAGGTGTTTGTCGAGCGCCATCCCTTCCCCGGCCCCGGGCTCGCCATCCGCATCCCCGGCGAAGTCACCCGCGCGGGGTGCGACACCTTGCGCAAGGCCGACGCGATCTACCTCGAGGAGATACGCAACGCCGGGTTGTATAATGCGATCTGGCAGGCCTTCGCGGTGCTGTTGCCGGTGAAGACCGTAGGCGTGATGGGCGACGGCCGAACCTACGACAACGTGTGCGCGTTGCGCGCGGTGACTTCGACCGATGGGATGACCGCCGACATCTATCCGTTCGACGCCGCGTTCCTGAGCCGCGTGGCGACGAGGATCATCAACGAGGTCAAGGGCATCAACCGGGTGGTCTACGACTACACGTCGAAACCGCCCGGCACGATCGAGTGGGAATGAAGGATCGGCAAGCTGGGTTCAGTGTGATCGCGCACTTCTTGTATTTGACCAACCCCCTTGGCCAAGGCACGATCCCCATATGACCATCCATGTCAACGTCGGCGAAGCCAAGACCCGGCTTTCCGAACTCCTAACCGCTGCCGCGCGCGGCGAGGAGGTTGTGGTGGACAAGGCGGGCGTGCCGTTCGCCACGCTCGTACCGCGTCCGGAAGCCTTGGCGCTCGAGCGGGAAGCACGCGCAGCGAAGCGCAAGGCGGCGTTCGGTTGTCCGGCCGAGAAGTACAAAGACTATCCGCCCGAGGCTTTCGAAATTCCGCCGTCGATGACCGACGAGGAATACGTAGAGCGGGTCAAGCGCAAATTCGGCTGAGCAACGGCTTTGCAACTGCTGCTCGATACGCACATCGTCGTCTCGATCGTTTTGAACGATCGGCGTCTTTCAGCGATGCAGCGGGAAGCCTTGGGCAAACCCTACAACGAAATTCTCGTTAGTCCGATCATTGCCTACGAACTGACTCATCTGCATCGCACTCGCCGCATTCCGTTGGCTGAGTCCATGGATCAGCTTTAAGACCTGATCGGGTTCCATTTAATCGATCTGCCCCACGGCATCTGGCGAACAGTTGGCGAGTTACCCGACATTCATCGCGATCTCATCGACCGCATGCTGAGCGCGCACGCACTTGCGAGCGGACTGACCATCGCGACGGCCGATGCGAGCATCCACCGCTACTCCGTGCCCTTCGTCTTGCCGGAACCTCGTCCCCGCGCGACCGTTAGCCTCCTTGTAGCGCCGCAGGGACTGTTGGCGCCGAAGGAGAGTATGCCATGAACAGGGTCCGTTTGCTCGCACTGGGCGCAACCGCCGCCGCTGTCACCCTGGCTGGGTGCGCGACGGTCGAAGAAGCTGCCGTTTCCACGGTTGCCCAGACCTATCACGCCAACATGACCGGCGCCCAGGAAGTGGGTGGCGGAGACCCCGACGGGTCGGGACGCGCCGATATCTCGGTCTCCGACCGGCTCAACCAGGTGTGCTGGGATATCCACGATATTCGCGGGATCGGCGAGCCGACCGCGGCACACATCCACAGCGGCGTCGCAGGGGTGAACGGGCCGGTCGTGGTCCCGCTGACGAAGAACAACGAAGGCACGTGGAAGGGCTGCGCCGATCGCGGCACCGAATGGACCCAGGATTACCTGAAGGCCAACCACGCGGCGTTCTACGTCAACATCCACACCGCCGATTATCCCAACGGCGCGATCCGCGGGCAGCTGCACAACTGAGATAGCGCCCGGCGATGCGGCGGAGGCTCGCAAGCGAGCGTCCGCCGCATCGCCGTCAGTCGCACATGGTCAGTCGCGCAAGGCGACCTTCTTGTAGGGGACGAACTCGCCGAGCCCGACGAAGCCGCTGTAGAAGTGGCTCGACTGGTCGTGTAGCTGGACGATGTCGACGCTGCACAGCGACGCCCCTCCGCCATGCAGATTGGTGACCATAATATCGTCGTCGTCGAGCGACTCAGCGCCGTTGCGCGGGCGGTTGACCCACAGCGTGTGGCCCGCGTCATAGACGATCGCGGTCTTGTCGATGATCCGCGAGCCGCGGATCGAGGGGAGGAAGATGCAATCCTGAGGCTTGCCCGCAACGCGCCCGTCGAGCATCTTTGCCAGCTTCGCTTCGGGCGACAGGCGCGGTTTGGCGTCGGCGGCGACCGAAAGCGAAAGTACGGTGGCGGCGGCGAGAACGGTGGCGATGGTCCTACGCATGGCAGCGACTCCTTTGGCGCTAGCACCCAGATAGGCTTCTATGCCTGAACCCGCAATGACCGCAAGGATCAGGCGGTGCCGCCGACCGTCAGCCCCGCAACCAGCAGTGTCGGCTGGCCGACCCCGGCGGGTACGCTCTGGCCGCCCTTGCCGCAGATGCCCACGCCTTCGTCGAGCGCCATATCGTTGCCGATCCCGGTGACGCGGGTGAGCACGCTGGGACCGTCCCCGATCAGCGTCGCGCCCTTGATCGGCGCGCCCAACCTGCCGTTCTCGATCTTGTAGGCTTCGGTGCAACTGAACACGAATTTGCCCGAGACGATGTCGACCTGGCCGCCCCCGAAGCTTTTGGCGAAGATGCCGTTCTTGACCCGGCTGAGGAGCTCGGCGGGGTCGTCGTTGCCGCCGCGCATGAAAGTGTTGGTCATCCGCGGCATTGGCGCGTGGGCGAAACTCTCGCGGCGCCCGTTGCCCGTTGGAGCCACGCCCATCAGCCGGGCGTTAAGGCGATCCTGGATGTAGCCCTTGAGGATGCCATCCTCGATCAGCACGTTCTCCTGCGTCGGGGTGCCTTCGTCGTCGATGCTCAGCGATCCGCGGCGGCCCTCGCCGTTGGCGCCCAGCAGCGTGCCGTCGTCGACCACCGTCACCCCGGGCGCGCCGACGCGCTCACCGATCCGGCCCGAGAACGCGCTGGTGCCCTTGCGGTTGAAGTCGCCTTCGAGGCCGTGACCGACCGCTTCGTGGAGCAGCACCCCGGGCCAGCCTGGGCCGAGCAGCACGGTCATCTCGCCCGCGGGCGCGGCTACGCTTTCGAGATTGGCCAGCGCCTGCGCCAGCGCGGTGTCTATCGCGCGGTTCCAGGTCGCGGGCTCGAACAGCCGGTCATACAACCAACGTCCGCCGATCCCGAAGCTTCCGGTTTCGCGGCGGCCGTCCTTCTCGGCAACGATGCTGACGTTGAGCCGCACCAGCGGGCGGATGTCGTGCGCGACGAAACCGTCGGCGCGGACGATCTCGACCACCGACCAGCTCCCCGAAAGCGAGGCCGAGACCTGGGCGACGCGCGGATCGCGCGCACGCGCCGCGGCGTCGATGGTTTCGAGCAGTTTGACCTTCTCGGCGAAGGGGATCGCATCGAGTGGGCTGGCGTCGGTGTAGAGGTGCCGGTTGGAACGGCGCGGCGGCGGCGCGGGACGGCCTTTTGCGGGATCCAGCAGGGTCAAAGTTTCGGCGGCGCGGCGGACCGCGTCGCGCGAAATCTCGTTGGCGTGGGCGAACCCGGTCATCTCGCCCGAAACCCCGCGCAAGCCGAACCCGGCATCGCGCGAATAGTCGGCCGTCTTGAGCCGCCCGTCGTCGAACCCGAAGCTCTCCGTGGCGACGAACTGGAGGTAGAGCTCGCCGTCGTCACATCGCGACAGGGCGTCGGCGGTCAGCCGCTGCGCCTCTTCGGGCGAGAGCTTGTCGGGGGCGTAGAGCAGCGAGCGGGGGTCGGTGAGCGTCATGCCAGCCGATATAGGGCGAAGCAGCGCTTCCCCAAACCAAAACCCGCGCCGGAGTGCTAGAGGCTCATTCCGCCCGAAATATCGAGCATGGTCTTCTGGTTCACCCCGTCCGCCGGCCCGCCCCGCAACACGAAGCGGCGGTCGCAATAGCCGCAATCGACGTAGCCCTGCTCGTCGATCTCCAGCCACACACGAGGGTGGCCGAGCGCGGGAGCGATGTCCGTGGCTCCGTCGCACTTCACGCGAGTGGTTTCGACCAGGACGGTTTCGGGCGGCGGGATCATGGTCCGCGCCGTTAGCAGCGCGTGCCCGACCCGCCAATGGGGTTTACGCGGCCCTCGCGTTGGGGCAGTCGCGCTACCCATGAACACCGGCCCCGCGATCTCGATACGCAACCTCGTCAAGCGCTATGCCGCGTTCAAGGGCGCGCCGGGCAAGCTGGCGCTCGACGATGTCAGCTTCGACGTGCCGCAGGGCCAGATCTTTGGGCTGCTCGGCCCCAACGGCGCAGGCAAGTCGACGCTGATCAACATCCTCGCGGGGATGGTCGACAAGACCGGCGGCAGCGCCGCCATCTGGGGCTTCGACATCGACCGCGAGCGCAAGAACGCCAAGGCCGCGATCGGGATCGTCCCGCAAGAAATCGTGTTCGATCCGTTCTTCACCCCCGCCGAGGTGCTCGAAATCCAGGCCGGCCTCTATGGCGTGCCCAAGGAACTGCGCCGCACATTGGCGCTGCTGCGCGAGGTCCACCTCGCGGACAAGGCCGAGGCTTATGCCCGAACCCTGTCGGGCGGCATGAAGCGCCGCCTGCTGATCGCCAAGGCGATGGTCCACTCGCCCCCGGTGCTGGTGCTCGACGAACCCACAGCGGGGGTCGATGTCGAACTGCGCCAGCAGTTGTGGGTGCTCGTCCGGCGGCTCAACGACGAAGGCGTGACGGTGGTCCTGACTACCCACTACCTCGAGGAAGCCGAGGAGCTGTGCGATCGCATCGCGATCATCAACCACGGTCGCCTGATCGCCGACAAACCCACCCGCGAACTCGTCGGAATGGCGCGCGAGAAGGTGGTGGTGCTGACGCTCGACCGCGACATCGCCGAGGCCCCGGTCCACCCCGCCTTCGTCAAGAGCGCGCGCACCGGCGAACGCACGGTCGAGATCACCTATGATCGCGACCGCATGAACGCGGGCGAAGTGTTGTCGGTGCTGCAAGGCCAGGGCTTTGCGATCGCCGACGTCTCGACCCGGGAACCCGACCTTGAGGATGTGTTCCTCCACCTGACCAGCGCGCCGAAAGAGGCGGCCTAGGGGGTGACGACGACGCGCTATTTCGACGAGCAAGTCTTGCGCAAGCGACCTTACCTGACCATCGATCTGTGTCTGGGTGTGATCGCCAAGCCAGTCAGGACCGAAATACGGGACGATGGCCGAGTCCGGCATTTGGGCACGGTCACGTTGCCAAACGAAGACAGGCCGCGCATCCTGCGGGTCGTAACACTTGAAGACCGCACAACCATCCACAACGCCTTTGTAGATCGCACCTTTCGCGAGGACGCACCATGAAGCTGCACTACTACGCCGAGACCGACAGTCTCTATATCGAACTGCGTGACGGCGCGGGTGTGGAAGTGCGCGAGATAGTGGCTGGTTTGAACCCCGATATCGACGCCGACGGCCATGTCGTCGGGTTCGACAGCGATAGCGCTTCAAAATTGCTCGACCTGTCCACGCTCGAAACGATTGCGTTGCCGCACACGACGATGAAGGCGGCCTGACGCTGGGCGAGGGCACCAATTTCGACGTCATCGTCGTCGGCTCGGGCGCCGCCGGCCTGACCGCCGCGCTGGCGCTGGCCGAGACCAAGCGCGTCCTCGTGCTTGCCAAGGGCACGCTCACCGGCGGATCGACCGCGTGGGCGCAGGGCGGGATCGCGGCGGTGCTCGACGAGGGCGACACTTTCGAAAACCACATCCGCGACACGATGATCGCCGGAGCCGGACTCAACCGGCTGGAGACAGTCGAATATGTGATCGGCCAAGCCCCCCGCTCGATCCAGCGGCTGATCGAGCTGGGCGTGCCCTTCAACACCGAGGCCAAAGAGCTCCATCTCACCCGCGAGGGCGGGCACAGCCATCGCCGTATCGTCCATGTCGATGACGCCACTGGCTGGGCGGTGCAGGAGGCGCTGCTCAAGGCCGCCCAGGCCAATCCCAACATCACCCTGCTGCCCGGCCGCGCCTGCGTCGACCTGATCACCGGGCGGCACGAGGCGCGCTATTCCGGGTCGGGCCGGGTCTGGGGGGTCTACGCGCTCGACGAGGCGACCGGCGCGGTCGAGGCGCACACCGCCCGCGCGACGATCCTGGCGAGCGGCGGCGCGGGCCGGGTCTATCAGTTCAGCACCGCGCCGCGCGGCGCCACTGGCGACGGCATCGCCATGGCCTGGCGCGCGGGCTGCCGGGTCGGCAACATGGAGATGATGCAGTTCCACCCGACCTGCCTCTACAACCTCGAGGTCAAGAACTTCCTGATCACCGAGGCGGTACGCGGTGAAGGTGGCCACCTGCTCAACCCGCGCACCGGCCACCGCTACATGCCCGATTATGACGAGCGGGCCGAGCTCGCCCCGCGCGACATCGTTGCCCGCGCCAACGACGCCGAGATCAAGCGCGACGGGCTGGATTTCGTCCACCTCGACATCAGCCACCAACCGCCCGAGTTCGTGCGGCACCACTTCCCGACGATCCACGAAAAGCTGCTCGGGCTGGGCATCGACATGACCACACAGCCGATCCCGGTGGTGCCCGCACAGCACTACACCTGCGGTGGGATCGTGATCGACCTGGCCGGGCGAACCGACCTGCCGGGGCTCTACGCCGCGGGCGAATGCACCGAAAGCGGGCTCCACGGCGCCAACCGCCTCGCCTCCAACAGCCTCCTCGAATGCTTCGTCTTCGGCGAGGCGGCGGCGGCCGACATCCTTGCCCGCTGGGAGCAATTCGAGGCCCCGCCCCCGGTCCGCGCCTGGGACGAGAGCCGCGTCACCGATTCGGATGAAGAGGTTATCATCAAGCAGAACTGGACCGAGATCCGCCGGTTCATGTGGAACTACGTCGGGATCGTGCGGACCACCAAGCGGCTCGAACGCGCGCAGCACCGGATCGCGATGATGACCGGCGAGGTTGAGGACTACTACGGCCATTTCCGCATCAGCACCGACCTGATCGAGCTGCGCAACCTCCTCCAATGCGCCGACCTGATCGTCCGCTCCGCGCTCGCCCGCCACGAGAGCCGGGGCTTGCACTATATCCTCGATTACCCCGAAACCGACCTCATCGCGCGCGATACGGTGCTGGTGCCCTAACTGATCCTTCCACCCCGCTCATCCGAGCGAAGTCGAGGGACGCTGGCGCAACGGTGCGCAGTTGCGCGCGCTGTCTCGACTACGCTCGCCATGAGCGGATCTTTTCTGAGCTACTCAAACAGGAAGTCCAAATGCCCCAGACAACCCATAACGGCATCACCCTCGAATACGAAACCCATGGCGATTCGGCCAACCCGGCGTTGCTGCTGATCATGGGGCTGGGCGCGCAGTTGACGCTGTGGCCGATCGAGCTGGTCGATGCGCTGGTCGAACGCGGGCTTTATGTGATCCGCCACGACAACCGCGACATCGGCCTCTCGACCAAGTTCACCGAAGCGGGCGTGCCCGACATCCCTGGCGTGGTGATGGCGCTCATGACAGGCAAGAAGCCCGCCGTTCCCTACACCCTGTCCGAGATGGCGGGCGACGCGGTGGCGGTGCTCGACGCGGTCGGCGTGGCCAAGGCGCACATCGTCGGCGCCTCGATGGGCGGGATGATCGCGCAGTTGGTCGCGGTCGAGCATCCCGAGCGCGTGCTGTCGCTGACCTCGATCATGTCGAGCACGGGCAACCCGATGCTCCCACCCGCCAAGCCCGAGGCGATGGCCGCCTTGACCGCGCCGATCGCCCCCGACGCCGACAAGGCCGCGATCCTCGAGCGCGGCGGGATGATCAGCCGCGCGATCGGCAGCCCCGGCTATCCCGCCGACCCCGCGCGGATCGCGGCCAACGTGACCCGCGACTACGATCGCAGCTTTCACCCCAGCGGCGCGATGCGCCAGATGGCCGCGATCGTCGCCGACGGCGACCGCCGCGCCCGGCTCAAGGGCGTGACCGCGCCGACCCTGGTGATCCACGGCGCTGACGATCCGCTGGTTCCGGTGGAGGGCGGCCGCGACACCGTGGCGGCGATTGCCGGAGCGCGGATCGTGGAGATTCCGGGCATGGGGCACGATCTGCCGCTGGCGCTGGTCGAGACGATCGCCGATGCGATCGCAGGACATGCCAACGGCTGAGCACTAGAACGACGGTACCCCCCTCCCGCTAGCGGGAGGGGTTGGGGACGGGCCTTCCACGACCTCACCCCAAATGCAGCATGCGCCCCACAAAGATCAGCACCATCGCCCCGATGATCGAGGCGATGAAGCCGGCGCGGTGGAAGCCGGTGGCGCCGCGCGCGGTGACCATGCCCGCGAGCAACGAGCCGGCTATGCCCAGGCCGATGGTCCACAGCCAGCCCATCCCAACCGTGCCGGGATAGAAGAACCGCGCGAGGATGCCGACGATCAGGCCCGAGATGATCGCGCCGATGATGTTGATCATGGATTGTACTCCGTCGCAGGTTACGATGCCCGCATCCTGTCGCGGCGGCATCGGCGGGGCAAGCGCTTCGTCACGCCGCGGTCGCAATCCACAGCCGCGTCATAAAACTGAAAAATATTTCGCACGGCACAATTAGCATCTTGCGCATCCCGCAACGTCCGCTCGAAGCACGCGTCGCTGCGTTGCAGCATGGGCGAGGCTGCGCCGAAACGAATCGGGCGTGCGACGAACCGTGTGGTTATCGACGGCTTTACCCTCTTGCGTCCATTTTGGATTGAGGCACTATAGGTAGTGGTTGGGTTGCGGGGGCACCTCAAAACCTTGTAGTACAAGGGACGCGCGGTTTTGCGCGGCGAAGGCGCTCGAATGCCGCCGGAAGAGCGGCAGCCGATCCGATCGGATCGGGTCTGGGGAAAAGTTTTTCCCTTTGATCGACCCAGACATGGTATGGCGGGGGTTCGCCCGTCGAGTCGAACAGAAGCGGAACGCCCGGCGCGCGGTCCGCCGGGTGTTCGCCAGGAATTGGGGTGGCGTCGGCCTGCAGGCCGACCCGCCGGGACGGGGGTGACGCATGGATTTTACTACAAGGGACGAAGTCGCAATGGCGCAGCAGGATCTGGGGTTCACCGCTACGCTGGAACGTGACGAGCAAGCGAGGCCGGCGATGAGCATGGACAAGGACGGCGCCGGGGCGGACACGGGCTCGGCCGGATTGGTCGAAGCCATGGCCGCTGGCGCGCTGGCCGCGGCGGCCGTCGCGAGCAAGGACGCCGATTCCAAGGCGATCCACGCCCGCCGCTTCGACATCGTCACCGACACCGCGCGCGACGCGCTTTTGACCGAATTCGGCAAGGACACGCTCGACGACCGCTACCTGCTGCCCGGCGAGACCTATCAGGACCTGTTCGCGCGCGTCGCTGATGCCTATGCCGACGATCAGGGCCACGCCCAGCGGCTCTACGACTATATTTCGAAGCTGTGGTTCATGCCCGCCACGCCGGTGCTGTCGAACGGCGGCACCGGCCGCGGCCTGCCGATCTCGTGCTATCTCAACTCGGTCTCGGACAGCCTCGAAGGCATCGTCGGCACCTGGAACGAGAACGTCTGGCTGGCCAGCCGCGGCGGCGGGATCGGCACCTACTGGGGCAACGTCCGCGGAATCGGCGAGCCTGTGGGCCTCAACGGCAAGACCAGCGGGATCATTCCGTTCGTGCGGGTGATGGACAGTCTGACGCTGGCGATCAGCCAGGGCTCGCTGCGGCGCGGCTCGGCGGCGGTCTATCTCGACATCTCGCACCCCGAGATCGAGGAATTCCTCGAAATCCGCAAGCCGTCGGGCGACTTCAACCGCAAGGCGCTCAACCTCCACCACGGCGTGCTGCTGACCGACGCGTTCATGGAAGCCGTGCGCGCCGGCGAGGAGTTCGCGCTGCGCAGCCCAAAGACCGGCGAGGTCCGCGGCAAGGTCGACGCGCGCAGCCTGTTCCAGAAGCTGGTCGAGACGCGGCTGGCCACCGGCGAGCCGTACATCGTGTTCTCCGACACGGTGAACCGGACGATGCCCAAGCATCACCGCGACCTGGGGCTCAAGGTCTCGACCTCGAACCTGTGCAGCGAGATAACGCTGCCGACGGGCACCGATCACCTCGGCAACGATCGCACCGCGGTGTGCTGCCTGTCGTCGCTCAACCTAGAAACCTGGGACGAGTGGAACAAGGACGAGCTGTTCATCGAGGACGTGCTGCGCTTCCTCGACAACGTCCTTCAGGACTACATCGATCGCGCGCCCGAAGAGATGGCCCGCGCCAAGTATTCGGCGATGCGCGAGCGGTCGGTGGGCATGGGGGTGATGGGCTTCCATTCGTTCCTCCAGCTCAAGGGCATCGGCTTCGAAACCGCGATGGCCAAGGCGATGAACCTCAAGATGTTTCGCCACATCGCCGCCAAGGCCGACGAGGCGTCGCTGATGCTGGCGCAGGAGCGCGGAGCCTGTCCCGATGCCGCCGACATGGGGGTGATGCAGCGCTTTTCGTGCAAGATGGCGATCGCGCCGACCGCCTCGATCAGCATCATCTGCGGCGGGACGAGCGCGTGCATCGAGCCGATCCCGGCCAACATCTATACCCACAAGACGCTGTCGGGCAGCTATTCCATCAAGAACCCGTATCTGGAAAAGCTGCTCCAGGCGAAATCGAAGGATTCCACCAACGTGTGGAATTCGATCCTCGAGCGCGGGGGTTCGGTCCAACATCTCGACTTCCTCAGCCCCGAGGAGAAGGCGGTCTACAAGACCAGCTTCGAGATCGACCAGCGCTGGTTGCTCGAATTCGCGGCCGACCGCACGCCGTATATCGACCAGGCGCAGAGCCTGAACCTGTACATCCCCGCCGATGTCGACAAGTGGGATTTGGCGATGCTCCACTTCCAGGCGTGGGAGCGGGGGATCAAGTCGCTGTATTACCTGCGTTCAAAGTCGGTGCAGCGCGCCGGATTCGCGGGCGGGGTCGAGGCCGACAACACCTCCGAAGCGCCCAAGTACGAGCTTGGGGGCCAGACCGACTACGAGGAATGCCTGGCGTGTCAGTAAGCCGCTAGGCCCCGGCGCGGAGGGCGGCGTGGACGGTATGCGGTATCCCCGAAGCGGTGTTGCGGATGATCTACGGTATTCCCGAGGCGGTGTTCTGGACGGTCGGCGCGGTATCGGTGGTGATCGGCCTGCTGCTGATCTTGCGCCGCGAGCGGATCGTGCGCTGCCTGCGCTGGTGGCTGATCAAGCAACTGCGCTGGGTCCGCAGCCCGCGCTATCGCACCTACTTGCGGATCAACGGTTGGCTGCTGTTCGTGCTGGGAACGCTGATGCTGGTGCTCATGACGCTCAAGCCCGCGCGGTGACGATGGCGCTGCCCGCATGGCCATGGCTGCTCGCCGCGGTGAGCGCGGCGCTGGCGATCCACGGCGGGTGGCGGGCGTTCCGCGCGCAGACCGCCGCGCCGCGCCCGGGCATCGTCGAGTTCGGCGTCGGCATGGCCGGGATCGCGATGCTGCTGCCGCGGCTGGCGGGGGTCTATATCCCGTGACCTGCCCAATCCCGCTCGAACGTCCCAACCCCGCTCATCCCGAGCGAAGTCGAGGGATCGTGCGCAATCTTGAACCCATGCGCAGCGTGTCTCGACTTCGCTCGACACGAGCGGAATTCGTCGGGCTGGTCTCGCGCCGAAAGAAAAACGCCCCCCCGGCCGTCGGGGAGGCGCCTTCCGGCGACGTTGGGCCGCCTGTCCGCGAAGGGTTTAGGGAACTCTCTCGCGGATTACTCTTCTTCTTCCATCGCATAGGCGTTGGCCGCGGTCGCGCTGAGGCGGACGGTGCCGCCCTCGACGTCGGCGACGAGGCCGCGGGCGATATAGTGGTGGTGGCCCTGATGGCTGCCCATGCCGCTGTCGGCCTTGGTCAGCTTGATCCGGTCGCCCTCGAGCTTGTCGATGGTGCCGAGGTGGACCCCGTCGGCGCCGATCACTTCCATGTGCTCGCGCAGTTCGCTGGCATCGGTCATGGCAAGTCTCCTGTTGCGGTGTCGGCCGGGAAAGCGCCCGGCGCTGTCGGACCATCAACCCGCCGCGCCCCCGCCCGTTCCCGGCGAGGCGCCGCGCAATCGCCGCCACCTGTCCACCGCCGCGTTCCTGCCGCCGCTTACGCAGCGCGCGTCGCTCGCCTATATTCACCCATTCGCCCACCCCAACCCGCACAGGGAATCTGACATGTCGCTGCTCGAAGCCCGCAAGACCTACAAGCCTTTCGAATACCCGTGGGCCTACGAGTTCTGGAAGCGCCAGCAGCAGATCCACTGGATGCCCGAGGAGGTGCCGCTGGGCGAGGACTGCCGCGATTGGGCGCAGAAGATTTCCGAGCACGAGCGCAACCTGCTCACCCAGATATTCCGCTTCTTCACCCAGGCCGACATCGAGGTGCAGGATTGCTACCACGATAAGTACGGCCGCGTGTTCAAGCCGACCGAGATCAAGATGATGCTGGCGGCGTTCTCCAACATGGAGACCGTCCACATCGCCGCCTACAGCCACCTGCTCGACACGATCGGCATGCCCGAGAGCGAGTACGGCATGTTCCTGGAATACCAGGAGATGCGCGACAAGCACGATTACCTCGCCCAGTTCGGGGTCGACAGCGACGAGGACATCGCCCGCACGCTCGCCATGTTCGGCGGCTTCACCGAAGGGCTGCAACTGTTCGCCAGCTTCGCGATGCTGATGAACTTCCCGCGCTTCAACAAGATGAAGGGCATGGGCCAGATCGTCAGCTGGTCGGTCCGCGACGAAAGCCTCCACTGCGAAGGCATCACCAAGCTGTTCCACGCCTTCACCAAGGAGCGCGACTGCCTGACCAAGGCGGTGAAGGAAGACATCATCGATTGCTGCCAGAAGACCGTGAGGCTGGAGGACGCGTTCATCGACCTGGCGTTCGAGCAGGGCCCGGTCCCGGGGATGAGCCCCAACGAGATCAAGCGCTACATCCGCTACATCGCCGACTGGCGCCTGGGCCAGCTCGGCCTCAAGCCGGTCTACATGATCGAGGACCACCCCCTCCCCTGGCTCGCCCCGCTGCTCAACGGGGTGGAACACGCCAACTTCTTCGAAACCCGCGCGACCGAGTATTCGAAGGCCGCCACACGGGGCAATTGGAACGACGTGTGGTCGAACTTCGACCAGCGGAGGAAGGCCAAGACGGGCGAGGCGGCGAACGAGGGCGCCGCGGAAGTCGAGGCCGGGGAGCCGGATATGTTTGGCGAGGCGGCTGGGGCGCAGGCGGCGGAGTAGCCATACGAAGCCAGCCGCGGGTTGGCGAGAGGTTGGTTGGGCACCGGCCTGCGCCGGGGCGACGATGAAGCGCCGGGTGGGCGACAGGGGTTTTGCGCTTTGTTTACCGGGCGCGCCGTAGGCCTCGGTGATGCCGCCGCCGTTCGACGCGATCCTCACCCTCGCCAACGTCGCGACCGCGCTGATCGTGCTGAACTTCGTCGTCTTCGCCGCGTTCGGGTTCGACAAGGTAGCGGCCGAGAACGGCCGGCGGCGGATCGCGGAGGCGACGTTGCTGGGCTGGGCGCTGCTAGGCGGCACCCCCGGCGCCTACGCGGGCCGCGCGCTGTTCCGCCACAAGACGCGCAAGCAGCCGTTCTCCCGCTCGCTCCACGGCATCGGCATCGCGGTCCTGCAGGTGGTTGGGTTGACCGTGCTGGCGGCGTTCAAACTCTAACCGTCGCCCCGGCGGAGGCCGGGGCCTAGATGACTTCGCGTCATGGCACCCTCGGCTTCAGGACGAAAGGTTGGTTGGGCCCCGGCCTGCGCGGCGCGATGGGTGGACGCCCGCGCGGCAGGGGCAGCTGATCGGGCTGATCGCCGAGACGGGCAGCGTGATCGCGGCGTGCCGGCGGCTGGGGATCGGGCGCGAGAGCGCGTACCGGCTGCGCGCGCGGGCAGGCGCAGCCGGTTTCGCGGCGGCGTGGGACGCGGTGCTGGGCCGGCGGCACGCGCCGGTCGATCTCGCATCGGCGAAGTCCACAGGTCTGTCCGCCGGGTACCGCTGCGAGCATGGCCTGATCCAGGTCGTCATGTACGCCGGGCGCTATGCCCGAAACCTGCGGAAGCCCGACAATTCGGCGCTGCTCCAGCACCTCGCGCAGCTTGACCGGGCGCTGGCCGCGGACGACGCCGGCGCGCGCAAGTCACAGGTTTTATAATGGCGTTTGGCGGTCCAGCCGGGTGCGCGCGGCGGCGGGTTTTTCGGCCCCGCGCGCGTCAGCACCAGCTTGCGCGCGCCTCGCCCATATATGTCCGGGCCACCCCGGCCTCGATCAGCACTTCGGCCGCGGTCTCCGTCCGCCCGCGCACCGTGCGCCGCGCGGTCATCAGTTCGCGGCCGTATTTGTCGGTCGGACGATCGAGCCGGGGGGACCAGTTCGAACGGGGCGGCGTTGACCCAGCGCTGGAGCACGGCGGTGGCGCGTTCGGCGCCGAGCGCCTCGGCCGGGCAGCGGGCGCGGACTTCGGGGGCGTCGATGCCGACGATGCGGACGGTGCGCTGCGCGATTTTCAGCGTATCGCCATCGACCACGCACAGCGCCCCGCGCCCCGCGCCGCAGCGGGTGAACGCACCGTCGACCGCGACCGGGCGGGCTTCGAGAAAGGCGGGCGGGGCGAAGGCGATGGCGTTGCGCCACAGCACCCACAGCGCGGCGATGACGACGATCCCCAGCCACCAGCGGATCGCCCGCCAGAAACGGACGAGGATGTTGGGGCGGCCAGAGCGTTTGGCCGATTCTCCGCGCCACTGCGCGGCGGGCAGGACATGGCCGTAATCCTCGGGCCGGGTCCACGATTTGGGCGCCTTGGGGCGTCTGCGAAAGGGGGATGAGATCGCCCATGGCGGCGGTGTAGCCCAACGCGGCGGATGCAAGAAGGGGCGACGGACCGGGCCCGCCGCCCCTGTTCTCACGGACCCGCCGCGCGGGGCCACGCCTGGTGGCGGTGCGGCTAGTCGGCCTTCTTGTCCTTGCCGGCCTTGACCTTGGCGCCCCCCTTGGCGGTGTGCGCGGCATGGGCATCGGCCGAGACCGTGGCGCCGCCCTCGGCCGAGGCGGCGGTGTCGTGCGCCGCGGCGACGGCTTCCTGCGCCCGCTCGGTGGCGGTGGCGACGGTCGCCTGCGCGGTGTCCGACGCCTGCGCCGAGGTGCTGGCGATGCGGTCGGCCACGGTATCGGCGGTGGTGCCGACGCCGTTGACCGCGCCGTTGGCGGCGCCATTGGCCTGGCCGGTCACGGCGCCGACGCCAGCGCCAACCCCGGCGCCAACCCCGGCGCCCACCTGGGCCTGCGCGGTCGCGCCCGTGGCGAGGAGGAGCGCGAGCGCGGCGGTGGAAACGATGGTCTTGGTCATGGATTTTGCGTCCCGTTGTGCTGTTGTGCTTGAGGGACGCGCGATGTGCCGGGTGCCCCCGCCGCTGGCTACCCCCGGCGCGGCGGAGCGCGCCGGAGCCGGGGCGGGCGGCATCCGTTCATCTGCGGTTTAGGCGGGGTTTATCCGCGGTTCAGCTTGGCGGCCCGCGCAGGGCCCGGCGATCGACCGCCGCGGCGACCGCGACGTCCATCGTCACATTGCCGACGGTGCGCATGAGGTCGGGCAGCATCTCGACCGCGACGAGCAGCGCCAGCGGGCCGATCGGCACGCCCATCGCGAGCGCGATCGGCCCGATGTTGGCGATGAAGCTGATCGAGCCGGGCAGGCTGGGCGCGCCCAGCGAGCTGAGCAGCGACACCGCGACCCCCGCGGCGAGCGCTGCGGGCGTCAGCTCGACCCCCGCGAGGTGCGCGACATAGACCGCGACCGCGATGTTCATCGCCGGGCTGGTCGCGCGGAACAGTGCCACCGCCAGCGGCAGGACGTAGTCCGCGCTGGTCTCGCTCAGGCCCAGGCGGCGCGCGGCGGAGAGCATCGCGGGCAGGCTGGCTAGCGAGGACTGGGTCGAGAGCGCCACCGTCTGCGGCGCCAGCATCGCCGCGGCGAACGCGCGCGGGCTTTGCCGGGCCAGGCCCAGCGCGACCGCGTAGGCGCCGAGCAGCACGACCCCGCCGACCGTGCTGACGATGACGATATAATGCGCCAGCGCCCCGACCGCGGCCGCGCCGCTCTTCGCCGCCACCCCCAGCGCCAGCGCCATGACCCCGATCGGGGCCAGCGCCAGCACCCAGCCGACGACCACCAGCATAGCCCCGGCGATCGCTTCGAACAGATGCTGAAGCGTCCGTCGCGGCTCGCCTCCAAGCCGGGTCGAGGCGAGCGCGAACAGCGTCATGAACACCACCACCGGCAGCAGCGCGCCCCCCGCCGCCGCCGCGACGACGTTGTCGGGGACGAGCGCGGCGAGGAAGTCGGCGAGCGTAGGCAGCGGCGCGTCCGCGCCCGCGTCGGCCAGTCTCAGCGCGGCGGCGGCCTCGGGCGGGACCGGCGACCAGGCCAGCAGCAGCGGGGTCAGCAGCGCCGCCATCACCGCGCTGGCCAGCAGGATCGCGGCGAACAGCCCCACCGACGCGCGCGCCATCGTCCCGCCCCGCGCCGCGGCGACGGTCCGCACGATCCCGGTGAACAGCAGCGCGGCGACCAGCGGCAGGATCGTCATCTGCAGCCCGCGCAGCCACAGCGCCCCCACCGGATCGGCGATCGCCAGCACCGCGGGCAGCGCAGCGCTGTCGCGCAGGGCGAGACCGGACGCGAGCCCCGCGACGAGCCCGGCGAAGGTCCACGCGGTGGGCACGCGGATCTCGGGAAGAGGCGACGCGTTGCGATCTTCGGACATGCCGTGCTTCCCCGCCGCGACTGGAGGGGTGACATTACCCGGCGCTCGCGGCATGGCAATCGCCGGGCGAATTCGAGCTTCGGGACGCACATGACACGCAAGTTCTTCGGCACCGACGGCATCCGCGGGCGCACCAACGCCGGGACGATGACCGCCGCCACCGCGATGCGGGTCGGCCAGGCGGCGGGCACCTGGTTCCTGCGCGGGGCGCACCGCCACCGCGTGGTGATCGGCAAGGATACGCGCCTGTCCGGCTACATGATGGAGAACGCGCTGGTCGCGGGCTTCACCAGCGTCGGCATGGACGTGATCATGACCGGGCCGCTGCCGACCCCGGCGATCGCGATGCTCACCCGCGAGATGCGCGCCGACCTGGGCGTGATGATCTCGGCCAGCCACAACCCGTTCGAGGACAACGGGATCAAGCTGTTCGGCCCCGACGGCTACAAGCTGTCGGACGAGGCCGAGCTCGGGATCGAGGCGCTGATGGGCGGAGAGATCGCGCTGGCCGACGCCCGCGACATCGGCCGTGCGCGGCGGGTGGAGGATGCGCGCGGTCGCTATATCCACGCGGTGAAGGCCAGCCTGCCCGACTCGGTGCGGCTCGACGGGCTCAAGATCGTGGTCGATTGCGCCCATGGCGCGGCCTATCAGGTGACGCCCGCGGCGCTATGGGAGCTGGGCGCGGAAGTGATCGCGATCGGGGTCGAGCCCGACGGCACCAACATCAACGCCGGGGTCGGTTCGACCAGCCTCGCCGCGATCAAGGCGCGGGTGGTGGCCGAACAGGCCGACATCGGGATCGCGCTGGATGGCGACGCCGACCGGCTGATCGTGGTCGACGAGCGCGGCGAGACCGTCGACGGCGACCAGATCATGGCGCTGATCGGCTCGAGCCTGGCCAGACAGGGGCTGCTCAAAGGCGGCGCGGTGGTGGCGACGGTGATGTCCAATCTCGGCCTCGAACGGTTCCTCGAAGCGCACGACATTGGCCTGTTGCGGACCGCGGTGGGCGACCGCCACGTGCTCGAGGCGATGCGCGCGAAAGGCTGCAACGTCGGCGGCGAGCAATCGGGACACATGATCCTGACCGACCACGCGACCACCGGCGACGGCACGATCGCCGCGCTTCAGGTGCTCGCCGCGCTGGTCCGGGCGAAGAAGCCGGCGAGCGAAGTGCTCCACCTGTTCGACCGGGTGCCGCAACTGCTGCGCAACGTGCGCTTCGCGGGCGGCAAACCGCTCGAGCACGACGCGGTCAAGCGCAGCATCGCCGAGGCCGAGGCCGCGCTGAACGGCAAGGGCCGCCTGGTCATCCGCCCCTCGGGCACCGAACCGGTGATCAGGGTCATGGCCGAGGGGGACGATGCGGGCGAGGTCGAGGCGGCGGTCGCATCGATCTGCGCGGCGGTGGAGGAGGCGGCGGCCTGATGCCGAAAACCGATGCTTGAGATGCGCCCCGACTGCGAACGCTGCGGCGCGGACCTGCCCGCCGAGGCGCCGGGCGCGTTCATCTGCTCGTTCGAGTGCACCTTCTGCGCCGAATGCGCCGATGCGCTCGACGACCGCTGCCCCAACTGCGGCGGCGAGCTGATGGACCGGCCGAGCCGCGCGAAGGCGCTGCACGCGAAGTTTCCGCCGGGCAAGGTGCGGAAGTTCAAGGGTTGAGCCCCCCGCCCCGCATCCTGACCATCGCCGGGTCCGACAGTTCGGGCGGGGCGGGGGTCCAGGCGGACGTCAAGACGATCACCATGCTCGGCGGCTACGCGATGACCGCGATCACCGCTTTGACCGCGCAGAACACAATCGGAGTGACGCGGGTCGAGCAGGTCTCGCCCGAGATGGTCGCGGCGCAGATCGACGCTTGCGTCAGCGACATCGGAGTCGATGCGATCAAGATCGGGATGCTCGGGTCCGCGGCGATCGCGCGCGCGCTCTCCGACCGGCTCGAAACGCTGGCCGCGCCCGTCGTGTTCGATCCGGTGATGGTCGCGACCAGCGGCGCCGCGCTCGCCGATGCCGAGACGATTGCCGCGTTCGAGCGGTTGATGGCGCTGGCGACGCTCACCACGCCCAACGTCGCCGAACTCGAAGCGCTGGGCGGCGACGACGCGATGGCGGCGCGCTGCGTCGCCTATCTCGCCAAGGGCGGCGATGCCGAGGGCGCGACGGTGATCGACCGGCTGGTCCGCACCGACGGCAGCATGCTCAGCTTCGAAGGCTCGCGCATCGCCACCCGCCACACCCACGGCACCGGTTGCACCCTGTCGAGCGCGATCGCGACGTTTCTGGGCATGGGTCTGCCATTGGAGGAGGCGATTGACCGGGCGCGGGGATTCGTCAGGTCGGCGCTACGCGCGGCGCCGGGGTTCGGGGAGGGGTCCGGGCCGCTGGGGCACGCTCAGGCGCGGGGTTAGCTCAGCACTCCAACCCGTAAAACGCCACGATATGCCCCCAGGCCTCGTCGGCGGTCTCGACCCAGCGGAACAGCTCGAGGTCGGCGTGGTTGATCACGCCTTCGTCGGCCATCGCTTCGAAATTGACGACCTTGTTCCAGTACGCGCGCCCGAATAGCAGGATGGGGATCGGCTTCATCTTGCCGGTCTGGATCAGGGTCAGCAGCTCCATGAATTCGTCGAGCGTGCCGAACCCGCCGGGGAACACCGCCACCGCGCGGGCGCGCAGGAGGAAGTGCATCTTGCGCAGCGCGAAATAGTGGAACTGAAACGAGAGGTGCGGGGTGACGTATTCGTTGGGCGCCTGCTCGTGCGGCAGGACGATGTTGAGCCCGATGGTCTCGGCCCCCGCCTCGTGCGCCCCGCGGTTGGCCGCCTCCATGATCGACGGGCCGCCGCCCGAGCAGATCACGAACTGGCGCTTGCCGTCCTCGACGACGTTGCACTCGCCCGCCAGCCGGCCGAGCCTGCGCGCCTCCTCGTAGTACTTGGAATTGGCGATCAGGCGCTCGACCACCTTGCGCCGTTCGGGCGTGCTGGCGGTGGCCAGCGCGGCCTCGGCCTGCTCGGGCGCGGGAATGCGGGCGGAGCCGTAGCAGACCAGCGTCGAGCCGATCCCGGCCTCTTCCAGCAGCATCTCGCACTTGAGCAGCTCGAGCTGGAAGCGCACCGGGCGCAGTTCCTCGCGCAGCAGGAACTCGGTGTCGCGGAAGGCCAGGCGATAGGCCGAATCGCGGGTCTGGGCGGTGTCGGGTGCCTGGCTTTCGGTGAACGCGGCCTCGGTCCGGGCGCGGTGGAATTTGCGGCCCGTCACGTCGCGGTCGGCGGCCACCGGCTCGGGCAGCGGGGCCTTGTCGGGCGCGGCGGGGTTCTGTTCGGTCATGTCTGCTCCCGGCCAACCGCCGCGACGCCTCGGGGTGGCGGGAGAGCGGTCGCGCGAATATGGGCGGTTGGATGCCCCGCGAGGATTCGAACCTCGATTGACGGAGTCAGAGTCCGCTGTCTTACCGTTAGACGACGGGGCAACGAGGGGTGGGCCTCTATGCGGGGGCCGGGGTCGAGTCAAGCAAGGCCCGGCCCGGTTCGGCGCCTCGCTTGCCGCCCACCGCGCAAGACGCTAGGCTCGCGGTCAGGTTCCCGGGGCGGGCATCGTGCCTGGCGAAAAACAGAGTTCGGAAAAGCACACCATGGCGGAGATGAGCCCGCCGCCGCGGGCCAGCGAGGCGCATCGAGACGAGCCGGTAGCGAAGCCGGCCCAGCCCCATTTCCGCCCCGCCTGGCAGGGCCGCCAAGCCTACGCCGCGATCGACCTGGGTACCAACAACTGCCGCCTGCTGATCGCGCGGCCCTCGGGCGAAAACTTCACCGTGATCGACGCCTTCAGCCGCGTCGTCAGGCTGGGCGAAGGCCTCGCGACCAGCGGCGTGCTCAGCCAGGAGGCCATGGACCGCGCGCTCGGCGCGCTCCACGTCTGCGCCGACAAGCTGCGCCGCCGCAACGTCCACCTCGCCCGCTCGGTCGCCACCGAGGCCTGCCGGCGAGCGAGCAACGGCGCCGAGTTCATCGCCCGGGTGCGCGACGAGACCGGCATCTTCCTCGACGTAATCAGCGCGCAGGAGGAAGCTCGGCTGGCAGTACTCGGCTGCCACATCCTGCTCGAACAGGGCGAGGGTCCGGCGATGATCTTCGACATCGGCGGCGGCTCGACCGAGCTCGTGCTGATCGACAGCGGCGAACGCGTGCCCCGGATACTCGACTGGCAGAGCGTGCCATGGGGCGTGGTCTCGCTCACCGAAAGCTGCGACGGAATCGACCTGGCCGACCCGTCACCCGATGCGCTGGCGAGGCATTATGCGCAGATGCGCGGGCTGGTTGCGGACAGCTTCGCCGAGTTCGGCGAACGGATCGAGCCGTGGCGGGCCAAGCGCGGACTCAATGGGGCCGGCGCCGAACTTCGCCTGCTCGGCACCAGCGGGACGGTGACCACGCTCGCCAGCCTCCACCTCGAGCTCCCGCAATACGATCGCCGCGCGGTCGACGGGCTGATCATGCCGGTCGAGGCGATGCGCGCCATCAGCGCGCGGCTTTCGGGGATGTGCCTCGACGAGCGCCGCCAGTTGCAATGCATCGGCCGCGAGCGCGCCGACCTGGTCGTCGCCGGCTGCGCGATCCTCGAGACGATCCTCGACCTATGGCCCGCCGAGCGTCTGGGCGTGGCCGACCGCGGCATTCGCGAGGGCATTTTGCGCAGCCTGATGGCGGCCGACTTCCGCCGTCAGGCGGACAAGACATGAGCCGGTCCGGCCGCGACCCGGGGGAACGCCTAAAAACCGCCAAGAAGCGCACCGCCTCCTCGGCACGGTGGCTCACCCGCCAGCTCAACGACCCTTACGTCAAGCGCGCCAAGGACGAAGGCTACCGCAGCCGCGCCGCCTACAAACTGGCCGAGCTCGACGATCGCTTCGCGCTGCTCAAGGGGGCCAAGGCAGTGGTCGACCTGGGCATCGCGCCGGGCGGGTGGGCGCAGATCGTCGCCAAGCGCGCACCCGGCGCGGCGATCGTCGGGATCGATTTGCTCCCGGTCGATCCGCTGCCCGGCGTCACGCTGTTCCAGATGGACTTCATGGCCGACGAAGCGCCCGGCCTCTTGACCGAGGCGCTGGGCCGCGCGCCCGACCTGGTGCTGTCCGACATGGCCGCCAACACCGTCGGGCACAAGCAGACCGATCATTTGCGGACGATGGGCCTGGTCGAGGCGGCGGCGGACTTCGCGATCGCCGCGCTCGCGCCGGGCGGCGCCTTCGTCGCCAAAGTGCTCGCCGGAGGGACCGATCCGGTGCTGCTGGCGCTGCTCAAGCGCCACTTCGCCGCGGTCAAGCACGCCAAGCCGCCGGCCAGCCGCAAGGGCTCGTCGGAGTGGTACGTGATCGCGCAAGGATTCAAGGGCGTTTGAAACGAGCCCGCACCGTGTAATTTTGTCCCCTTCGTAGCGAAGCAAACCCGGAGTGCCCGCCCTTGGAAACCAGCGCGATCGATGCCGATGGCGACGCCCTGCGGGCCGGACAGGCGCTCCCGTCCGGCGTGCCGACCGCCGAAGCCTTCGGCCAGCCCAAGGGCTTGTGGGTGCTGGCCGGAACCGAACTGTGGGACCGCATCTCGTTCCACGGGATGGTCGCGATGCTCACGCTCTACATGGCGGGCGAACTGCTGCTGCCGGGGCGGATCGAGCATGTCGTCGGGTTCGCCGGGTATCGCGCCTTCCTCGAGGGCATGACCGGGCCGCTGTCGGTCCAGGCGCTGGCGACGCAGACCTTCGGGCTGTATTTTTCGGGCGTGACCTTCATGCCGCTGTTCGGCGGGGCGATCGGCGATCGGCTGATAGGGCGCAAGGCGGCGGTCAGCCTGGGCGCGCTGCTGATGACCGCGGGGCACTTCGCGATGGCGTTCGACGCCTCGTTCCTGCTCGCGCTGGTGCTGCTGGTGCTGGGCGCGGGGCTGCTGCGCGGCAACCTGAGCGCGCAGGTCAAGGCGCTTTATGCCGAAGGCGATTCCCGCTCGGTCAACGCGTTCCAGTACTATTACCTCGCGATCAACTTCGGGGCGTTCATCGCCCCGATCGTGGCGGGCGGGGTCGCGGCGATCTGGGGCTGGCACGCCGGGTTCGGCATCGCGGGGTTCGGCATGCTGATCGGGCTGATCGTCTACCTCGTCGGCCAGAGGCACCTGGTCGACGAAAAGCCGCGGCGGCTGCGCCCGATCGAGGAACGCGGTCCGCGCGCCGCGCTGACGCCGGGCGAGCGCCGCCGGGTGCTGGGCCTCGCTCTGATCTGGCCGATCTCGGTCTGCTTCTGGGTCGCACAGGCGCAGATCTGGAACGTCTACAACATCTGGGTGCGCGATCACGTCGAGATGCGCGTCGGCAGCTTCGACGTGCCCGTGCCCTGGATGCAGTCACTCGACGGGCTCGCCCCGGCGCTGTTCACCCCGGTGGTGCTGTGGATCTGGTCGCGTCAGGCCAAGCGCGGCAGGGAGCCCGACCTTTACGTCAAGCTGGCGATCGGCGCGGGGATCTTCGCGCTGTCGACCGCCTGGCTTGCCGCCGCCCAACTGATCTACGGCGCAGGCCGCGCGCCGATCCTGTGGCCGGTGTGGTTCCACGTGATGTCGAACTTCGGGGCGGTCTATTTCGCGCCGACGATGCTCGGCATCTTCGGCACCCGCGCGCCCTATTCGCTCCGCGGCACTCTGATCGGGATCAACAGCCTCGCGGTGTCGGCGGCGAGCCTCATCAGCGGCCCGATGGGCGGGATGTACGAGACGATGAGCCCGGGCGCGTTCTGGCTGATCAACACCGCGATCTGCGGTGGCGGGGCGCTGACCGTGCTGGTCCTGCGCGGCTTCTACGGACGGCTGCTCGATCTCGATCCGGTCGCGCCCACCGCTGCGGGCTGAGCGATTACGGAGCCTTAGTGGTGGCCGCCGCCGCCTTGTCTTCGCCCGCCGCCGCTGCCTCCGCCGGAGCGGCCTTGGCATCCGCCGCGGCGGTGTCCGCTGCCGGGGCCGCTTCGGCGGCGGGCAGCGGCAGGTTCGAACCCTGCTTGTTGAGATAGACGATGATGTTGGCGCGGTCTTCCGGCTTGGAGAGGCCGGCGAAGCTCATCTTGGTGCCGCTGGCGAACTTCTTGGGGCTGGTCAGCCAGGCATCGAGATTGGCAAAATCCCAGTTGCCGCCGTGCCCGGCCAGATCGCCCGAGAACGCGAAGCCGCCCTTGCCCTTGCCGATCGGCTCGCCGACCGTGCCGTAGAGGTTGGGTCCAATGCCGTTGGCCCCGCCCTGCTCGATCGTGTGGCAGGCCTTGCACTTGGCGAAAAGCGCCTCGCCCGCGGCCGGATCGGCGGCGGCGAGCAGCGTGGGCAGCGGCACCGCGGCCGCGCCACCTTCGCCCTCGACCTCGACGCCTTCGATCGCATAGCCCATCTTGTGCGGACGATGGTCCTTGTCGGCCTCGAAGTAATGGCGGCTGACGCTCGCGAGCCCGAGCGCGACGATCCCGCCGAACAGCGTCCAGCCAGCAATCGTGTTGAACCTGTCGTCCATGTCCCCAGTGCCCCGTAAGCAGCCGATTTGGCCGCTGCTCTAGTCAGGCCCCCGCGAGCGCGCAAGTCAGATTGGCGTGCAAGTGCGATTGGGCTTGCGGACAGAGGTTTCAGCCTCCTAAGCGCGCGCCCGATGCACAGTTATCCGCCCGCCGCGCTTGCGCTGGTCGAAACGTACACCGCCGCAGTCGCGGGCGATCCGGCGCGCGCGATCGCTTTCCAGGGCGCGCCCGGCGCCAATTCGCATCGCGCGCTGGCCGAATACGCCCCCGACGCGCTGCCGTTGCCGTGCTTCTCGTTCGAAGACGCGCTGGAGGCGGTGCGCGACGGCCGCGCAGGCCAGGCGATGATCCCGATCGAGAATTCGCAGCACGGGCGGGTGGCGGACATCCATTTCCTCCTCCCCGAATCCGGGCTGGCGATCGTCGGCGAGCATTTCCTGGGGATCACCCACTGCCTGATGGCGCTGCCCGAAGCTGGCGACGGCCCGTTCGAGGCGGCCTACAGCCATCCTCAGGCGCTGGGCCAGTCGCGCCATTTCCTCCGCGAGCGGGGGATCGTGCCGCTGAGCTATGCCGACACCGCCGGCGCGGCGGCCTATGTCGCCGAGCTCGGCGACCTCACCGCGGCGGCGATCGCGCCCCGCATCGCGGCGGAACTCTATGGCCTGCGGATCGTGGCCGAGGCGGTCGAGGACGCGCCCGACAACACCACCCGGTTCGTGGTGCTGGCCCGCGAGGCGCTCGATCCCCTGCCGCAGGGTCCGGCGACGATGACGAGCTTCGTGTTCGAGGTGAAAAACATCCCCGCCGCGCTCTACAAGGCGCTGGGCGGGTTCGCCACCAACGGGGTCAACATGACCAAGCTGGAAAGCTATCAGCGCGGCGCGAGCTTTTCGGCGACGACGTTCTACGCCGACATCGTCGGTGCGCCGGGCGATCCCGCGGTCGATCGCGCGCTCGCGGAATTGGCGTTTCACTGCAAGCAGTTGCGCCTGTTGGGGACTTATCCCTTGGCGCGCGAGCGGGGTTAGGTTGCACCGCCGCCCGGCGCGTGCGAGCAAGCGCGGGTGAGCGAAGCAGGGGGCGTCATCGCCGGGTCCGAGGCCGCCGCGCGCGATTCCGCGGCGTGGGCCGCGCTGCGCGCCGATCCCTCGATCCAGTTCGCGCCGGTCCCGCCGCCTGCCCCGCCGGTCACGCCCGAATGGCTGCTCGCGGTCGGGCGCTTCCTCGAACGCCTGCTGCGCCCGCTCGGCGAGCTGCTGGGGATGGACTGGCGCTGGCTGATGGGGACGCTGCTGACGCTGGCAGGCGCGGGCGCGCTGTGGCTGGTGTGGGTGCTGGCAATCGCCCCGTGGCTGGCGAGGCGGCGCGCCGAAGCCGTCGCCGAAACGCCCGAGTGGAGCCCCGATCGCGCCGCCGCGCTCGCCCTGCTCGAGGACGCGGACCGGCTTGCCGCCGCCGGGCGCTATGGCGAGGCGGCGCACCTGCTGCTCTTGCGCAGCGTCGGCCAGATCGGCGCGGCGCGCCCCGGCCTGCTCCTCCCCGCCAGCACCGCGCGCGAGATCGGCGCGGCGCGCGCGCTGCCCGATCGCGCCCGCCACGCCTTCGCGACGATCGCCCAGGTTGTCGAGCGCAGCCTGTTCGCCTTGCGCGGCGCGGGCGAGGGCGACTGGGTGACGGCCCGCACGGCCTACGCCGAATTCGCGCTGGCCGATTTGCTGGCGGCGGACTTGCGCTGAGCGCCGCGTCCGCCTTCAGTCCGCGCGCGGCGCTGGGGCTGGTCGCGGTCGGCGCGATCGCCTTCGTGACGCTGCTCTACGCGATCGGCGCCGGGCTGACCGGCGGCGGCAATGACGGCGGCGCGCATGCGCTGTCCAAGGGGCTGACCGGCTATGCCGGGCTGGCCGAACTTGCCCGCGAAACCGGATTGAACGTCGCCACGGTTCGCAGCGTCGCGCGACTCGACGACCCTGGACTGCTCGTTCTCACGCCTCCCGCGGGTGCGGATGGGAAGGAGATCGAAGGGATCGTGGCCGCGCGTCGCGCGATCGGTCCGACCATGGTCGTAGCGCCCAAGTGGCTGACCGTTCCCGCGGGGAACTCCGGCAAGCCCGGCTGGGTTGCGCTTGCCGATACCGTCCTGCCGCGCTGGGAGGGGTTCGCCGATGACGTCACGGTCGAGATCGTCGAGGCCCGGACGTGGCGCTACAAGGTCCTTAGTGGCCGCTTGCCACAGCGGCACCGGGTCGAAATCGGAACCGGCAAAGACCTGATTGCCCTGGTCTCCGACGACCGGGGACGAACTCTGGCCGGCTATCGCGGGGACGAGGGCTACTACCCGCGCCTCAACGCCATGGCCGGGGTCGATGTCGACATGGGCGGTGAACGGACGGAACTCCATCCACTGATCCTGGTGTTCGAACCCGACCTGCTCGACAATCAAGGATTGCGCGACCGCGCGACCGCGATGCTCGCACTCCATCTGCTGCGCGAGGCGAGCGACGGCGGGCGGCTGCCGATCGCGTTCGACGTCACCCTCAACGGCCTGGGCCGCGCGCGCAATCTGCTGACGCTGGCGTTCACCCCGCCGTTCCTGGCCGCGACGCTGGCGCTGCTGCTGGCCGCGCTGGCGGCGGGGTGGCGCGGGTTCATCCGCTTCGGCCCGCCGCGCGTGGCGGCGCGCGCGATCGCCTATGGCAAGACCGCGCTGGTCGAGAACAGCGCCGGGCTGATCCGCCGCGCGGGACGCATCCGCCTGCTCGGCGCACCCTACGCGGCGCTCGTCACCCAGCGCACCTTGCGCGCGCTGGGCCTCCCGCCGGGGAGCGACGCCGCCGCCATCGACGCCGCGCAGCGCCGCCGCGGCCAGGCGGGGGCGGCATTCAGCACCGAAGCCGCCGCGCTGGCCGCGGCGCGCAAGCCGACCGATCTCGTCCGCCACGCCGCGGCGCTTCACACCATTGAAAAGGGCCTCTCGCGATGACCGAATCCGCCACGCTGGACCAGGTGCGTACGCTGGCCGAGGCGATCCGCGGCGAGGTCGCCAAGGCGATCGTCGGGCAGAGCGAGACCGTCGAGCACCTGCTGATCGCGCTGTTCGCGCGCGGCCACGTGCTGCTCGAAGGGCCGCCCGGCACCGCCAAGACCTTCCTCGCGCAAAGCCTCGCCGCCGCGCTGGGGCTGGACTTCGGGCGTATCCAGTTCACCCCCGACCTGATGCCCGGCGACATCCTCGGTTCGAACCTGTTCAATTTCTCGACCAGCGCCTTCACCCTCACCCGCGGGCCGATCTTCTGCGAGCTGCTGCTCGCCGACGAGATCAACCGCACTCCGCCGAAGACCCAGGCCGCGCTGCTCGAGGCGATGCAGGAGCGCCGCATCACCCTCGACGGCGAGGCGCACGCCCTGCCCGAGCGGTTCACCGTGATCGCCACCCAGAACCCGATCGAGAGCCAAGGGGTCTATCCGCTGCCCGAGGCCCAGCTCGACCGGTTCCTGTTCAAGCTGCTGATCGACTACCCCAGCGCCGAGGAGGAGGCGCGGGTGGTGCGGCTGTACGGAGAGCGGGGCGGTGCGCCCAGCCCCGCCGCGATGGGGCTGGGCGCGGTGACCGATGCGGCGGGGATCGCGCGCGCCGCGGCGGCGGTGAGCACGGTAACGCTGGCCGAGCCGGTCTCGGACTACATCGTCCGCCTGATCCGCGCGACGCGCGAAACCGCCGAGCTGAGCAGCGGCGCCAGCCCCCGCGCCGCGGTGCTGCTGGCCCAGGCCGCGCGCGCCCGCGCCGCGCTCGACGGGCGCGACTACGTGGTGCCCGACGACGTCAAGGCGCTCGCCCCCGCGGTCCTGCGCCACCGCCTGCTGCTGTCCCCGGCAGCGGAGATCGAAGGGCGCAGCGGCGAAGCCATCGTCGGCGAGCTGATCGAGGCGACCGAAGCGCCCCGATGACCTTCTACCCCACCGCCCGCACCACCTTGCTGCTGGTCGCGCTCGCGCCGCTGGCGCTGTTGCTGGCGGCAGTCGCCGAACCGCTATGGGTGCTGGCGCCATTGGTGGGGCTGGTCATCGTTGCGCTGGTGGTCGCCGACGCAGCGCTGGCCGGACGCGCGGCGGACGTCCGCCTGATCGCGCCGGGCGACGCCGAGATCGGCGAGTCGCTGGCGTTGACCGTCCTCGCCGACTTTGCCGGCAGGCGCGGGACCGGGTCGCCCGAGGCCGCGTTGGCGGTGGATCCCCGGCTGGCCGCCGGGGGCCGCACCGCGTTCCCTCTTGCCTACGATCCGGCGAGCGCAAGCTGGTCGGGCACCGCCGAACTCCTCCCGAACCGTCGCGGTTCCGCGGCGATTGCGGCCCTGTGGCTGCGCTGGCCCGGCCCGCTCGGCCTGGCCTGGCGGCAGCGGGTCGAAACGTTCGACCGCATAGTCCGCATCCGTCCCAACCTCGCTCCGGCGCGCAGCCCGGCGCTGCAGATGCTGCTGCGCGACGCCCAGTTCGGGCTGGTCGCACGACGCATCCGCGGGGAAGGATCGCAGTTCGAGGCACTGGCCGAATACGAACCGGGCATGGACCGCCGCCGGATCGACTGGAAGAGCTCGGCGCGCCACGTTCGCCTGCTCGCCAAGGAGATGGAGGCCGAGCGCAACCTGCCGATCGTCTTCGCTTTCGATTGCGGGCAGGCTATGTGCGAGCCGGTCGAAGGCCTGCCGCGGATCGACCGCGCGGTCTCGGCCGCGCTGACCACCGCGTTCGTCGCGCTCAAGGCGGGCGACCGGGTGGCGCTGTTCGGGTTCGCCGCGCGAGTGCTGGTGGCGACCCCGTTCATCGTCGACACCCGTCAGTTCCGCCGCCTCCACGCGGCCGCCGCCGAGCTCGACTACCGTCCCGAGGAGGCCAACTTCACCCTTGCGCTCTCGACCCTGGCGGCGCGGCTCCAGCGGCGCAGCCTGGTGGTGCTGTTCGCCGAATTCACCGATCCCACCGGCGCCGAGCTGATGATCGAGAGCGTCGCCCGATTGGTTACGCGCCACCGCGTGCTGTTCGTGGTCCTGCACGACGAGGAGCTGGAGGCGATGACCGCGCGCGAGCCGGCCAGCGTCCAGGCGATCGGGGTCGCGGTCGCCGCCGACGCGCTCGCACGGCAACGGATGTTGGTGCTCGCCCGGCTGCGGCGGCTGGGGGTGGACATCGTCGAAGCGCCGTGGCGCGAGGTCGGCACGCGGCTGCTCGACGCCTACCTGACGCTCAAGCGCGGCGGGGGCATCGGATGAACGCGCTGTCGCGCCTGTTCGCCAAGACCCCCGAACCGGTGCTCGCGGTCGAGCAGGCGGCGCTGCGCTCGGACCGCTTCCGGCTCGAGCGCGAGGGCGACTGGAAGCGGCTGGAAGCGATCGTCGTGCGGATGGAGAAGGGGCGCCTCTCGCGCCTGTCGGACGAAGACATCCTGGCGCTGCCGGTGCTCTACCGGACGGTCGCCTCGAGCCTCGCCATCGCCCGCGAGACCTCGCTCGATGCCGCCACGCTCGCCTATCTCGACAGTCTGGCCCAGCGCGCCTGGTTCCTCGTCTATGGCCCGCGCGTGGGCCTGTGGGGATGGCTGCGGCGGTTCCTGGGGGGCGACTGGGGGCGCGCGGTGCGCGGCATCGGCCCCGACATCGCGATCGCGCTGGCGGTGATGGTCGCGGGCGCGGTGGTCGGCTGGCTGCTGGTCGCGCACGATCCCGAATGGTACGCCGCGCTGATCCCCGAAGGCCTCGCCGACGCCCGCCGTCCCGGCGCCGACGCGGCGACGCTGCGCGGCACGCTCTATGGCGACGACGGGCAGGCCGGGCTGGCGGTGTTCGCCGCGGCGCTGTTCAGCAACAACGCCCAGGTGGCGATCCTCGCCTTCGCGCTGGGCTTCGCCTTCGCGCTGCCCTCGCTGCTGCTGCTGGTCCACAACATGGCCGGGCTGGGCGCGATGCTGTGGCTGTTCGACCGCGCCGGACTGCTGCCGGATCTGGTCGCGTGGCTGATGGTCCACGGCACCACCGAACTCTTCGCGATCCTGCTCGCGGGCGCGGCGGGGATCCACGTCGGGCGCGCGCTGGCGTTCCCGGGTGAGGCCGCGATGCTCGATGCCGCGGCCATCGCCGGCCGCCGCGCCGCCCAGGTCATGACCGGGGTGGTGCTGATGCTGATCGTCGCGGCGATGCTCGAAGGGTTCTTCCGCCAGCTCGTCCAGGATCCGGTGGGGCGGTTCGCCATCGGCAGCTTCATGCTGGTGTTCTGGATCGGTTACCTGTTCGCCTGGCGCCGCGGCGCAAGCGGAGACGCGGCGTGAGCGCGGCGCGCACCGCCAAACCGTCGCGCCCGGTGCTCGATACGGTGCGCCGCCGCCGCACCGTGGTGACGCCCGAGGGCATCGCGCTCGACTTCACCGTCGCCTCGCGTTCGAGCCGCGCCGGGGCGCTGCTGATCGACCTCATGATCGTCGCGCTGGCGATGCTGCTGACCACGCTGCTGCTGATCTTCCTGCTGTTCGGCACGCTGCAGGTCGGCGACGGCGCATTCGACCAGAAGAACGCGGCAGGGCGCGTGCTCCAAGGTTTCGCGGCGTTGTGGATCGTGGCGATGTTCCTGTTCCGCAACGCCTATTTCCTGTTCTTCGAACTCCGCCCGCGCGGCGCGACGCCGGGCAAGCGGATGGCCGGCATCCGCATCGCCGCGCGCGACGGGGCGCAGCTCACCGCCGAGGCGGTGATCGCGCGCAACCTGGTGCGCGACATCGAGCTGTTCCTGCCTGCGGTGTTCTTCGCCCAGGCCAGCCAGGGCGGGGGCGACACCGGCGTGGCGACGTTCGCCGCGCTCGCCTGGCTGCTGGTGTTCCTGGCGATCCCGCTGGCGGGCCGCGACCGCCTGCGCGCGGGCGACATCATCGCGGGCAGTTGGGTGGTCGAGGCCCCGCGCGCGAAGCTGGCGACCCTGCTCGCCACCGGCACGGCGCTCCGCGATGGAACCAGCGCGATCACCGGCGCGCGCTTCCGCTTCAGCGAGGCCGAGCTGGCGGTCTACGGCGAGTACGAACTGCAGACGCTCGAACGCGTGCTGCGCGACGGGCGCGGCGAGAACCTGGTCGCGGTGACCGAGGCGATCTGCCGCAAGATCGGCTGGGAACCGGGCCGCGGCGACGAACGCGCGTTCCTCGAAGCTTATTACGCGCAGCTCCGCGCGCGGCTGGAAAAGGGCATGCGCTTCGGCAAGCGCAAGGCCGACAAGCACGCGGGGGAAGGCTAAGCTCTTTCCCCAGGGCGCTTCTTCAATCCCCCCCGGGTGGGGAGGCGGAGGGGTGCCCACGCCAGCGTCGACACCCCTCCGTCAGCCCAAGCGGGCTGGCACCTCCCCGGCAGGGGAGGCGCTGTACCTACTTACGCCACTTGAGTTCCTGGAGCAGTTGCGTGCCCTCGACATGGCGGAACTTGGCGCGCTCGCCCGAGGCGGCTTCCATCTGGGCATCATCCATCTTGACGTTGGCGCGGATCATCGCGGCCCGCCGCTCGCCCTCGGCGCCGTCCGGAATGTTCTTGAACCGGCGGATCAGGTAGAGATCGGGCTCGCCCTTTCGCGCGTTCACGTTGGCGAGGATCTCCCAGCTCGTCTGCCAGCCCTGCTTGACCGCGTATTCCTCTTGCGCCTTATAGAAGCCGCTGAGGAAGTTGGCGTAATCGAGATAGTGGCCATCGTCGATCGAGACGCTGGTGACCGAAACATAGTCGCCGCCGATGAACGGATCGTTGCTCTGCGCGAGCGCGGGCAGCGGGGCGGCGAAGGCAAGGGTAACGGCGGCAACGGCCGCGAGTTTCAATGCACGCATGGGGGCAGTCCTCCTGTTCCCGGCCGACGGACGATCCGCCGGTCACGGGCAGCATTGGAGTCGGGCGACCCTCGTTCTCATTATTTGATTTGAGCCGGCCCCTAAGCTGCGCCGATGCTAGACTTACAACGCTGTCAGTCAATCCTGTTCAGCAAAGATCGCGGCTTCGCATAGACCGCCGCTGTCGGCGCGCGCGCGGTACATGCCCGGCGTGTTGAACGCGAACGCGGTGCTGCCGTCGGGCGCGGCGACGATCACCCCGCCGCTGCCGCCGAGCGCGCCGATTTCGGCGATCACCGCGTCGGCGGCGGCTTGCGCGCTTTCGCCCAGCAGCCGCATCCGCGCACCGATCTCGTGCGCGGCGGCGGTGCGGATGAAGAACTCGCCCGCGCCGGTGGCCGAAACCGCGCAGGCGCGATCGTCGGCATACGTGCCCGCGCCGATCAGCGGGCTGTCGCCGATCCGTCCCCAGCGCTTGCCGGTGAGGCCCCCGGTCGAGGTCGCCGCGGCGACGTGGCCCGCGTCGTCCACCGCGACCGCACCGACCGTGCCGTATTTGAGATCGACGTCGTACCAGCCCAGCTTCCTGGCCTTGAGCTCCTGCAACTGGCGCCAGCGCTCGGGGGTGGCGAACCAGTCGGGGTCGACCTGCTTGAGCCCCTGTTCGCGGCTGAATTCGTCGGCGCCGGGGCCGGAGAGCAACACGTGCGGGCTCGCCTCCATCACCGCGCGGGCGAGGCGCACGGGGTTGCGGGTGTGCGTCGCCGCGGCGACCGCGCCGGCGCCGCGGGTCGCCCCGTCCATGATCGCGGCGTCGAGTTCGGTGGTTCCGTGATAGGTGAACACCGCGCCGCGCCCGGCGTTGAATTTGTCATCGTCCTCGAGCACCGCCACCGCCGCGACCACCGCATCGAGCGCGCCGCCGCCCGCCGCGAGGATCGCCGATCCGGCGTCGCGCGCCACCTCGAGCGCGGCGAGATGCTCGGCCTGCGCGGCCTCGGGCATCGTCGCCGGGGTCATGCTGCCCGCGCCGCCGTGGATCGCGATGCTCCAGGCGATGCCGGTCAAAACGCCATCGCCATGCTCACCCCGCCGCCGTGGGCATCGCCCCACGGCACGACCATCGCGCTGCGCGGGTGGTGCTTGTTGGTGATCAGCAAGCCCGCCGCGGTGCCGATCCCGGCGCCCACCGCGCAATCGTACCAGTGGTGCTTGTCGGCCTCGACCCGCGCGAGCCCGACGAACGAGGCGGCGGCGAAGGCGGGAATGCCGATCCCCGGCCCCTCGCGCTCGTAGATGCTCGCCGCGGCGGCGAAGCCGACCGCGGTGTGGCCCGAGGGGAAGCTGCGGTTGTTGCTGCCGTCCGGCCGACGCTCGGGGAAGAGCTCCTTGAGCCCGGTGGCGGTCAGCCCCGCCGCCCCTTCCGATCCCGCCGCCTGGAGCGCGCCCGCCCCGTCGCCGTGGACCGCGGGCAGACCGATCGCCAGCGCGGTCAGGGCCAGCACCCCGACGTCGCTGGCGGTCGCCCAATCGTGGTCGGAAGCCTGCGCCGGGGTGACGGCGGCGAGCGCGATGGCGGAAGCGGCGACGGCTAGCGGAAGACGGCGATTCATGACGAGCTCCTCTGCCGCGAATGACGCCGCGCCCACCTCATAACCACAGCGGCCGTGCGACGGAAGCCGATGCAAAGGGGGCCGGGAAGGTTTCCCTTCCCGGCCCCCGAATAACGCACCGAAATCAGGCGATCAGACGCCCGCGACCTCGGCAGTGTCGATCTTTAGCCCCGGGCCCATCGACGAGCTCAGCGCGACCTTGCGGACGTACTTACCCTTGGCCCCGGCAGGCTTGGCCTTGACGATCGCATCGACGAACGCAGCGAAGTTGGCCTTGAGCGCATCGTCGGAGAACGACAGCTTGCCGATCCCCGAATGGATGATCCCGGCCTTCTCGACGCGGAACTCGATCTGCCCGCCCTTGGCGGCCTTGACCGCTTCGGCGACGTTCGGCGTGACGGTGCCCAGCTTGGGGTTGGGCATCAGGCCCTTGGGGCCCAGCAGCTTGCCCAGCCGACCGACGACGCCCATCATGTCGGGCGTGGCGATGACCCGGCCATAGTCGACGTTGCCGGCCTGCATGTCTTCCATCAGGTCTTCGGCGCCGACCTTGTCGGCTCCCGCCGCCAGCGCCTGCTCGGCCTTGTCGCCGCGCGCGAACACCGCGACCTTGACGGTCTTGCCGGTGCCCGAGGGCAGCGTCACCATGCCGCGGACCATCTGGTCGGCGTGGCGCGGATCGACGCCCAGGTTGAGCGCGACTTCGAGCGTCTCGTCAAACTTGGCCCTGGCCAGCTCGCGCAGCGTCTTGAGCGCCTCGTCGACGCCGTAGAGCTTCTGGTTGTCGCCGAGCTTGGCGGACAGCGCTTTCGCTTTCTTGGTTGGCTTGGCCATGTCGTCAGCCCTCCACAACTTCGAGGCCCATCGCGCGCGCGGAGCCTTCGATGATCTTGGTCGCCGCGTCGATGTCATGCGCGTTCAAGTCCGCCATCTTGACTTGCGCGATCTCGGACAGCTGCGAGCGCTTGATCTTGCCCGCGCTGACCTTGCCCGGCTCCTTCGAGCCCGACTTGAGGCCCGCGGCCTTCTTGATCAGGTAGGTCGCCGGGGGGGTCTTGGTCACGAAGGTGAACGACTTGTCGGCGTAGACGGTGATGATCGTGGGCAGCGGGGTGGTCTTCTCGACTTCCTGCGTGGCAGCGTTGAACTGCTTGCAGAACTCCATGATGTTGACCCCGCGCTGGCCGAGCGCGGGCCCGATCGGCGGCGACGGATTGGCGGCGCCCGCGGGCACCTGCAGCTTGATGTAACCGGTAATCTTCTTGGCCACGGATGGCCTCCTTTCTTCCTGTTGGCGCCGGGTGTTTCACCGGGAAGCCTCAGAGTGAGCGGTCAGGCAGACGGCGTGGGCCGTCCTCCCGCGGGGAATCGCCGGGGGCGGACCCTTCGGCGAAGGCGCGCGCCTAGGCGATGCCGGACCGAAACGCAATCCCGCTTGAAATGTAGGAAAACGTGGCAGAGATGGTGGCGGGCATGGCCGCCGCCCGCCCCTTCACCCGTGCCCAGGCGCTCGAGAACGCGGCCTTCCTGCACGAGCTCGCCCGCACCGGCAACGCGCGCGAGGCCGCCCGCCGGCTCGGCGCGCACCGCGCCCGGTTCACCAAACGCCGGCGCCGCCCATCCGGCGTTCGCCGCGCGCTGGGACGCCGCGCTGGCGCTGGCCCACGCCGCGCTCGCCGCCCGCGCCGGTCCAGCGGCTGCGCCCTCGCCTCACCCAATGCCGCACATCGTCCGGATCGCCGGGGGCCGGCTGCAGCTCCGCCGCGCCTTGCCCGGAGCGATCGACGGCGCCGCGCGGCAGCGCTTCCTCGCCGCACTTAGCGCCACCGCCAATGTCCGCCTGGCCGCCAAGGCCGCGGGCTTCAGCCACGCCGCGTTCTATCATCACAAGCGGCGCGATCCGGCGTTCGCGCGCGAATGGCGACTGGCGCTGGCCGCGGGATACGATGCGCTGGAAACCGCGCTGCTCGCCGGTTGGTCGCACGAAGCGTACGAATACGATCATTGGCGCCACAACGCGCCGGTGCCGATCCCGCCGATGACCGCCAACCAGGCGCTCCAGGCGCTCTATCTGCACCAGAAGGAAGCCCGGCTGCTGGCCGAACCGGACGCCCTGCGCCGCCGCCGCGGCGAGAGCTCGGCGGCGTATTCGGGCCGCATGGCATTGGTCCACGAAGCGCGGATTGAACAGGACCGCGAGCAGTTCCGCATAGCCCAGGCCGCCCGCGCGCGCGCGCCGGGCCCCACCCCGCGCCGCACGAGCCCGAACCGCCGGTGCTGCCCGACCTGGCCCAGGTGACCGGCTGGTCGAAAGCAGCGGGAAAGCCGCCGCTCGACGCGAGCCTGGCGCTGTTCGGCGGGTGGCGTCTCGCCGATTGACGAAAGGATTGATCGAGGAGTGGAGAGGGGCGGCTCACCCCCGTCCGCTTATGCCGACTCCCTCCCCGCTCAAGTCGAGCGAAGTCGAGACATTCCGCGCAAGGCCCCGTCGTCGCGCGCGGTGTCTCGACGGGCGCCCGCTGCGCGGGCTGCTCGACACGAGCGGAATTCAGGCGGTGCGGTTCTGGAAGCGGAAGATGCCGACGATCTCGATCGCATCGCGGCGCACGTGATAGGCGATCTTGAACTTGTAGCGCCGGGTCAGCTTGCGCCTCAATCCGCGTCGGCCAAAAGCTTGAGCCGAGTATGGGTTTTCTTGAAGCAACGATTGCACTCTCGATGTCGGCTCGAACCCGCAAAGCGACATCCGGATCGATATTTTCGTAGTAGCCGGCAATCGCCCGCAAATCCTCTAACGCCGTTGAACGATAGCGGACGTTTTTCAACGAGGTTTTCAGGCCCTGTCGAAGCGTCGGAAGACTGCTTCTACTTCTGCCGGATCCGCATACTGGGGATCGGGGTCGGCCATCCGCCGATCGAGTTCGGCAAGTTCGTCTGGGGTAAACCCAAACTCGGGATCATCGGAATCCATGATCGCAGCGAGAATCTCATCGATCTCGGCACGCCGTTCATCGGGCAGCGCTTCCGCGAAAGCGACGAATTTCTCGAGGATGCTCATCTCGCGAGCATAGCACCAAGCAAACCGGCGGCCAAACCCGTCCGGCGGGCAATCCTACTTCGCCAGCTCGACCTCTTCGAAGCCCAGTTCCACCGGGGTCGCGCGGCCGAAGATCGAGACGCTGACCTTGACCCGGTTCTTGTCGAAATCGAGCTCTTCGACGGTGCCGTTGAAGCTGGCGAACGGGCCCGCGTTGACCTTTACCGAATCGCCGATCTCGTAATCGACGTGGACCTGCTTGCGCGGTTCGGCGGCCGCCTGTTCGCGCGCACCGAAATAGCGCGCGGCCTCGCGCTCGCTGATCGGCTGGGGCTTGCCGTTGGGGCCGAGGAAGCCGGTGACCTTGGGGGTGTTCTTGACGAGGTGGTAGACATCGTCGCTGAGCATCAGCTTGGCGAGCACGTAGCCCGGCATGAACTTGCGCTCGACCTGGACCTTCTTGCCGCGCTTGACCTCGGTGATGGTTTCGGTCGGCACTTCGACCTGCTCGACCAGCTGCCCCAGCCCCATCCGTTCGGCTTCCGAAAGAATGGCGTCGCGAACCTTGTTCTCGAAACCGGAGTAGGCGTGGATGATATACCAGCGGTGCATGGGAAACCTTCGTGCGGGACGGGATCAGGCGCCAGAATCAGTCGAGCGGATCAGGCAAGCGAGAGCAGCTGGCTGACGATCCAGCCGAACAGCGAATCGATGCCGAGGAAGAACACCGCGAGGAGCACCATCATCACCCCGACCATGATCGCGGTGGTGACGGTTTCCTGGCGGCTCGGCCAGACGACCTTGCGCGCCTCGGCCTGGACCTGGCGCATGAATTCACCGGGACTGGTCTTGGCCATCGCGACTCGCTTCCTCGCAGTTTGCGCGTCTCGCGCCATCGGCTCCCGCGCCGCCGCGGGCGCCCCATGATGGGAGTGCCGCGAACAGGCTGAAGTTCTCCGATGTCGGAAGACAGGGGCGCCATTACAAGCGTGGGCCGCGGATGGCAAGGCTTGGCTGGCGCGCGGCAGGGGCACGCGCGCACGGCAACCGTCCAACGGCGTGCGTTCAGGCGGCGGCGGCCAGGCCGTCGCGCCAGACGCCGTCCCAATCGCCGGGCGGCGGCACTGCGGAGAGCGCGCGGGCGCGGGCGAGCATAAGTTGCGCGGGGCGGTCGTCGGGGTTGAGTTCCACAGCGCGCGCGAAGGCCGCCAGCGCATCGTCCCAGCGCCCGGCGGCCAGGGCCGCGCGGCCCTCGGCATAGGCCGCATGGCCGGCCGGGTCGGCGGTGCTGCGCGCCAGCACCTCGAACACCGTCTCGGGCCGCTTGCGCCCGCGCACCGCGATCAGATCGATCTCGCGCATCGGCTGGTCGGTCGTCACCGCCTTGGCCGTGGCCTCGTCGATCAGCATCTCCACGCCATAGGCCTTGGTCAGATCCTGAAGCCGCGCGGCCAGGTTCACGCTGTCGCCGATCACGGTATAGTCCATCCGCTTGGGGCTGCCGATCGTGCCCGCCACGACCTCGCCGGTGGCGATGCCCACCCCCAGGCGCAGCGGCGCCGCGCCGCGTGTCTCGCGGTTGCGGTTGATCGCATCGAGCATCCGCAGCATCTCGAGCCCCGCGGCGAAGGCGTTGTCGGGGTCGCGCTCGCTCGACAAGGGCGCGCCGAACACCGCCATCACCGCATCGCCGATATACTTGTCGAGCACGCCGCCGTTGCCCGAGACCGCCTCGTACAGTTCGGTGAACAGTTCGTTGAGCGTCTCGACCGTCTCGCGCGCGGTCAGTTCCTCGGCCATCGTGGTGAAGCCGCGGATGTCGGCGAACAGCACGCTGGCCTGGCAGGCGGTGCCGAACAGCGAATCGTCGTCGCGGCCGAGCACCTGGTCGACCACCTCCTGGGTCATGAACCGGCGCATCGCGCCTTGCAGCCGCTTGCCCTCGGAAATGTCCTCGATCACCAGCAGCACCCCGACCCGGCCGGTCTCGCCTTCGAGCGGGGTGATCGAGAGATTGACCGACGATGGCCGCTCACCGCCGGCGGTGAATTCGATGTCGAGCAGCAGCTTGGGTTCGCCGCGGTCGGCGACAGCGGCGATCTCGTCGACCAGCCGGGGGTTGAAGCGCGGCAGCACCGAGCGCGCGTCGAGCCCGGCGAGCAAGGTCGCCGAGGCGCCCAGGATCTGGGCCGCGGCGGCGTTGAGCTTGGTGATCTTCCAGTCCAGATCGAGCGCGATGACCCCGCCCGACATCGAGCGCAGGATCGATTCGTCGAAGCTGCGCGCCGCGACCGATTCGCTGAACAGCCGGGCGTTGTCGATCGCCACAGCGGCCTGCGCCCCGAACGCGCCGACCCGGGCGGCGTCGTCGGGCGAAAAGGCTTCGCCATCCTCGCGATTGAGCGCCTGCATCACCCCGATCCGGCTGCCGTCGCGCGAGGTGATCGGGACGGTCAGCACGCTTCGGGTGCGATAGCCGGTCGCCTCGTCCACCGATCGGTTGAACCGCTCGTCCTCGTAGGCGTCGGGAATGTTCAGGGTCTGGCCGGTCGCATAGACGTAGCCGGCGAGCCCGCGCCCGGCATCGAGCTTGAGCGGTCCGCCTTCGACGCCTTCGGCGACCAGCGAGGTCAGCGCCCGGTCGGAATCCTGCTTGAGGAACAGCGAACTGCGGTCGGCGCGGGTGATCTTGCTCGACACCGCGACGATCTTGCGCAGCAGGCTGTCGAGCTCGAGGTCGGAGGTGATCGCGGTGTTGACCTCGAGCAGGTTGCGCAAGTCGTCGTTATCCTGTTCGGAGCGCGCGACCGACAGCGACCAGCGTTCGGCCAGGATCACGACCTGCGAATAGAGCAGCATGACCGCGCCGAGCGCAGTGAATTCGTAGCTGCGCAGCTCGTCGAGGGTCGAGATCGCGGTCCAGACCAGCGCCATGATCACGAACGAGCCGACGAACAGCGCCATTCCGATCAGTTGCACGATCGCCCCGTCGCGGCGGCGCAGCGCCGCCAGCGCGATCACCCCCATCACGTAGACCTGCGAGGCGACGCCGGTCGGCAGGAACACGTTGCGCCCGATCTTGGAGGCGAGCAGCGTGTTGCCCAGCGTGAACATCACCGCCTGGACGGCCACGATGCTCAGGAAGAACACCACGAAGGCGCGCACGACCAGCGGCGAGCTTTCGCGCCGGTAGAGCTCGTGGACATAAAGCAGGAAGAACATGCCCGCCAACGGCGCGGTCAGGTACTGGAACCCCATCACCTGCTGGAACCGCAGCGCCGGGAACTGCATCATCAGGATGTCGTCGAACGCCAGAACCAGCATCGAGGGCAGGTAGGCCAGGCTGGCGAGCCCGAAGAACAGCGAGGCGCGGTCGCTCGGGCGGTAGAAGAAGGTGATCAGCGACAGCGCCGCGACGAGCGTCAGCGACGCCGCGTAGAGCGCGGTCCGGCTCCACTTGGTCGCGATCCAGTCCTGCATCGGTTCGGCCAGGCCGAGCACCGGAACCTGCTCGAGCCCGTTGTCCCAGTGGAGCCACACCGCCAGGTCGATCGCCAGGTTCAGCGGTCCGCCCCTGTGGTCGAACGTGATCAGATGGGCGCGGTGGACATAGCGGGTGGCGGCGGCGCTATCGCCAAGCACGCCGCGTTGCGATACCTGCCGCCCGTCCAGCGTGATCCGCGAGGCCGCGTAGATCGCCGGGACGTGGAGCACGTAGCGGCCCGGAACCAGGCCGCGCAACTGGAGCGAATAGCGCGCCCGGCCCTGCTGCGGCAGCGTGGTGCCGGCGATGTTGAGGCCTTCCCACAGCCCCGGCGCATCGGCCCAGCCGCTGGTCCCCGGCGCCGGTCCGGGGCCGCCGAGCCAGGTCAGCCGCCATTGGCCGTTGAGCTCGATCGGGCGGACCAGCGGGCCATGGGTGGTGAGATCGAGGACGCCGTGCTCGACCCGGCCCGCGCGCGGATCGAGCGAATCGCGGAAGTAGGGCGCGACCATCAGCAGGATCCCGACCAGCGCGCCGAGCCCGATCAGCAGCCGGCGGCGCGGCGATGTCGCGCTCAGCCACGATTCCCTGCGTTTGGCGACGCCTGTGGTGATCCCGCCAACCCCTCAATCCGGCGGCGATGCCGGAGCCTGACGACCAGCTTAGCCGATGCCGGACCGAGCGTCCACGCGAAGGGAAGTGGCAGGAGTGGAGGGACTCGAACCCACGGCCCTCGGTTTTGGAGACCGATGCTCTACCAACTGAGCTACACTCCTAAGCCCCACCCCCCTACCCACCATGCGCGGCAATGACAACCTAGGCGATGACAGGCGGGCAGCGGACAGGCACAATGCCGACCTCACCATGCACGCGCCCGCCGCCTCGCCGATCGATCCCGAGTTGCTGCTGAGCGCGTATCGCGCGGGCATCTTCCCGATGGCCGACGCGCGCGACGATCCCGAGGTATTCTGGGTCGAGCCGCGGATGCGCGCGATCCTGCCATTGGATGGCTTCCGCATGTCAGCCTCGCTCGCCCGGACATTGCGCCGCGAACGCTTCCAGGTGACCTGCAACGCCGCGTTCGATGGCGTGATCGACGCCTGCGCCGCGGCACGCGAAGGACGCAGCGAAACCTGGATCAGCGGGCGGATCGCGGCGAGCTATCGCGAGCTGCACCGGCTCGGCTGGGCGCATTCCATCGAGTGCTGGAAGCAAGGCGAGCTGGTCGGTGGTCTCTACGGGGTCGGCTTCGACCGGGTGTTCTGCGGCGAAAGCATGTTCAGCAGCCAGCGCGATGCGTCGAAGGTGGCGCTGGCGTGGCTGGTAGCGGCACTGCGCCGCGCTGGTGCCGCGCTGCTCGACTGTCAATTCATGACCGATCATCTCGCCTCGCTCGGCGCGGTCGAGATCGACCAGCAGGACTACCTCGCGCGGTTGCGCGCGGCTCAGGTCGGCGTGGGGGCCGGGCTTGGCGCTATGCTCGGGGTAGCGGAGGGCGAGGAATCGGGCGGAGCCGCCGGGCTCGATTTGCCCGCGGGCTTTGCCGCGCTGCTCGCCGACACCCCCTCGGCCGCTTTTGCCGCACCGGGCGTCGCCTCGTCGCCGGGGAAGCGCATTGCGCAGTCCTTGACCCAGACATCGTAGACCGGGTGCTCCACGACGTTGAGCGAGGGCGCGTTACGGAAAAGCCAGCCCGAGAATACCTTGCGCCAGGCTAACTTGTCGCGGACCGTGGCGCGCTCCTCGACGAACACCTGAACGAACGCGCCGGTTTCGGGCGGGTCTTCCCACGGCGCGGTCTTCTCGCACGCCGCCAGCTTGACGATTACATTGTCGATACGCAGCGATTCGCCAGGCTTGAGCTTGATGTCGCGGGTCAGGTTGTTGCGCTTGTTGAGCAGACCGATCGTCGCGACGCGCTCGGCGAGCGGGGTAACGCCCTTTTCATCGACCATTTTCGCCGCGCCCGCGGGTTTGGCCGAACCCGTCTGGCTCACTTCGGGAGGTAGATCGGGCTCGTCCTTCCCGCACCCCGCCAGCGTCATGGCGAGCAGCGGCAGCGCGACAAGAAGGGGGCTGGGGCGTGCGAACATCGGTGCGGGCTCAGTCGCCCGGGGACCAGGCTTCATAGTCGCCCGTCGCCGCCGCGCGCTTCCCGCCGCGCTCGAGCGCACCTGCAGGTCGATAGGCCGCCGCGGTCCCGGTGGCGTTGGGGGTGTAGTCGACCTCCCAAATCCGCGCTGGAGGCAGGTTGCTCTCGGGCACCCCCTCGAAAGAGCCGTGGAGCCAACCGTGCCATTCAGGTGGCACTCGGCTCGAATCGTTGGCACCGCTGTACATCACCCAGCGGCGCTCGCGCCCGTCCGGCAGTTTCTTGGCTGCGCGGAAATAGGCGTTGCCCTGTGCGTCGGTGCCTACCTTTTCGCCATGGCGCCAGCTGTTCAGCGCGGTGCCTATCGTCGCGCCGTCCCACCAGGTGAAGATTTTCGAGAGGATACCCATCGCGAACCGCCGTTAGAGGATTTGGTCGGTCGAGGGCAAGCTACCACTCGACCCGATCGCCGATCGCCAGCCCGAGCTGGGCGGCGCGGCCGCCGTTGAGTTCCAGGATGGCCACGACGGGACCTTGCGAGCTGATCGGAGCCAGCGAGTAGGGTACCGCATCTGGAGCGATGCTCTCGATCCGGCGGTCGGGGCCGACGAACACCATGTCCAGCGGAATCACGGTATTCTTCATCCAGAAACTTGCGCGTTGCGGCGGGCGATCGACGAAGATCATCCCCTCGTCGGCACCCATTGAGGTGCGGAACATCAGCCCCTTCTCCCACTCGGTGTCGGTGCGCGCGATCTCGACGCGAAATTCGTGGCGGCCGTTGGCGGATGCGATCGACAGGGGAACGACTTCCAGTCCCGAAATCGGATGCCGGACCGGTGCCGAGGCCGCCGCCTTCTGTCCGGCGTCGGCGCTCATCGGCGAGCACGCGGCAAGCGCGGCGAGGACGGCGTAAAAAACGACGCGAACGCTCATGTTTCTGATTCTCCAGCCGCTTCGTCGACCCATTCGAGCGCTTCGGCCTCGCTGGCTGCATCAACCAGAATGCGCGCGCTGTCGAGGGGGTGGCCCGCGCGGAGCATCGCGGCGAACTGCTTCTGGCGCTGGGCGGGATCTGGCCGCGCCTTCCCGAACGGGCCGAACCGTCGCTTGCGCGCGAGGACCAGCGCCGCGCGCCGCGAAGCTGCTTCGTCGCCCTGGACGCTGGCGCGCAATTCCTCGGCGATGCCGGCGCCGCGCAAAGCCTGCTCGATCCGCCGGTCGCCATAGCCGCGGCGGTGCAGGCTAGACGCGCGTCCGCGCGCGAACCCGGCGTCGTCGACATAACCGGCCGCCACGAAACGCTCGATCAGCGCCGCGACGTCCGGGCCGGGCACCGCGTTCCACCCGCGCTCGCAAAGCTTGCGTCGCAGATATTGGGCCAACTTGCCCGCGCTCGTCGCGAACCTCGCGACATAAGCGAGCGCCAGTTCTTCCAGCCCGGGCGGATCGAGCGGCTTGGTCACACGCGGCGTGCGAGGCTGGCGGGGCGGTCTCATGGGCGCGCCATATTCGTGCCACAGTCCGCCGCGATGGCAAAACTCCGATCCCGGCACCGATGAGGGCGGAGCCGGGTGACCAGGTCATCGGGGACCGGCCGAAGCGGCTCAAGCCGCACGGCGAAGTCTCCACGAAACAACGGGTTCTTGCGACGACATGACCGATACCGTCACCCTCGCGGCGTTGCCGCCGACCCCCAACGATTGCGCCCTGCCGCGTCGCTTTTCGGATTTCGTCACGTTTGCCGAGGCGCTCGATTATGCCGCGCTGAGCAAGAAGGGCCTCAACTTCCACGACCCTCGCGGCAACTTGACGCGCGCTTACCCCTATGCCGAACTGCGTGACGAGGCACGGGCGGCGGCGTTCCGGCTGATCGCGGCGGGGATCGCCAAGGGCGACCGTGTAGCGCTGATCGCCGAGACCGGGCCGCAGTTCGCCGCACTGTTCTGCGGCGCGGTGCTGGCGGGTGCGTGGCCGGTGCCGCTGCCGCTGCCGACCAGCTTCGGTGGCAAGGACAGCTATATTGACCAGATCGCGGTTCAGCTCGGCTCGAGCGATCCTGCTGTGTTGCTGTATCCCGAGGAAATCGCGGCGATGACCGAGGCTGCCGCCGCGCGCCATGGCGTCCGTGCGCAGTCCTACACCGATTTCAACAACGCCCCCGCGAACACCGCCGCGCTCCCGACGTCCGATCCCGAAGACATCTGCTACCTCCAGTATTCGAGCGGATCGACCCGCTTTCCCCATGGGGTCGCGGTTACCCACCGCGCCCTCCTGAACAATCTGCGCGGACATTCGACCAGCATGAAGATCGGCGACGGTGATCGCTGCGTTTCGTGGCTGCCGTGGTACCACGACATGGGTTTGGTCGGCTGCCTGCTCTCGCCGATCGCCAACCAGGTCTCGACCGATTATCTCAAGACCGAGGACTTCGCGCGTCGCCCGCTCGCCTGGCTCGATCTGATCAGCCGCAATCCCGGCACCACGCTCAGTTATTCGCCGACGTTTGGCTACGACATCTGCGCGCGGCGAATTTCCAGCCAGAGCCACGTCGCCGACCGGTTCGACCTGTCGCGCTGGCGGGTCGCCGGCAACGGGGCCGACATGATCCGCCCGGACGTGATGCAGAGCTTCGTCAACGCGTTCGCCGAAGCCGGCTTCCGCGCGCAGGCCTTCCTCCCCAGCTATGGTCTCGCCGAAGCGACGCTGGCGGTGACGGTGATGCCGCCAGGCGAAGGCATCCGCGTCGAGCTGGTCGAGGAAGAGCGCCTGTCGGGCCGTCCGCGCGATCTGTCTCGGCCGGCCCGTTATCGAGCCATAGTCAATTGCGGCAAGCCGGTGCTCGACATGGAGCTGGCGATCCGCGGCGAGAGCGGCAAGGCGCTGCCCGACCATCATATCGGCAAGGTCTGGTGCCGCGGCCCCAGCGTGATGCACAGCTATTTCCGCGATCCCGATTCGACCGCGGCCGCTCTCGTCGAAGGTTGGCTCGATACCGGCGACATGGGCTATCTCGTCGACGGCTATCTGTTCATCGTCGGGCGGGCGAAGGACATGATCATCATCAACGGCAAGAATCATTGGCCGCAAGACATCGAGTGGGCGGTCGAGCAACTCCCCGGATTCCACCAGGGCGATATCGCCGCGTTCGCCGTGGAATCCGACAATGGCGAGGAGGTGCCCGCGGTTCTCGTCCACTGCCGGGTCAGCGACCCCGACGAGCGCCTGCGCCTGCGCGAGCAGATCCGCGACAAGGTACGTTCGATCACCGGTATGAACTGCGTGGTCGAACTGGTCCCCCCGCGCAGCCTGCCGCGCACCAGCTCGGGCAAGTTGAGCCGCGCCAAGGCCAAGACGCTTTATCTGGGCGGCGAGATCGAGCCCTATGCGCTCGCCGCTTGACGGGCTTTTCGCAGACTCTTGATTTTGATCTTTTCCCTCCAGTAGATGGGCGGCAGGGGGAGGTCTCGGCGACATTGATCGCGAGGCCATCATTCGCTTGCTCGTAACCGCGCCCGACGAATTCCGGATGATCGCCGACAGCGCGCCGCTGCCGATCTGGCTGACCGGGCTCGATCGGCGGCGGCGGTTCGTCAACCAGGCCTACGTCAAGCTGCTCGGCGGCAGCTACGAGGAGGCGCTCGAGTTCGACTGGCGCTCGATCCTCCACCCGGCCGATCACGACCGCATCGTCGCGGAATCCATTGCGGGCGAGGCGACGCTCAAGCCGTTCACGCTCGAGGCCCGCTATCGCGTCGCCGACGGCTCGTGGCGCTGGCTCCACTCGGTCTCGCAGCCGTTGTTCGACGCCGACGGCGTACATCTCGGGTTCGAGGGCGTAGCCTTCGATCTGACCGCGATGAAGGAAGCGCAGCGCGAGCTCGAGGCGCGTGAGCGGCGCTTCTCGGCTTACGTCAACCAGACCGCTGCTGGCTTCGGCGAAGTCGACGCGACCGGCCGCTTCAGCCGGGTCAACGATCGCTTTTGCGAGATCACCGGCTATTCGCGCGAAGAGCTGCTCGAGCGCACGATGCTCTCGATCACCCACCCCGACGATGTGGCGCGCAACGTACCGCTGTTCGAAGCGGCAGTCGCGCATGGCACGCCTTACGTCCACGAGAAGCGCTACATCCGCAAGGATGGCGCGATCATCTGGGTGAACAACTCGGTCTCGGTAATCACCGAGACCGACGGCGAACTCAGTGGAGTTCTGGCGGTTTCCATCGACGTCACCGCGCGGCGTGAAGCCGAGGCCGATCTGCGCAAGGCCGAACAGCGGCTGCGCCTCGCCACCGAAGGGGCGGGGATCGGAACGTGGGATTGGAACTTGCGCGAAGGCGTGGGCACCTGGTCGTCGCAGGCGCAGCGCATCCTCGGGGTGGAGCGGGGCGAAAACATTTCGCTCGAGGAGCGGATGAACGCGGTCTATCCGCCGGATCGTCCGGCGGTGACCGCCGCTCTCGGCAAGAGCTTGAGCGGCAGCGGCGAGTTCGCCCTGGAATATCGCATCCAGCGCCCCGACGGCGCGATCCGCTGGGTCGCCTCGCATGGGGTGATGGAGCGCGACGAGGCCGGACGCTATGTTCGCGCGCTGGGCACGCTGCGCGACGTCACCACCCGGCGCGATGCGCAGGAACGGCTCGAACAGCTCAATCGCACGCTGGAAAGCAAAGTCGCCGAGCGCACGCGCGAGCGCGACGCGATGTGGCGGCTGAGCCGCGATCTGTTGCTGGTACTCGACGCGCGCCGGCGGATCGTCGCGATCAATCCGATCGTCGAAGAGGCCATCGGCTATTCGTCCGAGGAAGTGGTCGGACAGCCCTTCGAGCGGTTCCTCCACCCCGACGACAGGCCGCTGCTCGGTCAGGCAACCCGCCGCGGGCGCCGCGAACGGATCACCGATATAGACGCCCGGCTGGTAACCCGCGACGGCAACGTCCGGCAGTTCGTCTGGAACGCCACGCCCGAGGCGGGCTTGGCGTACGTGAACGGGCGCGACGTGACCGAGGAACGCGCACGCCAGGAAGAACTCTTCGCCGCGCAGGAAGCCCTGCGCCAAGCCCAGAAACTCGAAGCCATTGGCCAACTCACCGGTGGGGTCGCCCACGATTTCAACAACCTGCTCAGCCCGATCATCGGCGGACTCGACATCCTGCGCCGCCGCGGCGTGGGTGGCGAGCGCGAGCATCGCCTGATCGAAGGCGCGCTCCAGTCCGCCGAGCGCGCCAAGCTGCTGGTCCAGCGCCTACTCGCGTTTGCCCGCCGCCAGCCGCTCCAGGTCCGAGCGGTGACGCTCGCGCCCCTGCTCGAGGAATTGCGCGGGCTGCTTACTTCCACGCTTGGCCCGCAGATCGAATTGTCGATCCTCGTCGCCCCTGGTCTCGATTCGGTAATGGCCGACGCGAACCAGCTCGAAATGGCGATCCTCAACCTGGCGGTCAACGCCCGCGACGCGATGCCCGACGGCGGTCACCTGCGCGTTTCGGCGCAGCGTGTGGTGGCCGCATCGGGCACCGCGTTCATCGAGCTGGCGGTCAGCGACGATGGCCTGGGCATGGACGAGGAGACCCTGAGCCGCGCGGTCGAGCCGTTCTTTTCAAGCAAGGGCGTGGGCAAGGGCACCGGCTTGGGCTTGTCGATGGTCGAAGGGCTGACCGCGCAGCTGGGCGGATCGCTGCATATCGACAGCCGTCCCGGTGGCGGCACAACGGTGACGCTGTGCCTGCCGGTGGCGGGTGGCGTCTCGGCACCGCTCGCGCCCCCGCTCGCGTCGCCGGGGGCGGGCGGCAAGGGCTGCATCCTGGTCGTAGACGACGAGCCCCTGGTGCGCATGGGCACCGCCGAATTGCTGCGCGACGAAGGCTACGAGGTGGACGAGGCGGAATCGGCCGAAGCCGCGCTTGCGCTTGGTTCGTTCGATCGCTTCGCTTGCGTGGTCACCGATTATCTGATGCCGGGGATGAACGGGGTCGAGCTGGCCGCGCGGATTCAGCTGGCGCGGCCCGCGCTGCCGATCCTGCTGCTGTCCGGGTATGCCGATCCCGGGGCGTTCAGCGCGCTGCCATATCTGTCGAAGCCATGCTTCGGCGACGACCTGGCCCGGGCGGTCGGCACGCTGCTGGCGGACAAAGCCTAGCCGGCGGGAGTCAAAGCGCACCGAGGAAAGCTCGGGCCGTCGCTTCGCGCGTCGCCCAATCGCCACCCACCCGGTCGAACGCCACCCCGGCACGGACCAACATGTCCTCGGCCAGCGCTGCAAACCGCGCACGGGCCGCGGCGGTCCCGAAAAAACGGGTACCGTCGGCCACCCACGGAACATCGGGCGCGAACAACAGGTAGCGTTCGGCCTTGGGATAGGCGAGCAGCACGGGCGGAACTTCGCCGAACAGCATCGCCGCCCAGGCGGCGGTCATCAGCGGATCGGTGTCGAGCAGCACCAGCGGCGGGGCATCGGCACAGGTCGCGCGCATCGCCGCGTCCTGCCCCTCGGCGATGGCGAGCAGATCGGCCATCGTCAGGTCGGTGCCGCGCGTCTCGCAGTATTCGCGACCGTATTCGGGCACAAAGGGACGACCCAGTTCGCTCGCGAGCTTTTGCCCCAGGACCGACTTGCCGGTGCTTTCCGCGCCGTGAAAGCAGACCCGGATCAAGCTTCGTTGCCGACCGCGACCGGCTGCCGCCGCGCCGCCTCGACCCATTCCTTGAGCCCGAACAGGCTCATCACCAGGAACCCGCCGTAAAGGCCCGCGGTGGGATAGAGCCCGCGGTTGATGTAGAGCGCGATCGAGGCGACATCGATCACGATCCACAGCACCCAGTTCTCGATTCGGCGAAACCCCAGGAGCACTTGCGCGGCGACGCTGGCCCCGGCGATCGCGCTGTCGGCGTACGGCATCACCGCGTCGGTGAAGCGATGCATGACCCAACCCAGATTGATGCAGAGCGCGGCGGTGACCACCAGCCATACCGCCCGACTGGGATTGTCGAGCCAGCGCACCGGCACGGTGTCGTCCTCACCCCCCGCGCGCGACCACAGCCACCAGCCCCAGCCCTGGGCGAGGAAGAAGAACACCTGAAGCCCCGCCTCGGCGTAGAGCCGCTCCTCGTAGAACACGAGGATGTAGAGCGCGACCATCGCCATCCCGAACGGGAAATTCCACACGCTGCGGAAAATGAGCAGTGCGATGTTGGCAAGACCGAGCGCGGCGGCGGCATATTCGATGAGTTCGATCGTCGCGGGCGTCACCTGCCCGCGATAGCGGGCAAGCCGTGCCGGGTGAAGCGGGTTTTCAGGTCAACGCGCCGCCGAGCGCGGTCGACCATTCCTGCGCGTCGAAGCCCACCAGCAGGCCCTTGCCGTCCCCGTGCTCGTACTCAACCACCGGGCGCTTGATCGCCGAGGTGTTGGCGGACATCGTCCGCACCGCCTTTTCGGTGTCGAGATCGGTCCGCTCGCTCTCGGGCAAGTTGCGAAAGGTCGGCCCCTTGCGATTGAGGATCGCTTCCCACCCGCGCGCATCGACCCATTCGCGCAGCTTGTCCGGCTCGATCCCCGCCTTCTTGTAGTCGTGGAAGCGGTAGGCGAGCCCCAGCCCGTCGAGCCAACCGCGAGCCTTCCTGACCGTATCGCAGTTGGGGATGCCGTAGACCGTGATGCTCATGCGTCGCGCCTTTCGAAATGGTGGGTGCGCGGGTCTGGGCAGGCGTACAAGGTATAGCTGTCGTAATAGCGCTCGCGCCCGTTGGCCTTGGCGACGCGATGTTCGGCCACCCGGCCCCAGCCGCGCGCCGAAGCCTCGTCGTCCCATTCGCTGAGCGCGATCGTTTCGCCATCTTCGGCAACATAGCTCTTGAACGATCGATAGCCGGGCTGTTCCCGAGCGAGGTGTTCCATTGTCGCGGATTCGGCGTCGTATGCGGCCTGGTCGATGTCGGCGCGCTTGCGGTTGCGGAAAACGACAAGGTACATTTGAGGGTCTTTAGGACCGACATGGCGTTGAAGAAACCGCTCGTGTCGAGCGTAGTCGAGACACCTGGGCGCGATCTCTCGACCTTGCTCGACATGAGCGGAGTTGGGGGATGCCTAGACAACCGGGGGAAATCCGCCAAAAGGCGCGGGCTATGAGCTTCAACTCCTTCGGCCACGTGTTCCGCTTCACCACCTGGGGTGAAAGCCACGGCCCGGCGCTGGGCGCGGTGGTCGATGGCTGCCCGCCGGGGCTGGCGCTGAGCGAGGCCGATATCCAGCCGTTCCTCGACGCGCGGCGGCCTGGGCAATCGAAGTTCACCACCCAGCGACAGGAACCCGACGCGGTGCGTATCCTGTCGGGAGTGTTCGACGGACACACGACGGGGACACCGATCAGCCTGATGATCGAGAACGTCGATCAGCGCAGCAAGGACTACGCGGAAGTAGCCAAAGCCTATCGCCCCGGCCACGCAGACTACGCCTACGACGCCAAGTACGGCTTTCGCGACTACCGCGGCGGCGGGCGCAGTTCGGCGCGCGAGACCGCGGCGCGCGTGGCGGCCGGCGCGGTGGCGCGGCTGGTGGTCGCCGAGGTGACGATCGTCGCGCATGTCATCGAGATCGGCGGAGATCGAGCGGAGACCTTCGATGTCGCCGAGATCGCCAACAATCCGTTCTTTTGTGCCGATCCGGCCGCGGCGGCGCGCTGGGAAACGCTGGTCGATGGTGCGCGCAAGGATGGCTCCTCGCTCGGCGCGGTGGTCGAATGTGTCGCAACGGGCGTTCCGGCCGGTTGGGGCGCGCCGCTCTATGCCAAGCTCGACGCCGAGCTCGCCCACGCGATGATGGGGATCAACGCGGTCAAGGCGGTCGAGAACGGCGACGGTTTCGCCGCTACCCGTCTGCGCGGCGAGGAAAATGCAGACCCGATGCGACCGGGTGAGAACGCGCCGGAGTTCCTTGCCAACCACGCCGGCGGGATCGCGGGCGGGATCAGCACCGGGCAGCCGGTGGTGGTCCGCGTCGGCTTCAAACCGACCAGTTCGATCCTGACCCCGGTCGATACGATCGACCGCGACGGCAACGCCGCCGAAATCATGACGAAGGGCCGCCACGATCCGTGCGTCGGCATCCGCGGCGCCCCTGTCGTTGCGGCGATGATGGCGCTCGTCCTGGCCGATCAGAAGCTGCTTCATCGGGCGCAGTGCGGATAGGCTTCGCGCGCGGGCAAAGCCTTGCTTGAGGTGGACCGCAAAACGGCCCGCCAAAAAAAGCGTCGATCTGGCATTTTTCCATTTCAATGCAATACTTTGCAAGCCGGTGAACCCCCGCTTGTGTGACCTTTCGCCGACCCGGGGCTCGCGCCCGGTTTGGGCATCCAATACAGGCGAGGAACGGCGATTTTCGTCACGCCCGCGATCCTGTCTTTGAAAACCGATGTAGGAAATAGAAGACGACGTTGGACGCGGCGCGAGCCATCGCTCCTCTCCGGTTCGCCCGGGCTCACTGGTTTTGCCCCGGCTCACTGGTTTTGCCCCGGCTCACTTGTTTTGCCCCGGCTCACTTGTTTTGCCCCGGCTCACTTGTTTTGATTGTCTGAACCAACGCGGTCGCTAGGCTTCGCCGCAACCGCCGGGGAGCACCAATGGCCAAGCGACTGACCCTCTATATCCTGATCGGCATGGCGCTGGGGCTGATCGCCGGCGCGCTGCTACATGGCGCCTACGCCAAGGGGGATCCGGCGCTGGCCCAGGCCGCCGACTACCTCAAGCTGCTCCCCGACGTGTTCCTCAAGCTGATCAAGATGATCATCGCCCCGCTGGTGCTGGCGACGATCGTTGCGGGAATCGCCGGGATGGGCGACGCCGCCGAACTCGGCCGGATCGGCACCCGCGCGCTGGCGTGGTTCATCACCGCCAGCCTGCTGTCGCTGAGCCTGGGCCTGCTGCTGGTCAACCTGTTCAAGCCTGGGGTCGGTCTCGCGCTCCAGCCCACCGCGGACCTCGGCGAACTGGCGGTCAAGGACTTCACCTTGCGCCACTTCGTGCTCGAAATCTTCCCGACCAGCGCGTTCGACGCGATGGCGACGAACAACATCCTTCAGATCCTGGTGTTCTCGCTCTTCGCCGGGGTGGCGCTGTCCGCGCTCGGGCCGAAAGGCGCGGTGCTGGTGCGCGGGGCCGAGGCGCTGGCCGAGCTGATGCTCCAGATCACCGGCTACGTGATGCGCTTCGCGCCGTTCGCGGTGTTCGGCGCGATCGGATCGGTCGTCGCGACCAAGGGCCTGGGGATCGTCGTCACTTATGGCGTGCTGATCAGCGAGTTCTATTTCGGGCTGGTGCTGTTGTGGGCGATCCTGCTGGGCATCGGCGGGCTGTTCCTGGGGCGGCGCATCTTCACGCTGATCCGCTATATCCGCGAACCGCTGCTGCTGACCTTCTCCACCGCGAGTTCGGAGGCGGGTCTGCCCAAGCTGTTCGAGCAGCTCGACCGGTTCGGGGTGCCGCGGCGGCTTTCGGGTTTCGTCCTGCCGCTCGGTTACTCGTTCAACCTCGACGGCTCGATGATGTACATGAGCTTCGCGACGATCTTCATCGCGCAGGCCTATGGCATCGAGCTATCGTGGACCCAGCAGATCCTGATGCTGCTGACCCTGATGGTCACCAGCAAGGGCATCGCCGGAGTGCCGCGCGCCAGCCTGGTGGTGATCGCCGCGACGCTCAGCCAGTTCGGGCTGCCGGTCGAGGGCATCGCGTTGATCCTGGGGATCGATCAGTTCCTCGACATGGGCCGCTCGGCCACCAACATCGTCGGCAACGCGGTAGCGACCAGCGTGATCACCAAGTGGGAGGGGATGCTGGAGAAGCCCGAGCCGATCGCGGTCGAGCCGCCTCACGCCCCCAGCCACACGGCGGCGCACGGCAGGGCAGGGCTCGATCTCGATTCCTCGGCCTAGGCAAGGAGTTCACGCAAAGGCGCTGAGGCGCAAAGGCGGTTTCCCTTGCGGCGAAGCCGCAGTTCATTGTGGCGCCTTGCAGAAGGTCGCTCCTGCGGCGCACCCTACCTCCTTGCGCCTTCTTATCTTTGCGCCTTTGCGTGAACCCTACTTCTTTTCGACCGCCGCCGTCTTCGGCCTGAACGCGCACAAGTCCGCCACCACGCAGCGCCAGCATTCCGGGGTGCGCGCCTTGCAGGTGTAGCGGCCGTGCAGGATCAGCCAGTGGTGCGCGCCTTGGCGGAACGGCGCGGGGACCTTCTTGTCGAGCTGCGCCTCGACCGCCTCAGGGGTCTTGCCCCGCGCCAGGCCAGTGCGGTTGCCCACCCTGAACACATGGGTGTCGACCGCAAAGGTTTCCTCGCCCCAGGCGCAGTTGAGCACCACGTTGGCGGTCTTGCGGCCCACGCCGGGCAGCGCGGTCAGCGCGTCGCGATTCCGCGGCACTTCGCCGCCGTGCTCGGCGATGAGCTTCTCCGACAGGGCGATGACGTTCTTCGCCTTGGCGTTGAACAGGCCGATCGTCTTGATGTGCGCCTTCAGCCCGTCCTCGCCCAGCGCGACCATCTGCGCAGGGGTGGTCACCTCGCGGAACAACGCGCGCGTCGCCTTGTTGACCCCGACGTCGGTCGCCTGCGCCGACAGCACGACGGCAACCAGCAACTGATAGGTGTTGCCGAACTCGAGCTCGGTAAGCGGATCGGGGTTGTCCTCGGCCAGGCGGCGGAAGAATTCGAACAGCTCGGCCTTCGTGCGCGGTGCGCTCAAAGCCCCAAGACCTGCGCCATCGTATAGCGTCCCGCGCGCTGGCCGATCAGCCAAGCGGCTCCGCGCACCGCCCCGCGGGCAAAGATCGCCCTGTTTTCGGCAATGTGCGTCAGGACGATGCGTTCGTCCTCTCCCGCCAGGATCACGCTGTGATCGCCCGCCACGGTTCCGCCGCGCAAGCTGGCAAAGCCGATCGCGCCGCGTACCCTGGGGCCGCTCACCCCATCGCGCCCGCGCTCGCTGGCTTCGTTCAGGCGGATTTCGCGCGCCTCGGCGGCGGCCTCACCCAGCATCAGTGCGGTGCCCGAGGGGGCATCGACCTTGCGCCGGTGGTGCATCTCGGCGATTTCGATGTCCCAGTCGGCATCGAGCCGCAGCGCCGCCTCGCGCACCAGGTGGACCAGCATGTTCACGCCGAGCGAAGTGTTTCCGGTCTGGAGCACCGCGATCCGGTCGGCGGCGTGGTCGATCAGGAAGTGGTGGCGGTCTTCGAGGCCGGTGGTGCCGATCAGGATCGGCGTGGCCGCCTCGACCGCGATGTCGAGATTGTCCTCGAGCGCGGCGGGCGAAGAGAAATCGACCAGCACGTCGGACACTTCGGCCAGCGCGACGAGGTCGCCGCCCTGGTCGATCCCGCCCGCCACGGCATAGCCCGCCGCGGGGATCGCCTCGGCCAGCGCCCGGCCCATGGCTCCCGCGCTGCCGATGATGCCGATGCGTTCCATTGTGCTCCCCAGGTCCGCGTGCTTCATGGCGGACATGACTCCCGTTCGCAACATCGTGATCCTGACCGGCGCCGGGGTATCCGCCGAAAGCGGAATCGACACCTTCCGCAGCGCGGGTGGTCTGTGGGAACAGCACCGGGTCGAGGATGTCGCCACGCCCGAGGGCTTCGCGCGCGATCCCGAGTTGGTGCTGCGGTTCTATGACATGCGCCGCGCGGCGATCCAGACGAAGGTACCGAACCCCGCGCACGAGGCGCTTGCCCGGCTCGATGCGGAATGGCCCGATGAGACTGGGCGCGAACTGCTGATCGTGACCCAGAACGTCGACGATCTCCACGAACGCGCGGGGGCGAAGCGCGTGCTGCACATGCACGGCACCCACCTCAACGCCTGGTGCATGGCCTGCGACGTGCGCTCGCCGTGGCGCGAAACGCTGATCGACCGGCCGCCGTGCCCGGCCTGCGGCAAGGCGGCGCTGCGCCCCGATGTCGTCTGGTTCGGCGAGATGCCGTACGAGATGGACCGCATCTATGCAGCGCTGCGGTCGGCCGACCTGTTCGTCTCGATTGGCACCTCGGGCGCGGTCTATCCCGCTGCGGGGTTCGTCCGCGATGCGCGCGAATGCGGCGCGGCGACGCTCGAACTCAACCTCGAACGCAGCCAGGGATCGCGCTGGTTCGACGAGACGCGGCTGGGTCCGGCAAGCGAACTGGTGCCGGCATGGGTGGAGGAACTTTTAGGCGGCTGAGCACCCGCGACACTCCGGGTCCTTGGCGATTCGCAAGCTGCGCAGCGCGGGGGCGAGCCCGTCGAGCACGTGGAGCTGGCCGAACTGCGGATCGCCCATTCCGCCCACGCCCGCCGCCGCCAGGATCACGCGCACCGCTGCGAGCGCCGCGAACGTCCCCGCCCAACCGGCCATCGCGCCCAACATCCCATCCTCGGCGCAACTGTCGCAGTCCTCGGCATCGAACGCATCGCCGACGAAGCAGCGATAGCACGGCTGGCCGGCCAGGTGCCCCGCGAACGCGCCGACCTGGCCCTGAAAACGCCCGACCGCGGCGCTGACCAGCGGCGTTTGCGCGGCGACACAGGCGTCCGACACCGCCAGCCGGGTGGCGAAGTTGTCGCACCCGTCGACGATCACCGTACCACCGTCGAGCATCTTCGCGGCGTTGTCGCGGCCGATCCGCCCGCGGCAGATCCGGACCTCGATCGACGGATCGAATCGCACAGCCCAGGCGCGGGCGACGTCGACCTTGGCGCTGCCGATGTCAGCTTCGGCGAAGATCGTCTGGCGTTGCAGATTGCTCGCCTCGACCACGTCGTCGTCGATCAGTATCAACGCGCCGACCCCCGCCGCGGCCAGGTATTGTACTACCGGCGAGCCGATTCCGCCCAGCCCGACGACAGCCACTTGCGCCCGGCCCAGCGCAACCTGACCGGCGCCGCCAATCTCGGGCAGGACGATATGGCGAGCGAAGCGGTCGAGGCGGTCGGAGGGCAGCATCGGACTGCGGACTAGCCTGTTAACAAGCCGGGCAAAAGCGGTTCGCCCGGTGTGGACGAATCAGCTCTCCAGCTGGCGCAGCAAGCTGCGCACGTCGCCGTCCATGTCGGCATCGCGCGTGCGCAAGTCTTCGATCAGGCGCACCGCGTGGATGACGGTCGAGTGGTCGCGCCCGCCGAACTTGCGGCCGATCTCGGGATAGCTGCGCGGGGTCAGCACTTTGGCGAGGTACATCGCCACCTGGCGCGGACGAACGACGGCTCTCGCCCGGCGCTTGCTGCCCATCTCGGTGCGGTCGACCCGGTAGAACTGGCAGACGGTGCGCTGGATCTCGTCGATCGTGATCCGCCGGCGATTCGCCGAGAGAATATCGGTGAGCTGTTCCTCGGCGAGCTGGAGCGAAACCTGCTGCCCGGTGAGCTGGGCATAGGCGATCAGCTTGTTCAGGCCGCCCACCAGCTCGCGGACGTTGCGGTTGATCGTGCGCGCGAGGAACTCGATCACGTCGCCGGGCACCTGGTGGTTCTGCGCGACGAAGCGCAGCATCCGGTGCTCGAGGATCTTGCGGCGCAGCTCGATGTCGGCCGGTGCGATATCGGCGACCAGGCCCATGCTGAGCCGCGAGAGCAGGCGTTGTTCGACGCCATCGAGCGCCTGCGGCGCGCGATCGGCGGCGACCACCAGGCGCTTGCCCGCGGCGAGCAGCGCATCGATCGTGTGGAGCAGTTCCTCCTGGGTCGAGGACTTGCCGATGATGAACTGGATGTCGTCGACCAGCAGCAGGTCGAAGCCCCTGAGCCGCGCCTTGAACTCGAGCATCTCGTTGGCGCGCATCGCCTGGACGAACTCGATCATGAAGCGCTCGGCCGAGCAGTAGAAGATCCGCGCGCCGGGGCGGCTGGCGGCGAAGGCGTGGCCGATCGCGTGGAGCAGGTGAGTCTTGCCCTGCCCGGTCGAGGCCTTGAGATAGAGCGGCGAGAACTGCGGCGCGGCCTCGGCCGCCATCCGCTGCGCGGCGTTGCAGGCGAGCACGTTCGAGGCGCCGGTGACGAACTCGGTGAAGGTCAGCGAGGGGTCGAGCCCGGCGGAGAGCGAATCGACGATGCCCGGCGCGACCAGGGCGGCGCTGGAGGTCTGCATCGACGCCGGCGGACGCACGCTTCCGTTCAGCTTGAGCTCGGGCAGCGCGCGGCGGCGCGGGTGGACCGAGATGCGCACGTGGCGCACTTCCTGCCGCGCGATCTTCCACGCCAGCGACAGGCGATCGGCAAAGCGATCGGCGACCCAGTTGGCGGAGAATTCGGTCGGCAGGAATAGATCGAGCGTGCCGGTTTCCTTGCAGAAACTGCCAAGCTGCACGGGCTTGATCCACTGGCTGTGAAGCTGCTGGCCCAGGTCCTTGCGCAGACCTTGGCTGATGTCGGCCCAGTCGGCCGCCAGGTCGAGTGCTTCTTGATCCTCGACCGTCGTTTCCATGTCTGCCTTGCTCATCGACCCCCGCACCGACGATTCTACGCCAGCCTTCCACCTTGCCGCGACCCTGTTAAGTCCGCGGCGCGACCATACGTTCCAACCGTCCGGCGCAACGTTTCCCCCGTCAGCGCAGGCGCAATTCGGCTAGGTCGCGAAACTCGCGTATCGACCTTCGCCGCAGGAACTGGATTGCCAGGATTCGCGCCAAACGGCGTTCCTCCCGACGACCAATTCCTAAGCCCGGCTCGGGGCGTGGCAACCCGCCGACTGCAAAAAAAGTGAAATATTCGCCTTGACTCGCCACGGTCCGCAGAATTGCGCCTACTTCGTCTCAACCCTCTGAAATACTTGAATTATTATGCAAGGGTCGGGCCGAATCGTGGAAAATCCGTGCTTTGCCGCAAAGCACAATCGGGGCCGCCAAACACCAAGCGCCGGCGGTGGTCCGCCGGCGCTGCAAGTGTTCCGCTTGTGTACTGCCGACGCAAGCGGCGGGTGATCAAACCGCGGTGCGAATCAGAGCGCCGCGACTCGCTTGGTCAGCCGCGAGAACTTGCGGCTGGCGGTGTTCTTGTGCAGCACGCCGCGGGCGACGCCGCGCATGATCTCGGGCTGGGCAGCGGCCAAGGCTGCATCCGCCGCCGACTTGTCGCCACCCTCGATCGCGGCTTCGACCTTCTTCACGAAGGTGCGGATGCGGCCGAGGCGATTGCCGTTGATCTCCGCGCGGCGATCGTTGCGGCGGATGCGTTTCTTGGCTTGGGGCGTGTTGGCCATGTTCGTCCTCTGTGGGGCCGCGGCACGGCCACTTGATCCTGCTGATGCTGTTCGGTGAGGCAGGCCGAGACCCGCCGGAAAGCGCGCGCCCTAGCGCCGCGCGGCCGAATCGTCAACCGGCCATGCTTACTTCTGGCACTTCGGGCAGAACCACGTGCTACGTCCCCCCTGAACGATCCGCTTGACCGTTCCACCACACCCGCACGGCTCGCCCTCGCGGCCATAGACATCGAACTGCTTGGCGAAATAGCCCAGCTGCCCCGAGGGCTGGGCATAATCGCGCAGCGACGATCCCCCCGCCTCGATCGATTCGGCGAGGACCATTTGAATCGCGGGGACGAGGCGCTCGAGTGCGACCAATGGGACCTTTCCCGCCGCCTTGCGCGGATCGATTCGCGCGCGAAACAGCGCCTCGCAGACGTAGATGTTGCCGAGCCCGGCAACGATCCGCTGATCGAGCAGCAGGAGTTTCACCGCGGCGATCCGGCTTCCAAACGCGCGCTTGAGGTGTTTGGCGGTCAACCCCGGCCCCAGCGGCTCGGGGCCGAGCGCGGCGAACGGCGGCCATTCGTCGAGGCGCGCGGTATCGACCAGGTCGACCGAGCCGAACCGCCGCGGATCACACAGTGCGAGAACGTGGTCCTCGGTTTCGAGCACCATATGATCGTGCTTGGCGATCGCCTCGGGATCGATCCGCCAGCGTCCGCTCATGCCGAGATGGAACACCAGCGTGGCCGCGCGGTCGGTATGGATCAGGCCGTACTTGGCGCGCCGCGCTAGCCCGAGGACGGTCGCTCCGGTCAGCGTCTGGACGAGTTCGGGCGGGAACGGGCGGCGCAAGTCGGCGCGATTGACCGCGACTCGCGCGATCCGCCGTCCGTCGAGGATGCGCTCCAGCCCGCGCACGGTGGTTTCGACTTCGGGAAGCTCGGGCACGCGGGGCGGCTTATCAGTCTTTGCGCCCACGGCAATCGCCCTCTAAAGCGCCGCGCGATGAGCGATCCCGAAACCGTCTCCTTCGGCTACGAAGACGTCGCCCCCGCCGAGAAGGCCGCGCGGGTCGGCGCGGTGTTTTCCAGCGTGGCCAAGAGCTACGACCGGATGAACGACGCGATGAGCGTCGGGCTTGCACCGGATGTGGAAGGATACCTTCGTGCGCCGGGTAAAGCCACGTGAGGGCGAGACGATCCTCGACATGGCCGGCGGCACCGGCGACATCGCCTTTCGCATGGCGGCGAGCGGCGCGCGCATCACCGTCGCCGACATCAACCAGGACATGCTCGACGTTGGGCTCGAACGGGCCGCCGACAGGGGCATCGACGGCCTGGTGTGGTCGCGCCAGGATGCCGAGGACCTGGCCTTCCCCGCCCGCAGCTTCGACGCCTACACGATCGCCTTCGGCATCCGTAACGTGACCCGGATCGACGTGGCGCTGGCCGAGGCGCATCGCGTGCTCAAGTATGGCGGGCGGTTCTTCTGCCTCGAATTCTCGACCACAACCTGGCCTGGATTCGCCGAAGTCTACGACGCCTATTCGCACAAGGTGGTGCCTCGGATCGGCCAGGCGATCGCCGGGGACGCCGATTCGTACCGCTACCTGATCGAATCGATCCGCCGCTTTCCCGACATGCCGAAGTTTGCGGGCATGATCCGCGCCGCCGGGTTCGCGCAAGTCAAGGCCGAGCCGATCCTCGGGGGGCTGGTCGCGATCCACTCGGGGTGGAAGGTTTGACGCAGCCCGCGACGCATATTCTGCGATTGCTGGGCTGGGGGCGGACGCTGGCCCGGCACGGCGCGTTGCGCGGGATCGAGCGCGACCCCAATACCCCGGCGCAAGTGCGCCGATTGTGCCGGGTCGCTCGGATCGGCGCGATCCAGCCGCGAGCGCCCGACTACGCAGGCGCGTTCCGCGAAATCGGCCCCGCCGCGATCAAACTGGGGCAGACGCTGGCCACCCGTCCCGACATTGTCGGCGAAGATGCCGCGCACAACCTGCTCTCGCTCCAGGACAGCCTGCCCCCGGTGCCGTACCAGGCGATCTGCGCCGAGATCGAGGCGAGCTTCGGCAAGCCGGTGTCGTCGCTCTATGCGACGATCGAGCACGAATCGGTGGGCTCCGCGTCGATCGCCCAAGTCCATCGCGCCACCACCGCGCAAGGCCGCCAGGTCGCGGTCAAGGTGCTCAGGCCCGGGATCAGGGAAAAATTCGCGCGCGATCTCGACACCTACGAATGGGCCGCAGCGCATCTCGAGGCGCTCGGCGGAGAGGCCAGCCGCCTGCGCCCGCGCCTCGTCATCGCCAACTTCAAGCGCTGGACCTTGCGCGAGCTCGACCTGCGGCGCGAGGCGGCCTCCGCCTCCGAGCTCGCCGAGGCGATGACCGCGTTCGCCGGCTACCGCGTCCCCGCGATCGACTGGGACCGCACCAACGGCCGGGTGATGACGCTCGACTGGGTCGACGGGGTCAAGATCAGCGATCTCGCCGCGCTCGACGCCGCGGGCCACGACCGCAAGGAGCTGGCACGGCGGCTGGTGCTGGCGTTCCTGACCCAGGCCATATCGCACGGGCTGTTCCACGCCGACATGCACCAGGGCAACCTGTTCGTCGAACCCGACGGGACGATCGCCGCGATCGACTTCGGGATCATGGGCCGGATCGACCGTCGCGCCCGCGCCTGGCTCGCCGAGATCCTCTATGGCCTGACCACTGGCAACTACCGCCGCGTCGCCGAGATCCATTTCGAGGCGCAGTATGTGCCCGCGCACCATTCGGTCGACGACTTCGCCACCGCGCTGCGCGCGGTCGGCGAGCCGATGCGCGGCAAGCCGGTCAGCGAGCTGTCGGTCGGCGCAATGCTCGACGGACTGTTCGCGATCACCCGCGATTTCGACATGCAGACCCAGCCGCACCTGCTGCTGCTGCAAAAGACGATGGTGATGGTCGAAGGCATCGCCACCAGCCTCGATCCCGCGATCAACATGTGGGACGTCTCCGCGCCGTTCGTGCGCGACTGGATCCGCGACGAGCTGGGGCCCGAGGCGGCGCTGGCCGATCGCCTGCGCGAGGATGCCGACACGCTGCTGCGGCTGCCATCGCTGATCCGGCGGATCGAGGAACGATATCCGGCCAAGGGCGGCGCGCCGCAGCCCTTGCCGCTTCCCGACGTCGAGCTGATGTGGGAGCGGCGGACGGCAAACCCGCGCCGGCCGGTGTTCGGCTACGTTGTCGCGCTGGCTGCCGGAGCCGCGCTCGCGCTGGCGGGAGCGGCGCAAGGCTGGTGGGGGTGAACATGCCCCTGAATCCCGTTGGGCATCCCCTGCGCCTGCCCAAGCGGCACTTCAACGCGCTCGACCTGTCGCGGCTGGTCGCCGCGGTGGCGGTGCTGTTCTGGCACTATCTCCACTTCACGATACCCGCGAGCGGCAACCGTGCTCCGCCCAACTTCGGCGACTTCGAGCCGCTCCATGGCCTGTTCGCGGCGTTCTATGCCCACGGACATCTGGCGGTCGAATACTTCTGGATCGTCTCCGGGTTCGTCTTCGCGCATGTCTATCTGGCCGAAACGGGCGCGCGGGGGCGGTTCTGGCTTGCCCGAGTCGCACGATTGTGGCCGCTACACTTGCTGACATTGTGCGTGGTCGCTGCGCTTCAGGCCGCGTACTGGACCCAACACGGCGATCATTTCGTGTTCGGGCCAAACAACCTCTACCACTTCGTCCTCAATCTCGGGCTCGCGCACTACTGGGGGGTTCGAGCGGGGGATGAGCTTCAACGGTCCGTCGTGGTCGCTGTCGGTCGAAATCCTCGCCTATGCCGCGTTCTGGCTGGTCCTGCCCGCGCTGCGCCAGGGGCGCGCCGTTGTCGCGGGGGCGCTGGCGCTCGCCGCCGCGCTGCTCGCGCCGCAATACCCGGCGCTCAAAGCCTTCGCCTGCCTCGCCTACTTCTTCGCGGGAACCACGATCTATCTGGCGATGCTGCGCGGCTGGGCGTGGCCCGGCGTACTGGCGGTGGCCGGTGGCGCGGGCCTGATCCTGGCGGCTCGGTACGATCCGGTCACCGCGCTGGAATTCCCGCAGGGCGGGATGTGGGTGGTCTCGCTGTTCGCGCTCGCGCTGCTGGCCGACCGGCTCGACCCCGGCGACCGGCTGGCGTTCGGCAAGCGCCTCGGCGATGCCTCTTACGGCACGTACTTGTGGCACTTTCCGATCCAGCTGGTGATCGTGATGATGCTCGACGCGCTGCCCGGCGGGCGGGCGCTGGCGCAGCATTGGGCGGTGCTGGCGGTCTATCTCGCCGCCGCGCTCGCCGCCGGTTTCGCCTCGCACCGCTGGTTCGAGAAGCCCGCCCAACGCGCGGTGTTCGCCGCGGCAGCGCGATTGCGGACGGCGCGGATCGCCATGGCTTAAGCCTTCTGGGTCTCCGCGATCCAGCCGCCGCCCAGCACTCGCTCGCCGGCGTAGATCACCGCCGCCTGCCCCGCGGCCACCCCGTATTCGGGCGCGGCGAAGCGAAGCGTGGTCGCCGCGCCGCCGCCGAGCGGCCCGTCGAGGACCACCGGCATCGGCCTGGCCAGCGAACGCACCTTGGCGGTCAGCGGTGCCCCAAAATCACTCGGGCTCATCGGTCCGATCCGGTTGGTCTCGACCAAGCGCGCCGCAGACACCGCGAGCAGCCGCTTCGGCCCGACGATCACCCGCGCCGCCGGGGCATCGAGCGCGGTGACATAGAGCGGTTCGGCCAGCCCGCCGATCTCCAGCCCGCGGCGCTGGCCCACGGTATAGTGGAGCACACCCTTGTGCTCGCCCAGCACCGCTCCGGTCTCCGCATGGACGATCTCGCCCGGCGCGCCGCCTTCGGGGCGGATGCCGCGCACGACTTTGGCATAGTCGCCATCGGGGACGAAGCAGATGTCCTGGCTGTCGGGCTTGGCCGCGACTCGCAAGCCGGCCTGTTCGGCCAGCCGCCGCACTTCTGGCTTGGGCAGACCGCCCAAGGGAAAGCGCAGGAAATCGAGCTGGGCCTCGGTAGTGGCAAACAGGAAGTAGCTCTGGTCGCGCGCCGGATCGGCCGCGCGCCATAATTCGGGTCCGGCGGCGCCGGCGACCCGCCGGACATAATGTCCGGTCGCCAGGCAATCCGCGCCCAGATCGCGCGCCATCGCCAGCAGATCGGTGAACTTGGGCCCCATGTTGCAGCGGATGCAGGGGATCGGGGTCCGCCCGGCGAGATAGTCGTCGGCGAACTGTTCGATCACCTCCTCGCGAAAGGACGAAGCGTGGTCGAACACGTAGTGCGCGATCCCCAGCCGATCCGCGACCGCGCGCGCGTCGCGGATGTCGTCGCCCGCGCAGCACGCGCCCTTGCGCCCGCTGGCCGCACCGTGATCGTAGAGCTGGAGCGTGATGCCGATGGTTTCCGCCCCGCTCGCGGCAGCCAGCGCGGCGACCACCGAGCTGTCGACCCCGCCCGACATCGCGACTACGATCCGTCGCGCGGCGATCGGCGAGGCAAGCTGGAACAGCGCGGCGGCATCGGGCCGGTCGAGAAGCGCAAGGACGGACATCGGCCCGCCTATAGACGCGGTTCGGTCGCGGCGAAAGCAGCGGACGTCCGGCCCGCATTTCCCGTACAAGTCCTCGCCGCGGCTTAAGATTGGTCAACATGGGGTAAACCGGCGCTTTACCTTGCCTTGACGTTGACTCGCTATTGCCAGTCGCGATGGACCTGAACCTTTCCTCAGCCAAGGCTTTCGCCGACGCCGCCGATGACGGCGAAGGCACTGAGCTGCGGGCGCTGGACTGGGGGGCGCTGCTGGCGCGGCTCGGCGCCGAGCGCGATTTGCGCCGGGAACTGGCCAAGGGTCTCGCCGCTCCGCGACGCCTGGCGGATTTCGCGGGCGGCGCGGCAATCGTGGTATCGGGCGTTTCGTCCGTTTCGCCGCACAATGCACCAAGCGTTAACCCTGACGCTTTAGCCGATTTCAAATCGGCGGGAGGCAACACGTCGGCGACGAGGCATCCGCTGGCCGTCGCGAAGCTTGGCGCTCGAGGATAACAATGATCGAAAATCAGAAAATCCGTCCGGCCATGGTCATCGGTCCCCTCGGCGAGCCGCTTTCGCTCGAGTCGCTGCCCTCGCCGGAAACCACGCGCTGGGTTGTGCGGCGCAAGGCCGAGGTCGTCGCCGCGGTCAACGGCGGGCTGCTCTCGATCGACGAGGTGTGCGAACGGTACAACCTGACCATCGAGGAATTCGCCTCGTGGCAGCGCTCGGTCGATCGCTCGGGGATGCAGGGCCTGCGCGTCACCCGGCTCCAGCACTATCGCGACTTGTACGAGCGCCAGCTCAAGTACTGAAGCGGCATCGGCCGGGGTCTTTCGACCAACCGGCCCCACGGTTCGACCGGGGTAGCGGCGGGGTATTCCCCCGCCGTCCTTATTCGTGCTTAGCCGGGAAGGGCGCGAGACCGCCCCGGTAGCCTGTCATTGCCAGCTTTCGCGCGCGGGACTATGGCGCAGCTTGCCGTCTGCCGCGCGTGCTTTTCGGCCAAGTGCCTCCTTGCGGGAGGTGGCTTATCGAGATAACACACCGGTGCAGGATGAGGGGGCACTCTGCGTCCCACGATGTACGTGGCGCATCGGCGCCGACAAGGCCTGAGACTTGAGGGGCTGTGAGTTTTATGAACGACGAAACGCGGATCGACATGGCCACGGCCCAGCCGATCGACAGCTTCGACCACGAGCCTTTCGGCGAGCGGCTCAGCCGCCGCAAGTGGTGGATTGCCGGCGCGATCGCGCTGGCCCTGGCGATTGGCGCGTGGATCTATTTGCGCTCGGGTAGCGAGACTCCCGCCGCAGATGCCGCCAACCAGGCCCCCACCGTCACCGTCATAACCCCCGGGCGGGGCACCATCCAGGGTACGATCACCGCCACCGGCACGCTCGGCGCGCGGCGCGAGATGCCGGTGGGTTCGGTCGGCGAGGGCGGCCAGATCGTGCAGGTGTTGGTCGAAGCGGGTCAATGGGTGCGCCAGGGCCAGGTTCTCGCAGTGGTCGACCGCTCGGTGCAGACCCAGCAAGCCGCCAGCTTGGCGGCGCAGATCCAGGTCAGCCAGGCCGACGCCAATCTGGCCCAGGCCAACCTCGACCGCGCGCTCAAGCTGGTCGCGCGAGGCTTCGTGTCCAAGGCCGACGTCGATCGGCTGGCCGCCACTCGCGACGCCGCCAACGCCCGCGTCCGCGTCGCTCGCGCCCAGCTGGGCGAGGCGCAGGCGCGCACCGCCCGGCTCAACATCCTTGCCCCCGCGGCCGGACTGGTGCTCGAACGCAACGCTGAGCCGGGTCAGGTCGTCGGCGGCGCCAGCGGCGTGCTGTTCCGCCTCGCCCGCGGCGGCGAGATGGAGTTGCGCGCGGGCGTCTCGGAAATCGATCTCGCCCGGCTCGCCCCCGGTGTGACCGCGCAGGTCACCCCGATCGGCACCGACCGGAGCTTTACCGGGCAGGTCTGGCAGCTTTCGCCGACGATCGACCCGCAGAGCCGCCAGGGCACTGCCCGGATCGCGCTGGCCTACAACCCCGCCTTGCGCCCCGGCGGGTTCGCGACCGCGACGATTGCCAGCGGCACGCTGGTGGCCCCGCTGCTGCCCGAATCCGCGCTCCTGAGCGACGACAAGGGCAGCTATGTCTATATCGTCGGCAACGACGGGAAAGTCGTCCGCCGCGCGGTCAAGACCGGGATCGTGACCGCCAATGGCATTGCGGTGGTCGACGGCTTGACCGGGACCGAGCGGGTCGTGCTGCGCGCCGGCGGCTTCCTCGCCCCCGGAGACAAGGTAGTGCCGCGCGCCGCGCGGCCGCGACAAGCTAGAAACGAATCCCTCATGAACTTCCGCAACATCTCCGCCTGGTCGATCCGCAACCCGGTGGTGCCGATCGTCCTGTTCATCGGATTGACGCTGGCGGGGATCGTCGCGTTCATGGGAATGAAGGTCCAGGGCGATCCCGACATCGAGTTCCCCGCGGTGATCATCTCGATCTCGCAGCCCGGCGCCGCGCCGACCGAGATCGAGACCCAGATCACCCAGCGGATCGAAAGCGCGGTGCGCACGATCAGCGGCGTATCCTCGATCAGCTCTACCGCGCGCGAAGGCAACAGCCAGACCGTGGTCGAGTTCCAGATCGGCACCGACATCAACGAAGCGGTCAACGAGACCAAGAACGCAGTCGATCAGGCCCGCGGCGAGCTGCCTGACGGCATTCTCGAGCCGCAGGTCACCAAAATGCAGACCTCGTCTCAGCCGATCGGCTATTTCGCGGTTTCGGCCACCGACATGACGATCGAACAGCTAAGCTGGTTTATCGACGATACGGTATCGCGGCGGCTGCTGGCGATCCCCGGACTCGCCGGGGTCGATCGCGCGGGCGGGGTGGACCGCGAGATCGTGGTCGAGCTCGATCCAGCGCGGATGCAGTCGCTCGGCGTGACTGCCAGCCAGATCAACACCGCGCTGCGCGCCAGCAACACCAACACGGCGGGCGGGCAAGCGCAGATCGCCGGATCGCGCCAATCGGTGCGCGTTCTCGGCAACGCCAAGACCGCCTACGACCTCTCGCAGTCCGAGATCGGGCTGCCCGGCGGGCGCACCGTCCGGCTGACGGACGTCGCCCGGGTCAGCGACCGCTATGGCGAACTCAGTTCGATGGCAAAGGTCCGCGGCACCCAGGTGATCACTTTCGGGATCACCCGCGCGCGCGGCGAATCCGACGTCAGCGTCTACGACGGCGCGCTCGCCGAGCTCGACAAGATCACCAAGGAAAACGGCGGGCGGGTCAAGTTCACCCGGCTCTACACCAGCGTCGACGACATCAAGGTCCAGTACGAAAGCTCGATCGCCGCGATGATCGAGGGTGCGGTGCTCGCGGTGATCGTGGTGTTCTTCTTCCTGCGTGACTGGCGCGCGACGGTGATCTCCGCGATCGCGATCCCGCTTTCGGCCATCCCGACTTTCTGGTTCATGGACCTGCTGGGGTTCACCCTCAACGCATTGTCGCTGCTCGCCCTTGGGCTTGTCGCGGGCGTTCTGGTAGACGATGCGATCGTCGAGATCGAAAACATCGTCCGCCACATGCGGATGGGCAAAAGCGCCTACCAGGCTTCGATCGACGCCGCCGACGAGATCGGCCTGGCGGTGGTCGCGACGACCTTCTCGATCGTCGCGGTGTTCCTGCCGGTCGGCCTGATGCCAGGCGTCTCGGGCCAGTTCTTCAAGAATTTCGGGCTGACCGTCGTGGCCGCGGTGCTGATGAGCCTGCTCGTCGCGCGGATGATCACGCCGATGATCGCGGCCTATTTCCTCAAGGCCAAGGGTCACGCCAGTCACGGCGAAGGGCCGCTGATGGACCGCTACATGGCGGTGCTAGCGTGGTCGCTCGACACCCGTGCCGCGCGCGCGTTCCGCGAGGCCGCGCGCCGCGCCGATGGCCGCATTCCCTTGCGCAAGCGGCTCGCCGCGCGGCTGCGCGATCACCGCTTGTGGATGCTGGGAATCGGGTTCGGCTCGTTCCTGCTGACGGGCGTGTTGTTCGCCACCATCCCGCAGGAATTCTTCCCAACCGGGGACAGTAACTTCAGCCGCGTCGGTATCGAGATGGTGCCCGGCACCACCTTGCAGCAGACCGAGGCGGTGGCCGATCAGGTCGCCGCGATCGTCAACCGCGAGCCTGAGGTGGGCGAAGCGCTCGAGCGTATTCGCGAAGGTTCGGGCAATGTCTTCATTACCCTGAAGGAGGATCGCGCGCGGACCAGCCAGGAGTTCGAACGCGCGCTGACGCCGGTCCTCCAGAAGATTCCCGACGCGCGGGTCACCTTCCTGTCCAACCAGGGCGGCGGCCCTGGCGGCGGGACGGGACGGGCGATCTCGGTGATGCTCTCGGGCTCCAACCCGGACCTGCTCAACCGCACCGCCGCAACGCTGGTCCAGCAGATGAGCGGGCTCAAGTCCGTGGTCGCGCCGCGCGTCTCGGCCGACATGCGTCGGCCCGAGATCATAGTCACCCCCCGGCTCGATCTCGCCGCGCAGCTCGGCGTGACGACGGCCGCCCTGAGCCAGGCGATCCGCATCGCCACCCAGGGCGAGATCGATCAGAACAGCGCCAAGTTCTCGCTTTCGGACCGCCAAGTGCCGATCCGGGTCAAGCTGCCCGAAAAGTCCCGCCGCGACATCGAGACCATCCGCAACCTGCCGGTGCCGACCGCTAGCGGAGGATCGGTGCCACTGAGCCGAGTCGCGGCGATCACCTTTGGCTCGGGGCCGACCACTATCCAGCGCTACAACCAAAGCCGCCGAGTGTTCATTGGCGCCGATCTTGCGCCGGGCGTGGTCAAGGGTACCGCCGACAAGGACATCGCCAAGCTGCCGGTCATGCTGAACCTGCCGCAGGGCGTGTCCAATGCGCCATTCGGATCGGACCAGTGGCAGCAAGAGATGCTGGTCAACTTCTTCATCGCGCTGACCGCGGGCGTGTTGCTGGTCTTCTCGGTGCTGGTGCTGCTCTATCGCCGGTTCGTCTCGCCGTTGGTCAACATGGGATCGCTGTTCCTGGCCCCGTTGGGCGGGCTGATCGCGCTGTTGATCACCGGGCAGCCGATCAGCCTCGCGGTGTTCATCGGCGTGCTGATGCTGTTCGGAATCGTCGCCAAGAACTCGATCCTGTTGATCGACTTCGCGATCGAGGAGATGGCGTCTGGCCGCAAAAAGCTGGAAGCGGTCATGGATGCGGGCCACAAGCGCGCCCAGCCGATCGTCATGACCACCGTGGCCATGGTCGCGGGAATGATCCCGACCGCGCTGTCGCTGAGCGGCGACGCCGCGTTCCGCGCGCCGATGGGGACGATGGTGATCGGTGGGCTGACGTTGTCGACCCTGCTCACCCTGCTGATCGTGCCGGCCGGGTTCAGCCTAGCCGACGGAATCGAGAAGCGGCTCGGGCCGTGGCTCGGCCGCAAGGTGCTGACTTATCGCGAGGGCGATGATCGGAATGACCCGGCGCGGAACGATCCGGGGCGCGAGGCCGTTCCCGCGGAGTGAAATCGCCCGCGCTGATCGCTCCCGCCCGCACCAGGGCTTTCGCCCGCCGCCTGGGCATCGCGGATGCTCCGGTCGATCGCGCGCGGCAGATGCGCCGTACCGCCACCGGGTTGCTCGTGGCCATGGCCGGTCTGTTCTTCGTCGCGCGCACATTCCGCGATGTGCATCCGGTGTGGGGCTATGTCCTGGCCTTCGCCGAGGCGGGGATGATCGGCGGGATGGCAGACTGGTTCGCCGTGACCGCGCTGTTCCGCCACCCGCTGGGCATTCCGATCCCGCACACCGCGATCATCCCGGTCAACAAGGACCGCATCGCCGATACGATGGCCGGGTTCCTCCAGGACAACTTCCTCACGGTGCCGGTGATCTCGCGCCGCATCCAGGCGATGAACGTCGCCCAGGCGCTCGGCGATTTCCTCTCCGATCCCCGCGAGGCCGAGGGTATGCAAGGCACCCGCCTGCGCGCAGGGGTAGCCAACCTGATCGGCGACGTGCTCGAATCGCTCGATCCTGAAAAGCTCGGCGGACTGGCCAAGGGCGCGCTACGCAGCCAGCTCGAGAAACTCGACGTCGCCCCGCTGCTGGGCCAGCTGCTCGGCGCGGCGATTGCCGACAAGCGCCACATGCCGCTGTTCGAGGACTTCGTGCGCTGGAGTGGCGGCGTGCTCGAGGACAACGAGCCGATGATTCGGACGATGATCCACGAGCGCGCGAATGCCATCGTGCGGTGGACCAAGCTCGACGAGACGCTCGCCAACGCGATCCTCGACGGGCTCTACAAGCTGCTCGCCGAGACCGTGGTGGTGCCCGATCACCCGGTCCGGCTGAAGGTCGAGCAGGGGCTCGAAGACCTCGCCCACAAGCTGGTCCACGACCCGGCGATGCAGGCCAAGGTCGCCAGCCTCAAGCGCGAAGTTCTGGCCAACCCGGCGTTCGCGCGCTGGCTCGACGGAATGTGGGAACGCGGCCGCGCGGCATTGCTGCGCGCCACCCGCGATCCGCACAGCGCGCTGTCAGGCCAGTTCGGCGAGAGCATCGCCGAGCTGGGAGGGGCGTTACAGCGCGATGTGCGCCTTCAGCACCTGGTCAACCGTTTCGCCCGACGGACGGTGGTCGGCACCGCGACGCGCTATGGCGACCAGATCGTCCGGCTGGTTTCGGAGACGGTGCGCCGCTGGGACGCCCGCACGGTGACCGGCCGGATCGAAGGCGCGGTCGGCCGAGATCTCCAGTTCATCCGAATCAACGGCACGCTGGTCGGCGGGCTGGTCGGGGTGCTGATCCATGCAATCGACACGGTGCTGTGAGCGTGCCTGTCCTAGTCACCGAAAGGCTCGAGCTGTGGCGCCCGCAGGCGAGCGACCGCGCGGGCCTGCGCGCGCTGATCGGCCCGGGAGAGGTGCGCCGCTTCCTCGGCGGGATGGAAGCGAACGACGCCGACGTATTTGCCAGGCTGCTGCGCAATGCAGGAAGCTGGGCGCTCTACGGTTACGGCACTTTCATGGTTCGCCATCGGGGGCGACCGGAGATCGTCGGCAACTGCGGGGTGTTTCACTCATGGCGCGGGTTCGGGCCGAGCCTCGACGACGTCGCCGAAGCGGGCTGGATCGTGGGCAAGAGCGCGTGGGGCAAGGGCTATGCCCAGGAAGCCATGGCCGCGGCACTCGACTGGTTCGAGCGTGAGCACGGCGCGCAGCCGACGCTGTGCATGATCGAGCAGGGACACCGCGCCTCGGAGGCGGTGGCGGCGAAGCTCGGGTATGTGGCTTGCGATCGGGTGGCAGAGAAGGACGAGCGGCCGTTGATCGTTTATCGGCGTCCCGCTGCGAACTCCGGAGCCAAACCGCTTGCCGAGTGGACGCGAGCCCAGCCAGCCTGAGTGATCACAGCTTCCCCGTCAGCTCCGGCACCAAATTGAACAGGTCGCCCACCAGCCCGATGTCCGCCACCTGAAAGATCGGGGCGTCTTCGTCCTTGTTGATCGCGATGATGGTCTTGGAGTCCTTCATCCCGGCAAGATGCTGGATCGCGCCCGAGATGCCGATCGCGATGTAGACCTGCGGGGCGACGATCTTGCCGGTCTGGCCAACCTGGTAATCGTTGGGGACGTAACCGGCATCGACCGCAGCACGGCTCGCGCCGACGCCCGCGCCGAGCTTGTCGGCGAGCGGAATGATCACCTGCTGGAACGTCTCGGCATCCTTGAGCGCGCGGCCGCCCGAGACGATGATTTTCGCCGACGTCAGTTCGGGGCGCTCGCTCTTGGCGATTTCCGAGCCGACAAAGCTCGACAGACCCGATTCGCCGGGACCGCTGACCGCCTCGACGCTGGCCGAGCCGCCGCTGGTTTCGGCCTTGGCGAACGCGGTGCCGCGCACGGTGATGACCAGCTTCGCGTCGCTCGATTCGACCGTGGCGATGGCGTTGCCGGCATAGATCGGACGGGTGAAGGTCTTGGGGCCTTCGACCGAGAGGATGTCGCTGATCTGCATCACGTCGAGCAGGGCAGCGATCCGCGGGGCGATGTTCTTGCCGGTCGTGGTGGCGGGTGCGAGGAACGCGTCGTAGTTGGCCATTAGGCCAGCAACCAAAGGCGCGACGTTCTCGGCCAGTTCGTTGGCATAGGCCGCATCGTCGGCCTTGAGCACCTTGCTCACCCCCGCGATCTGCGCGGCGGCCTGCGCCGCGCCCTCGCAGCCTGCACCCGCGACCAGCGCGGTGACGTCGCCCAGCTTGGCGGCCGCGGTGACGACCGCCAGGGTGGCGTCCTTGACGCTCGCGTTGTCATGCTCGACCCAGATCAGCGTGTTCACGAGACCACTCCCATTTCCTTGAGCTTGGCGACCAATTCATCGACCGAGCCGACCTTGATCCCCGCGCTGCGCACCGGCGGCTCGCTGACTTTCAGCGTCTTCAAACGCGGCGCGGTGTCCACGCCGTAATCGGCGGGCGTCTTCTGCGCCATCGGCTTGTTCTTGGCCTTCATGATGTTGGGCAACGACGCATAGCGCGGCTCGTTGAGGCGCAAGTCGGTGGTGACCACCGCCGGAGCGGTCAGCTTCACGGTCTCGAGCCCGCCGTCGATCTCGCGCTTGACCGTGATCGTCTCGCCCTCGACCGTCAGCTCGTTGGCAAAGGTGCCCTGCGGGCGCCCAAGTAGCGCCGCGACCATCTGGCCGACCTGGTTGCTGTCGTCGTCGATCGCCTGCTTGCCGGTGATGATGATCCCCGGCTGTTCCTCGTCGGCGATCGCCTTGACGATCTTGGCGACGGCGAGCGGCTCGACCTCGTCGTCGATCATCACCAGGATCGCGCGATCGGCGCCCATCGCCAGCGCGGTGCGCAGCGTTTCCTGCACCTTCTGCGGCCCGACCGAGACCGCGACGATTTCGGTGACCGCGCCCTTTTCCTTGAGCCGGATCGCTTCCTCGACCGCGATCTCGTCGAACGGGTTCATGCTCATCTTGACGTTGGCGAGATCGACGCCGGTGCCGTCGGACTTGACCCGCGGCTTCACGTTGTAATCGATCACCCGCTTGACGCAGACCAGGGCTTTCATGAGGCTTCCTTCTTGAAACGGGTGCGGCTCACGCCGCCTTCTTTACTTCGGCCACGATCTTGCGCGCGGCGTCGCCAAGGTCGTTGGCGGGAACGATCGCCAGCCCGGAACTGGCGAGGATCGCCTTGCCCTGCTCGACATTGGTGCCTTCGAGGCGGACCACCAGCGGCACTGAAAGGTTCACTTCCTTCGCCGCCGCAACGATGCCGTCGGCGATGATGTCGCATTTCATGATCCCGCCGAAGATGTTGACGAGGATGCCCTCGACCGCCGGGTCCGACAGGATGATCTTGAACGCCGCGGTGACCTTTTCCTTGCTCGCGCCGCCACCCACGTCGAGGAAATTGGCAGGAAACGCGCCGTTCAATTTGATGATGTCCATCGTCGCCATCGCCAGGCCTGCGCCGTTGACCATGCAGCCGATGTTGCCGTCGAGCTTGATGTAGGCGAGATCGGACTTGCTGGCCTCGACCTCGGCGGGGTCCTCCTCGGTCTCGTCGCGCAACGCCTCGATGTCCGGGTGGCGGTACATCGCGTTCGAATCGAAGCTCATCTTCGCATCGAGGACGAGGAGCTTGCCATCGACGGTTTCGACCAGCGGATTGATCTCGAGCATCGAGCAGTCGGTCGCGAGAAACGCGTCGTAGAGCTGCCGCGCCAGCTTTTGTGCGGCCTTGTTGGTCTCGCCGGTCAACTTTAGCGCATAAGCGACCTCGCGGCCGTGGTGCGGCTGGAAGCCTTGCGCGGGGTCGATGGTCAGCGTGGTGATCTTCTCGGGGGTGTCGTGCGCAACGTCCTCGATGCTCATCCCACCCTCGGTCGACACGACCATCGCCACCCGTCCACTGGCGCGATCGACCAGCAGCGCGAGATAGTATTCCTTGGCGATATCCACTCCGTCGGTGACATAGAGCCGGTTGACCTGCTTGCCGCTCTCGCCGGTCTGGATCGTCACCAGCGTGTTGCCGAGCATTTCGCGCGCGTTGGCCTCGACCTCTTCAAGCGACTTCGCCAGCCGGACCCCGCCCTTGGCCTCGGCGGGCAGTTCCTTGTATTTGCCCTTGCCGCGCCCGCCTGCGTGGATCTGCGCCTTGACCACCCATAGCGGGCCGGGAAGCTTCTTTGCGGCGGCGACCGCCTCTTCCACGTTCAGCGCCGGATAGCCCGCGGGCACCGCGATGCCGGCTTTGGCGAGCAATTCCTTGGCCTGGTATTCATGAATGTTCATGCAAGCGTCCCGATTGCCGGAAGTTATGAGAATCCCGCGCGGTGCGGGCGCGAGGGCGCCTAAGCACAGGGGGCGGCGTTTGAAAAGGGGGGGCGTTAACCGCGCGATTAATCCAATACCTGCGGCTTGCGAGCCGCAACGAAAAGGCACAAGCGACAACGGCCGTGATCGATCGTGCCCGCCTCGAACAGATCGTCCGCCAAGCCGGCGCGACCGCGCTCGCGACTTGGCCGGGGCACGGCCACGCGCTGGAGGTCTGGGACAAATCACCCAACAACCCGGTCTGCGCCGCGGACATCGCTGTCGATGCGTTCCTCAAGCGCGAACTGGGTGCGCTGCTCCCATCGGCCGGTTGGCTTTCCGAGGAAACCGTCGATCATCCCGAGCGGCTCGAACGCGGACTGTGCTGGTTGGTCGATCCGATTGACGGCACCCGCGATTTCATCGGCGGGCGGCCTGGCTGGGCGGTATCCGTGGCGCTGGTCAGCGAGGGACGACCGCTGTTCGGGATGCTTGCGGCGCCCGCCCGGTTGATCGAGGGTGAGCCCGAATTCTGGAGCGCCGAGGCGGGGCAAGGCGCGTGGCGCAACGGGGTGGCGCTTACCGCAAGCCGACGCCTCGCGCTTGCCGGATCGCGCGTTCCCGCCGATGCCCTGCCGGGTCCCGACGCCGATCTAGTTACCGTCTACAAGCCCAACTCCATCGCGCTGCGGATCGCGATGGTGGCCGCCAACGAGGCTGACTTGCTCGCCACCTTGCGTTGGGGGTTTGAATGGGACGTCGCCGCGGCCACGCTGATTGCGCGCGAAGCAGGTGCCGCGGTCAGCGACGCGTTCGGCCAGCCGCTCGCCTACAACAAACGCGATCCGCGCGCCTTCGGCGTGCTGGTCACCGCGCCCGCGATCCATGAGGCGGCGGTTGAGCGACTGGCGGAGCGGGCGGAAAAGCTGGGGCGCTGATCTTCGGTGAAACCGCCAACACCGCCCTTCCCCTGCGAAGTCGAGCGATGCCGCGCACCGTCCGACCCGCGCGGCCGAAGTCTCGGATCCGCGCCGCTGACCAGTGGGGGACCGAGGTCTACGCGAACTCCTCGGTGTCTATCGTGCGCTGCATCGCTTCGGCGTAGCGTCCGCCCGCGACGGTTTCGCGGTTGATCAGCGAATCAAGCTCGGCGCTGACCGCGGCGGGCAGTTCCCAATCCCACCGGGCGATGTTTTCTTCCAGGTGCGCGATGTTTGCGGTGCCGGGGATCGTCACCACATGGTCGCCGCGCGAGAGCACCCAAGCGAGCGAGAGCTGCGCCGGGGTCACGCCCTCGCGCGCGGCGATCGCCTCGAAGCGGTCGAGCAGCTCACGATTGGCCGCCCAGTTCTCCCCGCCAAAGCGCGGCATGGAACGGCGGATGTCTTTTGCGCCAAGCGCGCCCGCATCGCGCACCCCGCCTGCCAGCGCCCCGCGGCCGACAGGCGAGAACGCCACGAACGTCGTCCCCAATTCACGGCAGACGTCGAGCACCGCGATTTCCGGGTTTCGGGTCATCAGCGAGTATTCGGTCTGCATCGCCGCGATCGGATGCACCGCGTCGGCCTTGCGCAGCGTCTCCGCAGACATCTCCGACAGTCCGATCGAGCCGATCTTGCCGGAGGCGACCAAGTCCGCCAGCGCCCCGATCGACTCCTCGATCGGCACGGTGAAATCGCGGCGGTGGAGATAGTAAAGGTCGATCCGTTCGGTGTTGAGCAGACGCAGCGATTCGTCGAGCGCGGCGCGGATCGTTTCGGGGCGGCAATCGATCCGGCGCTTGTCGCCATCGACGATGATCCCGGTCTTGGACGCGAGGAAAAACTCGTTGCGCCTGGCCGCAAGCGTCTTGCCGATCAGAGTCTCGTTATGGCCGAGGCCATAGATGCGCGCGGTATCGAGGTTGTTGTACCCAAGGTCGAGCGCGCGTTCGAGAAGCTTGGCGCCGTCCTCGTCCGACGGCGGGGTGCCGTAAGCCCAGCTCAGCGACATGCAGCCAAGCCCGATGGGGTTCACGGCGCGACCGGCGATCGTGCGGGAGGTTATCGGCATGGGCGACCTTTCCTGCGAAAGGCCGCCCGATGCCAGCGCCCATAATTTAGTGCAAGACCGGACGGGCAAACCCGGTCGCGACGTGGCCTACTGCCCGCCGCGCGCCGCGGCGACGTCTTCCTGAGTGATCGGCACGATCTTGATCTCGACCCTGCGATTGCGCGCGCGGCCATCGACCGTATCGTTCGAGGCGATCGGCTGGGTTTCGCCAAAGCCCTGCCAGCGCACCCGCGAAGCCGAGACGCCGCGGCTGGTCAGATAGTCGCTGACCGCCTTGGCGCGGCGTTCGGACAACGCCTGGTTGTACTGGTCCGACCCGGTCGAATCGGTATGTCCGTAGACGTCTATCAGGCTGTTGGGATAGTCGCGCAGCGATTGTGCGATCTGGTCGAGCGTGGTGCGGAAGTTGGGCGAAATCGCCGAGCTGTCGGTGGCGAAGGTCACCCCGTCGGGCAAGTTGACCAGGATCGCCTGGCCATTGTCGGTCGTCGACACGTCGATCCCCGAACCCGCAGTCTGTTCCTTGAGTTCCTTGATCTGCTTGTCCATCTGATAGCCGACGACCGCGCCGCCGACGCCGCCCAGCCCCGCGCCGACGATGCGCCCGGTCTTGCCGCCGATCACCCCGCCCAGCAGACCTCCGAGGACGGCCCCGCCAACCCCGCCGATCGCGGTGCGCGAGACCTTGCGCTCGCCGGTGTTGGGATCGGTGACGCAGGCCGAAAGGCTGACGAGCGAGACGGCGGCGAGGCTTGCGCCAAGAAGACGGGTGGAGAGCATGGGTTCTTCCTTGTTCGTGGTTCGTGCGGTGCGACCCAGACGGTATAACATAGGCGAAGATGAAGTCGGTTTAGTCAGCAAAACTGGCCTTAACCTGAATAGTTCCCCAAATCTTCGACCTCCATGGCCTTCGCACGGTCGCGCACATCTGCTAGCGCACCCTGGTGACGCCATTTCCCTGGTCCGATGTCCTGATCATCGCAGGGCTGATCCTGCTCAACGGCCTGTTTTCCATGTCGGAACTGGCGATTGTCTCTGCGCGCACCGCGCGCCTAAAGATCGCGGCGGAGGAGGGCAGCAGCGGCGCCGCCACGGCGCTGCGCTTGGCTGCCGATCCAGGCAAGTTCCTTTCCAGCGTCCAGATCGGGATCACCCTGGTGGGGATCATCGCAGGCGCGTTTTCTGGCTCGCGACTGGGAGGGCCGGTCGGCCAGCGCCTGGAATTGGCCGGGCTGTCGCACCGCTATGCGGAACAGGCCGGGTTCGCGCTGGTCATCGTGCTGACCACCTACTTCAGCCTGGTCGTAGGCGAACTGGTGCCCAAGCAACTCGCGTTGCGCGCCGCCGAGCCGATCGCCAAAGTCGCCGCGCGACCGATGGTGATCGTGGCGATGGTGACCGCGCCGTTCGTGTGGCTGCTCGATCGTTCGTCGAGCACGATCATGCGCCTGTTCGGCTTCGCCAAGGGCGGGGAGAACCTGCTCACCGCCGAGGAACTCCAGATGATCTTCGCCGAGGCCACCCGCCACGGGGTGATCGAGGAAGGCGAGCGCGCGATCATGAGCGGAATTATGCGTCTCGCCGACCGCCCAGTGCGCGAGGTGATGACCCCGCGCACCGAAGTCGATTTCATCGAGCGCCGCGCGACCGAAGCCGAGATTCGCGCGGCGATGATCGCCAGCCCGCACTCGCTGATACCGATCGCCGACGGATCGATCGACACGATCGTCGGGGTGGCCAAGGTCAAGGACATCCAGGCGGTGCTGTTGCGCGGGCGCAAGGTCCAGCTGACGCGGCTGATGAGAAAGCCCGCGATCGTCCCCGACCAGCTCGACGCGATGGACGCGCTGGGAGTGCTCCAGACCGCCGACGTGGCGATGGCGCTGGTTCACGACGAGTACGGCCACCTCGAAGGCGTGGTGACCCCGGCGGATCTGCTTTCGGCCATCGCCGGCAATTTCGTCAGCCACCAGGACGAGGGCGATGAGCCGATGTGGATCGAGCGCGAAGACGGCTCGCTGCTGGTCTCGGGCGCGTTGCCCGCCGACGTGATGGGCGATCGCCTCGGCCTCGATTTGCCCCACGACCGCGATTATGCGACCGCGGCGGGCTACGTCCTGTCGGTGATGAAACGCCTGCCTCAGGAAGGCGAGCGCTTCGACGAGCAGGGCTGGCGGTTCGAGGTCGTCGACATGGACGGGCGCAAGATCGACAAGCTGCTGGTGTGCCGGTTGCGCAAGGCGCGCGAGGAAGATGCCCCGGAATAGCCGTCCCGGCCTTCGCTCGTATCGAGCAGGGAGCGCAGCGGCCGACCGTCTAGACGCCGCGCGCTAGGGCGAGGTTCGGGGCGTTGTCTCGATTGCGCTCGACATGAGCGGGCTTGGAATGGCGGCGGCGATTAACCCTGCGCGGGAATCGCCGCCTGCGCCTCGCGGCCGTCGCCTTCGGGGGCGGCGAGGATGTCGCGGGTGACGCTACCCTTCGCGACAGTATTGGTCTGCGGATCGCCGACGGTGCTGCGGATGCCGGCAGCCGAAGCCCCGGCGCGACCCAGCGCGTCCTTTTCCACCTGGCTGCGCGGCGCGGGTCCGCCGAACAGCGCGTCGAGTGCCTGGCTGCTGGCGTCGTTGTCCTGAGGACGCGGGGCACCGGGGTTGGGCGGAGTCAGAGCGAAATCGGGCGGGACCACCAGCGGCGCCTGGCGTGAGACCGCGAATTCGTCGGGCCGCTCGCGGTTGAGGAACCCGGTCGAGCCGCAACCTGCCAGCGCTGCCGAAAGGACGAGAAGGGTGGGGAGAGTGCGCATCAGTGAAGAGTCTCCGGAGCCGGCGCGTCGCCGGCTGAATTTGGGGCAGGTTTGGCGGGCTTGTCGCGCAAAAGCAGCGAGCGGGCAAGTAGCAGCACGACCCCGCAGGTGATCGCCGCATCGGCGACGTTGAACACCATGAACGGGCGAAACGCGCCGAAGTGGAGGTCGAGGAAGTCGACCACGTAACCGAACCGCGCGCGATCGACGATGTTGCCGAGCGCGCCGCCAAGGACGAGGCCGAGCGCGACGATGTCCCAGCGGTTCTTCTCGCGGCTGATCCACACCGCCACCCCGACGGCGATCGCCGCGGTGACCGCGACCAGCGCCCAGCGCTGCGCGTCGCTGTCGGCGGTCAGCATCCCCAGGCTGACGCCGTGGTTTTCGACATAAGTGAAGTTGAAGATCGGCAAGAGGACCACCTGCCCCACCTCGCGCAGCGCGAGCGGCGCGAGCATGAGCCACTTGACCAGCTGGTCGAGCGCAAACACGCCGAGCGCGAGTGCGTAGCCGGAAGCGCGGTGGGTCATGCCGCCGCGTCCATGCCCGCCACCACCTGATCGCACCGTGAACACAACGCGCCGTCCTCGGTCACCTCGGGCAGGTGCCGCCAGCAGCGGCCGCATTTGCGGCGCTCGGTCTTGCGGACTGACGTCGGGCCTTGGTGCACCGCTGACACGATTAAGACCTCGGCGAGGTCGAGGTCTCCCGGATCGCCCGGATATGTGTACTCAACCTCGAGGCTCGAACCGATCACCTTTTGACGCCTCAGAGGTTCGATAACTTCGTTGGCCAACATTCGTTGGCTCCGAATCGCGTTCCAGTTCTCAATCAACTCGTCATCCCGGCGAAGGGTTTGGGCGGTCGGCAGCACGGGCCATTCCAGCAAATGCACCGACCCTTCGCCCGGAAACCGCGTGCCCCAAACCTCCTCGGTGGTGTAGACCAGCACTGGCGCGGCGTAGCGCACCAGCGCGTGGAACAGCGTATCGAGCACGGTGCGGCAGGCCATGCGCTTGGGATCGTCGGCCGCGTCGCAGTAGAGCGAATCCTTACGGATATCGAAGTAGAACGCCGACAGATCCTCGTTGCAGAAATCGACCAGAGCGCGAGTGTAGGTGTTGAAGTCGAAGTCCTCGACCGCCTGCTTCAGCGTCGCATCAAGTTTTGCAAGCAGCGCCAGCAAATAGCACTCCAGCTCGGGCATCGCCGCCACCTCGACCCGCTCGGCGTCAGAGAATCCCTCCAGCGCACCCAGCAGATAGCGGAAGGTGTTGCGCAGCTTGCGGTATTGGTCGGCGACGCCCTTGAGGATTTCGTCGCCGATGCGGTGGTCTTCGGTGAAGTCGACCGACAGCGCCCACAGCCGGATAATGTCGGCGCCGTAAGTCTCCATCACCTTGAGCGGATCGATGGTGTTGCCCACCGACTTCGACATCTTCAGCCCCTTGGCGTCCATCGTGAAGCCGTGGGTGAGGATCGCCTTGTACGGTGCGCGGCCGCGCGTGGCGCAGGATTCAAGCAGCGAGGACTGGAACCAGCCGCGGTGCTGGTCCGACCCTTCGAGGTAGAGATCGGCGGGCGGGCCGACGTATCCTTCGGGCCGCATCATCTCGGGCCAGCGCCCGCTTTCCATCACGAAGGCGTGGGTGCAGCCCGAATCGAACCACACGTCGAGGATGTCGGTGACTTGCTCGTAATCGTCGGCGGCATAGTCGTTGCCGAGATATTCCTGCGCGCGCGTAGCGGTCCAGGCGTCGACTCCGCCCTCGCGCAACGCGGCGACGATGCGTCCGTTGACCGCGGGGTCGGTGAGGTATCGGTTGGTGCCCTTCTTCACGAACAGCGTGATGGGCACCCCCACGCGCGCTGGCGGCTGAGCACCCAGTCTGGCCGCCCCTCGACCATGCTGCCGATGCGGTTGCGCCCCTTTTCGGGCACGAAGCGCGTGGCGGCGATGGCGGCGAGCGCGGTTTCGCGCAGCGTCTCGCCCTCGCCCTGCGCGGCGCGTATTTCCGCCTCGTCGGCGCAACGCGGCACCTGGCGGTCGATCGGTCGATCCATCGGCACGAACCATTGCGGGGTGCAGCGGTAGATGACCTTGGCCTTGCTCCGCCACGAGTGCGGATACGAATGCTTGTAATCCGCACTGGCCGCGAGCAGCCCGCCGCTCTCCCGCAAGTCCGTGCAGATCGGTCCTTCGGGGGCGTTGAACTTGGGGTTGATGACGCTGGCGCTACGTGGATCTGGGCCGGGGAGCCAGCCCCAGTCGGCGCGGTACTTGCCGTCAGCTTCGACCGCAAACACCGGCTCGATCCCGTGCGCCTTGCACAGTGCGAAGTCGTCCTCGCCGTGGTCGGGCGCCATGTGGACGAGCCCGGTGCCGCTGTCGGTGGTGACGAAATCGCCGGACAAGAACGGGCGCGGCTTGGCGAAGAACCCGCCGAGGTGGTGCATCGGGTGACGGGCGATGGTCCCGGTGAGGTCCGAGCCTTTCAGCTTGATCCCTTCCAGTAAGCCAAGCCTTGGTCTTGCTCCGTCGGGCATTGGCGGCATCAACGCATCAACTCGGCGACGCACCTCGCCTTCAAGTTCCTTAGCGATCAGGAGCTTGCGGCCGGACCAGTCGTTCAGCGGGTGGGTATCTTGGGCTGCCTCAAGATTAGCGTCGCCCACACCGCTAGCGCCCATTGCAACCGTGTAGATTCCGTACTCAACCTCCGGCCCATAAGCCAAAGCCTGGTTGACCGGGATCGTCCACGGCGTGGTCGTCCAGATCACCGCGTGCGCGCCGACCAGTTCGGGGATCGGGGATTCGACGATCTCGAACGCCACGTCGATCTGCGTCGAAACCACATCCTCGTACTCGATCTCGGCCTCGGCCAGCGCAGTCTTTTCGACCGGGGACCACATCACCGGCTTGGCCCCGCGATAGAGCTGGCCGGATTCGGCAAACTTCATCAGCTCGGCAACGATCGTCGCCTCGGCCTGGAAGTCCATCGTCAGGTAGGGGTGGTCCCAGTCGGCGTTGACGCCGAGGCGTTTCAATTGCTCGCGCTGGCGATTCACCCAGTGCTGGGCATAGGCACGGCATTCGGCGCGGAATTCTTGCGGAGGAACCTCGTCCTTGTTGCGCTTCTTCTTGCGGTATTCCTCCTCGACCTTCCACTCGATCGGCAGGCCGTGGCAATCCCAACCAGGGACATAGGGGGCGTCCTTGCCGAGGAGCGTCTGGCTGCGGACGACCATGTCCTTGAGCACGTGGTTGAGCGCGTGGCCGATGTGCATGTCGCCGTTGGCGTAAGGCGGGCCGTCGTGGAACAGGAATTGCTCCCGACCGCGCCGTTGTTCGCGAAGGCGCTCGTAGAGCTTTTCGTCTTGCCAGCGCGCGAGAAACCCCGGCTCCTTGGCGGGGAGCCCTGCCTTCATCGGAAAGTCGGTCTTCGGCAGGAAGACGGTGGATCGGTAGTCGCGCGGTTCGGTCATTGCGCGCGGGCCTTAGCGATGGCGAGGCGGCGGCGCAATTTGTGTCACACGAAGACACGAAGGCACGAAGAGACTGGGCATACGGCGAAGCCGCTTGTTCATTCCGGCCAGGGCGCATCGCGGTGCCGGGATCGACGCGGACTGCGGCGCAGCACGACATCTTCGTGCCTTCGTGTCTTCGTGTGAACCCTCAACCGAGCAGCCGCCGGGCCTCTTGGCAATCCGCGTCCATCTGAGCTTTCAGGTCGTCTAGCGAATCGAACTTCGCCTCCGGACGGATGAAGTGGTCGAAGGCGACCTCGATCTCCTGCCCGTAGAGGTCCTCGGCAAAGTCGAAGAAGTATGGTTCGAGCAATTCCTTCGGCGGATCGAACGTCGGTCGCACCCCCAGGTTGGCCGCGCCCTTCAGCATCCGGCCGTCGGGCAGCTTTCCCGTGACCGCATAGATCCCATAGCGCGGCCGGATGAAGCCGTACATCGCAAGGTTGGCCGTGGGATAGCCCAGCGTCCGCCCGACCTTGTCGCCGTGCTGGACTTCGGCGCGGATCGCGAAGGGGCGGGTCAGCAACCGGGTCGCCTCGGTGCAATCGCCCGTCTTGAGCGCCTTGCGAATGCGGGTGGACGAGACTGGCGCTCCGTTGTCGATCACCGGTGCGGTGGTCCTGACCTGCAAGCTATAGCCCGCACCCAACCCGCGCAGCATCGCGATGTCGCCGCCGCGGTTTTTACCGAACGTGAAATCGCCGCCGGTCACCACCCCCGCCGCGCCGATATGCTCGCCCAGCAAACGGACGAATTCCTCGGGCGTCAGCTCGGCGAAGGCAGCGTCGAAGTGGAACACCAGCATCGCGGCCGCGCCAGCGGCGGTGAACCAGTCCTCGCGCTGCTCGAGCGAACTGAGCCGGAACGGCGCCGCATCGGGCACGAAGTGGCGGATCGGATGCGGCGAAAACGTAGCGACAATCGCCGGGCGGTTCTCGGACTTTGCCCATTCGATCGCCTCGCCGACCACCGCCTGGTGGCCGCGGTGAAACCCGTCGAAGTTGCCCAGCGCGAGGATCGCCCGACGCAAGGCGTCGGGCATCGGATTGCGGTGATCCAGCCTCACCCAACGCGCTCCAACGTCACGAAATCGTAGGGCGGCTCGCCTTCCAGCGGCTCTTGCGTCACGCGCTTCACCTCACGCCAGCGCGCCGGATCGAACCCCGGCATCGTGGTGTCGCCGTGGATCGGCGCGTCGATCTCGGTCAGTTCGATCCGCGTCGCGAGCGGTTCGAACAGCGCGAAGATTTCCGTGCCGCCGATCACCGCGACGTCGTTATCGCCCGCATCGGCGATCCACAGGGCCGACTCCTCGTCCTGCGCGACGTCCACCCCCTCGGCCGACCACTCGGCATCGCGGGTGATCACCACATGGCGGCGACGGGGGAGCGTGCCGGGCAGGCTCTCAAAGGTCTTGCGCCCCATGATCACGGTCTTGTCGAGGGTGAGTTGGCGGAAGCGGCGCATGTCGGCGGGAATTTTCCAGGGTAGGCCGCCGGCATTGCCGATCACGCCGTTGGTGGCGCGGGCGACGACCAGGAACAGGCCGGGGATAGGCTTCGTCACAACGTCAACCTTGTCACGTGGCCCATCTTGCGGCCTGGGCGCGCCGCGGCTTTCCCATAAAGGTGCAGGTGATTGGCGGGATCGCTGAGGATTGCCGCCCAGTCTTCCGCGGCATCGCCGATCACGTTGCGCATCTCCACGCCCTTGGCGGCGAGCGTGGTGTCGCCCAGTGGCAGGCCGCAGATCGCGCGGATGTGGTTCTCGAACTGGCTGGTGAGCGCGCCTTCGATCGTCCAGTGCCCCGAGTTGTGGACGCGCGGGGCCATCTCGTTGAACACCGGACCGCTGGCGGTGGCAAAGAATTCTAGCGTGAGCACGCCGACGTAGTCGAGCGCCTCGGCGGCCTTGCGCGCGAGATCACGCGCGGCGGGGATCTGCGAAGTGACCGCCCCGCTGGCTGGAACGCTTGAGCGCGACAGGATGCCGCCCTTGTGGACGTTCTCGGCGCTGTCCCAGAAGCGGATGTCGCCATCGGCGCCGCGCACCAGAATCACCGAGAATTCGGCGATGAAATCGACCAGCGCCTCGTAGATCAGTGGCTTGGCGGGCAGGTCGAGCGCCGCGGCGTCCGTGGGCGAGGCAATCCGCCACTGCCCCTTGCCATCGTACCCGTCGCGGCGCGTCTTCAGGATACCAGGCGCGCCGATGCCTTCGATCGCGACGGTCAGCTCGGCGGCTGAATCGACTTCGGCGTAGGCCGCGGGCACCCCGCCGAGGTTTTGAGCAAACCGCTTCTCGGCCAGCCGGTCCTGCGCGATTTCCAGCGCGCAGGGATGCGGCAGCACGCTCGCCTCGCCCAACGCGGCGAGCGGGGCGACCGGCACGTTCTCGAACTCGTAGGTGATCACCGCGCAGTCGCGCGCGAACTTGGCCAACGCCTCGGCGTCATACCATCCCGCGCACGTGAATCCGCCGCAGACTTCGGCTGCGATGCTGTCCGCCTCGGGCGCGTAGACATGTGCGCGATAGCCGAGCTGCGCCGCGGCAATTCCCAGCATCCGCCCGAGCTGCCCGCCCCCGAGGATTCCGATGGTTTCGCCCGGAGCGATCATCTGGTCATTCGGGCCGATCGACGACAGCAGCGGTCTGCGCGGCGCGGTAGGCCTGCAACCGTTCCGCCAGCGCCTGGTCGGCTATCGCCAGGATCGCCGCCGCGAGCAGCCCGGCGTTGGTCGCCCCCGCCTCGCCGATGGCCAGCGTGCCCACCGGAATTCCGGCAGGCATCTGGACGATCGACAGAAGCGAATCCTGGCCTTTAAGCGCCTTTGATTCCACCGGCACGCCGAGCACCGGCAAGTGGGTCATGCTGGCCACCATTCCCGGCAGATGCGCCGCCCCGCCCGCACCGGCGACTATAACCTTGAACCCCGCCGCCGCCGCGCCCTTGGCGAACGAAACGAGCCTGTCGGGAGTGCGGTGCGCCGAGACGATCCTAGCCTCATGGGCGACGCCCAGCGCGTCAAGCGCCTGGGCGGTACGGCTCATCGTCGCCCAGTCGGACTGACTGCCCATCACGATCGCGACCAGCGGCTGCCCCATGTCCTGCCCCCAAAGAATCTCAGCGTTCGGCGAGGTAGTAGCGGTCCGACACCGCCAGGTCGTCGGCCAATTCGTAGATGAGCGGCTGCCCGGTCGGAATTTCGAGATTCGGGATCTCCGAGTCGGAGATTCCCGACAAGTGCTTGACCAGTGCCCGCAGCGAGTTGCCGTGGGCCGAGACGATCACGGTTTCCCCGCCGCGCAGCGCGGGCACAATCTCAGTTTCGTAATAGGGCAGGACGCGGGCGATAGTGTCCTTGAGACTTTCCGCCGCAGGCACCGCGACATCCGCGTAGCGCGGATCAGATGACAGGTCGAATTCGCTGCCCGGCTCCAGCGGCGGTGGCGGAATGTCGAAGCTGCGTCGCCAGATGTGAACCTGTTCGGCGCTGTGTTTCGCGGCGGTCTCGGCCTTGTCGAGGCCAGTCAGCCCGCCATAGTGACGCTCGTTAAGCTTCCAGCTCTTGGTTTCGGGCACCCACAACCGCCCGCAGGCCTCCAGCGCGAGATGCAGCGTCTTGATCGCCCGGGTCTGAAGCGAGGTGAACGCGCATGTCGGCAGGATGTTCTTCGCGGCCAGGAGATCGCCCGCTGCGCGCGCTTCGGCGGCACCCTTCTCGGTCACGTCGACGTCCCACCAGCCGGTGAAGCGATTCTCGAGATTCCACTGCGACTGGCCGTGGCGGATCAGGATCAGGCGCGGCATTGGGGCTCCGTGGCGGTCGGCGGGGAGCGAGAGGCCCTAAAGGTCACGGGCCGCTTTGGGAAGGGTCCGGCGGCGTGGCGCCTTGCCTTAAGGCTCGCGCCTGTTCCTTGCGGCGACGCAGATTGGCGCGCAGTTCGGCGGCAAGGCGTTCCTCGCGCGTAGGCCTGGGCGGGTCGTCTGCCATGGCCCCAGCTTGACAAAGCCCAGGCCCGCCCGCAATAGCGCGCCGCCACTCGCCTAAGGCAGTTGGCGAAAAAGCGGAAATGGTTGGCTGCTGTAGCTCAGTGGTAGAGCGCATCCTTGGTAAGGCTGAGGTCGGGAGTTCAATCCTCCCCAGCAGCACCATTTCCCTGTTCGATCGAAGCGACAAACTTCACCAGCAGCGCCGCGAGCCGCTCGCGTGTTTCGCCGTCGGTCAGGTCGCCATCGGCATCGAACAGTTTGCCCGAACGGGCCACGGTCAGCGGCGCTCCGAACCAGGGTGCCGCTCCCAACTGCCGCAGCACTGGTAGCCACGCCGCCTGCGATAGAACCGTGCCGAACCCGCCCGGCGAAGCGCCGATCAGCGCGACCGGTTTGCCCCCGAACACGCGAGCGATGTCGCTGTTGGGACGCGACAGCCAGTCGATCGCGTTCTTGAGCACGCCGGGAATCGACGAGTTGTACTCTGGAGTGGCAATCAGCAAGCCATCTGCTGCGGCAATCGCGTCCTTGAGTCCGGCCACGGCGGACGGAATCCCCTCGGCTTCCTCAAGATCGCCGTCGTAGAGGGGGATTCCGGCGATGCCGTAGACCGCCAGCGTGCTCCCGGCGGGCGCGAGTTGGGCCGCAGCGCGGAGCAGACCCGAATTGAACGACGCCCGGCGCAGGCTGCCCCCCAGACCGACGATGATGGTCACGGCGTTCTCCTTCAGGGAATGAGGATCGTCGATCCCGTCGTCGAGCGCGCTTCGAGATCGCGGTGCGCCCGCGCCGCTTCGCGCAACGGATAAGTCTGACCGATCGTCACCGTCAGTACACCATTGCGGATCAAGTCGAACACCCGGCCCACCCCCGCGGCGGCTTCGCCGGGAACGCGGTAATAGTCGAACAGCGTCGGGCGGGTGACGAATAGCGAGCCCTTCTGTGCCAGCACGCCCAGATTGACGCCCTCGACCGCGCCCGAGGCGTTGCCGAAGCTGACGATGATCGCCCGCGGCGCGGCCGAATCGAGCGAGGCTTGCCACGTGTCCTTGCCGACACCGTCGAAGATGGCGCGCACACCGTTGCCCCCAGTCAGTTCGCGGACCTTGGGCGCGACCGCGTCGCGATCGTAGCGGATGACGTGTTCGGCTCCTGCCTCCCGCGCCGCCTCGGCTTTGGCGTCGGTTGAAACCGTGCCGATGACCTTCGCGCCCACGTGCTTCAGCCATTGGACCAGCACCAGCCCGACCCCGCCCGCGGCGGCGTGCACCAGCACCGGCCAACCTGCCTCGACCCGCGCACAACGCTCGACCAGCGCCTCGACGGTGCAGGCCTTGAGCAGCGCGGCGGCGGCGATCTCGTCGCTTACGCCGTCGGGAATACGAAACAGCGCCGCGGCAGGAAGATTGCGCGCGGTGGCGTAGGCGCCCGGACCCATGAAGGTGCAAACCCGGTCGCCTGGCGCAAACCCCGTCACGCCTTGGCCGACCGCTTCGACCAGGCCCGCCGCTTCCATGCCCAGCCCGGAGGGCAGCGTGACCGGATAGAGACCGCCGCGGTGGTAGGTGTCGATGAAGTTGAGACCGACCGCAGTGTTGCGCATCCGCACTTCGCCAGGACCGGGAGGTGGCAGTTCGACCTCGCGCCACTCGATGACTTCGGGGCCGCCCTGGCGCTCGATAAACGCGGTGGTCTCGCTCATGCGCGCAACTCCGCCCAATCGGGATGCCGGCGGAACGCGGCTTCGACGTAGCTGCACTGGGGGACGATCCTGTCGCCCGCTTCGCGGGCGTCGGCGATCAGCGCCTCGACCAGCTTGGCCGCGACGCCCCGCCCGCCGATTTCTGACGGCACCAGCGTGTGGTCGGCGATCAGCGTCTTTCCGCGCCGCTGATAGGTCAGCCGTCCGATCGCGTCGCTGCCCGCTACCACTGCATGATATTCCCCCCGCGCGCCTTGGTCGTGGCGAGTAATGGTCGTGCCGTCCATGAAATCTCCTGTGCTTGACCGCCAACGCGCGAACCCTATCAGCGGGTCCATGCGCTTCTTCTCGGATAACGCCGCCTCGGTCCACCCCCAGGTTTGGGAGGCGCTCAAGGCCGCGGATGCGCCCGATACGGCCTATGACGGCGATGCCCTTTCGGCGCGGCTCGATGCCGCGTTTTCCGATTTGTTCGGGGTGGAATGCGCGGCCCTGTGGGTGGCCACGGGCACCGCCGCAAACTGTCTTGCGCTCGCCGCGATTTGCCCGCCGCACGGGGGCATCCTGTGCCACCGCGAGGCGCATATCGAGATCGACGAGGGCGGCGCGCCAGGGTTCTACACCCACGGCGCCAAGCTGCTGCTGGTCGACGGCGAGGGCGCGAAGTTGACGCCGGAAGCGCTGGCGACCGCCGTCGCGCCGATCCGCAACGATGTTCACCAGGTTCAACCGCACGCGCTCTCGCTGACCCAGGCGACCGAGTACGGGAGGGTCCACACGCCCGCCGAAATCGCCACGCTGGCGGCATTTGCGAACGAGCGAAAGCTGGGCCTGCACATCGACGGCGCGCGCTTTGCCAACGCGATCGCGCACCTCGGCTGCGCGCCCATCGAGGCCTGCAAGGGCGCGGCCACGCTCAGCTTCGGCTGCGTCAAGAACGGCGGGATGAACGCCGAAGCGCTGGTCCTGTTCGACCCCGCGCTCGCCGATCTGGTCAAATACCGCCGCAAGCGCGCGGGGCATCTCCAATCGAAAGGCCGTTTTGCCGCAGCACAGCTTCTGGCGATGCTCGAGGGCGAGTTGTGGCTGGCCAACGCCCGCGCCGCCAACGCCGCCGCCAAGGAGATCGCCGCGGCCTGCGGCGCCCGATTGCTTCACCCGGTCGAGGCCAACGAGATTTTCGTATCGCTCGCCCCTGCTGAAGCGGCTGCGCTGCGCGCACAGGGTTTCGACTTTTACGACTGGCCCGCACCTCCGGGCAACCCCGGCGCGGCGCGGCTGGTGACGAGCTGGAACAGCAATCCCGCCCACGTCGCCGCACTCGACCAAGCGATCCGCACCCTGTGACCGCCGCGCCCGCGCAAGCCGCGCCGCACTGGCGCCCGCGCGTGGTGATTCCCTTCGTGCTGCTCAGCCTGATCTGGGGCTCGACCTGGCTAGTAATCCGCGACCAGCTCGGCACCGTTCCTCCCGGCTGGTCGGTGACCTGGCGGTTCGCGATCGCCACGGTGGCGATGTTCGCGCTGGCAAGGTGGCGGAAGAATCCCCTTCGTCTCGATTCGCGCGGGCAATTGCTGGCGTTGCTGATCGGCGCGCCGCAGTTCGCGCTCAACTTCCAGCTGGTCTACCGCGCCGAGCAGCACTTGACCTCGGGGGTGGTGGCGATCGTCTTCACGCTGCTCTTCGCCTACAACGCGATGCTCGGCCGGGTCTTCCTGGGGCGCAAGCTGAGCGCACGCTTCCTCGCCGGTTCGGGGATCGCGATCATCGGAATCGCACTGCTGCTGATCAACGAGACGCAGCGCGCTGGCTTCGCAGGCGACAACGTCTGGCTCGGCACCGCGATGACGCTCGCCGCGATTCTCTGCGCCTCGAGCGCCAACGTCCTGCAGTCGACTCCCGCGGCCGAGCGGCTGCCGATCTTCACGCTGCTAGCCTGGGCCCTGCTGTGGGGTGCGTTGGTCAACGGGGTGCTGGCGTGGGCGATTTCGGGTCCGCCTCAGTTCGAGCCCCGGCTGGGCTACGCGCTGGGCGTCGCCTACCTCGCGCTGGTCGGATCGGTCGCGGCGTTCCCGCTCTATTTCCGCCTGCTGCGGGACATCGGTGCGGCGCAGGGCGGCTATGTCAACGTGGTGGTGCCGATCGTGGCGATGACGCTTTCGACGCTGTTCGAGGGCTATCGCTGGTCGGCGCTGGCGGTCGCCGGGGTCGTCGTGGCACTGAGCGGCATGGCGGTGGCGCTAAGCGCGCGCAGGCCGTCGACGTAGCTCGGATATAGAGGCCGCCAGCCGAGCACGCGCTTGGCCTTGCCGTTCGCCACCCGCCGGTTCTCGGCATAAAATGCGCGCGCCATCGGCGAGAGGTTGGCCTGTCCTAGCGATAGCAGCGGCGGCGGCGCGCGGCCGAGCAGGCGGCAGGCTTCCTCGATCACTGTGTTCTGGCTGGCGGGCAGATCGTCGGCGAGATTGTACACCCCCGACGGCGCAGTTAGCGCGGCGATCGCCCCGCTGACGATGTCGGCGACATGGACCCGGCTGAATACCTGGCCCGGCAAGTTGATCCGGTGCGCCGCCCCGCTCGCCACACGTTCGAGTGGGCTGCGGCCCGGTCCGTAGATGCCGGGCAGGCGAAACACCCTGGCCCCCAAGGCCTGCCAAGCGAGATCGGCCTCGCTGCGCGCGGTGCGGCGGCCGGTGCCGATCGGTGCCATCTCGTCGACCCACGCTCCGCCAGTATCGCCGTAGACCCCGGTCGACGAGAGGTAGCCCAGCCACCTTCCCCCCAACGCCGCGCCGAAAGCGTCCAGCACCGGATCGGAGCCGGCGGCATCCGGCGGAACCGATGACAGCACATGGCTCGAATCGAGCAACGCCGACTCGACCGCGGTGCGGGCGGCGAAATCGCAATCGCCGTCACGCCCGGTAGCGCGGACCGTCCACCCCATACCGCGCAAACGGGCCGCCAGCGCTTTGGCGGTGTAGCCCAGCCCGAAGATCAGCATTTGCGGCATAGTTTGGCCGATTCCCCCGATTGCGGTTCGTGCCGTCGCGGCCTAACTCCTATCCCGCTCGTGTCGAGCGAAGTCGAGACACGCTGCGCAACGAATCAACCTTGCGCGCGATCCCTCGAATTCGCTCGTGAAGGGCGGGTTTGGGAGAGAGTACGCAGCCATGACCGAAGTCGCCCAGCACCCCTCGACCCCGCCCGGCAATGTCCAAATTGCGGATGCGGCCCCGCCCCCCGCACCGACGATGATCCAGCGCAAGGATTACAAGGCCCCGGCGTGGCTGGTCCCCACCATCGCGCTCGATTTCGCGCTCGACCTCGAAACCACGCGGGTACGCTCTACGCTGGCGGTCGAGAGGAACCCGGCCGGAGACGGCAGCGCCACGCTGCGCCTCAATGGCGACGGAATTCAGGTGACCGCGCTCACCCTCGACGGGCGCAACTTCAATTCATGGGCGATGGACGGCGACGATCTGCTGATCGACTTGCCCGGCGACAAGCACACGATCGAGATCGAGACCCGCATCCACCCCGCGACTAACAGCCAGCTTTCGGGACTCTACGCCTCGAACGGAATGCTCTGCACCCAGTGCGAAGCCGAGGGCTTCCGGCGGATCACCTTCTTCCCCGACCGCCCCGACGTGCTGAGCAAGTATTCGGTGCGGCTGGCGGCGGACAAGGCGAAGTTCCCCGTGCTGCTCGCCAACGGCAACGAGGTCGCGACGGGCGAGGATTTCGCACGCGATGGCGACGGCACCCACTGGGCGCAGTGGGACGATCCCTGGCCCAAGCCGAGCTACCTGTTCGCGCTGGTCGCGGGCGAACTGCTCGCCAACCGCGACAGCTTCACGACGATGTCGGGGCGCAAGGTCGATCTGGCGATCTACACCCGCCCCGGCGACGAGACACGCACCGATCACGCAATGACCAGCCTGATCGCATCGATGAAGTGGGACGAGGACACCTATGGCCGCGAGTACGACCTCGACGTGTTCAACATCGTAGCGGTCTCCGACTTCAACGCGGGGGCAATGGAGAACAAGGGCCTCAACATCTTCAACACCCGCTACATCCTCGCCGATCCCGATACCGCGACCGACGGCGACTACGACGCGATCGAGGGGGTCGTCGGCCATGAATACTTCCACAACTGGTCGGGCAACCGCGTGACCTGCCGCGACTGGTTCCAGCTAAGCCTCAAGGAAGGCTTTACTGTGCTGCGCGACCAGCAGTTCAGCGCCGACCGCGGCTCACCCCCGGTCAAGCGGATCGAGGACGTGCGGATCCTGCGCGGGGTCCAGTTTCCCGAGGATTCAGGTCCGCTGGCACATCCCATCAGGCCCGATTCATACCAGGAAATCAGCAACTTCTACACCTCGACCGTCTACAACAAGGGCGCCGAGGTGATCCGGATGATGACTGTTCTGGCGGGCAAGGAGCGCTTCCGCAAGGGCACCGACCTCTACTTCGAACGCCACGACGGCGAAGCCGCGACCTGCGAGGATTTCGTCTCAGCGATCGAGGACGGCGCTGGGCTCGACCTCAAAAAATTCCGCCGCTGGTACGAGCAGGCCGGGACGCCGAGGGTCGAAGTCGAATCGAGGCACGATACGGCGAGCGGCGACGTAACCCTCACGATTCGGCAGAGCGTCCCGCCCACCCCCGGCCAACCCGACAAGGCGCCGATGCCGATCCCCCTGCGCACCGCGCTGTTCGACCGTAAATCGGGCGCAAACCGTGGCGAGGAACTGCTGGTGCTCGACGAAGCGCAGGCCGATTTCACCTTCACCGGGTTCAAAGAGGCCCCGGTGATATCAATCAACCGCGGTTTCTCCGCCCCCATCGCCATCGCCACCCAGCCGCCCGCCGAGGATTTGCTGTTCCTCGCCGAGCACGACGACGATCCGTTTGCGCGCTACGAGGCGATGCAGCAGCTTGTGGTCCAGCATCTGGTCGGGATCGTCACCGGGGCAGTCGCGGGCGAGGCCATCGACAGCGGCCGCCGCGATATCGGAGACGCCTTCCGCGCGATCCTCGCCGACCCGGAACTCGACGACCTGATGCGCGGCGAGCTGGTGATCCTGCCGGGAGAGACCTATCTGTCAGAGCAGCTGCTCGTCAACGAACCCGCAAAGATTCACGCCGCGCGCGAGGCGCTCAAGGGCTGGCTCGGGACGACACTCAAGTCCGAACTGATTGCGCTGCACGACCGTTGCTGCGCGGTGGCATACAGCCTGTCGGCCGAGGCCCGGGGGCGCGAAAGCTCAAGACCCAGGCGCTGGTCTACCTCGCCCCCGCCGACAAGCCCGAGGCGATCCGCCGGGCCAAGGGGCAGTTCGACGCCGCGGACAACATGACCGACCGCCAGGGCGCGTTGATGTTGCTGTGCGGGCTCGATTGTCCCGAGCGCGAGGATGCGCTCAAGGCGTTCCACGACCGGTTCGCGGGCAACGCGCTGGTGATCGACAAGTGGTTCTCGCTCCAGGCCGGATCGCTCCACCCCGATGCGCTCGCCCAGACCAAGGCGCTGCGCCAGCACCCCGACTTCACGATGACCAACCCGAACCGGGTGCGCGCGCTGTACATGGCCTTCGCCGCCAACCCGCAGGCATTCCACGCCTCTGACGGCGCGGGCTACAAACTGATAGCGGATTTGATTTTGGAACTGGACCCGCTGAATTCGAATACGGCGGCTAGGTTCGTTCCGCCGCTGGGCAGATGGAAGCGGATGGAACCTGGCCGCGCGGCGCTGATGAAGGGCGAGCTGGAACGCATCGCCGCGTTCACCGGGCTGAGCCGCGATACCCGCGAGCAGGTCACGCGCAGCCTGGATGGATAGAACACGACTCCACCTCAATCACTGCTCGCGTCGAGGGGTAAGCCAGGTGTGACCGAACCCGTCGAAGTCATCCGCGCCTCTTGCCTCGGGTCAATCCCCCACGGCTTCCTCGGCCGCCGCGGTGGGGTTTCCACCGGTATCCACGCCGGCCTCAACGTCGGCTGGGGGTCGGACGACGAGCGCGCCGCCGTCGCCGAAAACCGCCGCCGCGCGGTCGAAGCGGTGCTGCCCGGCGCGGCGCTGGTAACCGTCCACCAGGTCCATTCGCCCGACGTCGTCACCGTCACCGAACCCTGGCCCGACGATGCGAGGCCCAAGGCCGACGCGCTGGTCACCGACCGTCCCGGCCTGCTCCTCGGCGTGCTCACCGCCGATTGCGCGCCGGTGCTGCTGGCGGATGCCGAGGCAGGCATGATCGGCGCGGCGCACGCCGGATGGAAAGGCGCGCTCGGCGGGGTATGCGAGGCGACGGTCGCCGCGATGGAAGCGCTCGGCGCCCGGCGCGATCGCATCGCCGCCGCCATCGGCCCCTGCATCGCCCAGGCGAGCTACGAGGTGGACGCCGCGTTCGTCGACCGCTTCGCTCCGGACAACGCCCGCTTCTTCAAGCCGGGCCGCGCGGGCCACGCCTGGTTCGACCTCGAAAGCTACGTCGCGATGCGGCTAGCGGCGGCGGGGGTCGGCACCATCGAAAGGCTTGGCCTCGACACATACGCCGGCGAAGCCCGCTTCTACTCTTACCGCCGCGCCACCCACCGCGGCGAGCCGGGCTATGGGCGGGAAATTACCTTGATTGGGTTACCTTGAAATGGAAAACCTGATGTTCCCGGCGGTCTTCATACCTCAGGTCGGCGGGGGAAAGGTTGATCGTGATCCGCTTGGGCGGCAGCGCGAGGCCCAGGGCGGAGAGCGCGGCGCGGACCCGTTCGCGGCTTTCGCCGACCGCCTTGTCGGGCAGCCCGACGAGGAAAAAGCCGGGAAGGCCGGGGCCGACTTGGCATTGCACTTCCATGGCGCGCGCCTCGAGCCCGAGGTAGGCGACCGTCGATACTAGTGCGACCATTCGTGCGCCCCCGTCGCCACGCGGGTATGCATCGCGGCGCGGACCAAGTCGAGACCGCGCCCAGCCGATTGATCCGCCCCGGCTTAAACACGAATTAACCTCAAGGCGTTAGCTGACCGGGCGATGCTTCGGTTCGCCCTGATCCTTGCCGCGCTCTCGCCCGTGCCCGCGCTTGCGCAAGAGGCGGCGACCATAAGCGTCGAGGTCGTCCAGGAGACCCCGCTAGGCGATCCGGGCGGCGAGCGTTTCGTCGCGGAGGGCCGGTCCGATGCCACAAGCCTTAAGGCAATCGCCGCATATGGTCCGTTCCGCGTGCTCGATTCCGGCCGCGCTGCATTGGTCGACGTCACCGACACCGCAACCCCGCGCGCCTTTGCCCAAATGCTGATCGCGTTTCCCGGCTTGCGCACCATCGAGATGGTCGAATGCCCGGGCACCAGCGACGATACCGCCAACCTACGCCTGGGCCGAATGATCCGCCGCGCAGGGCTCGACACCTATGTGCCGCAAGGTGGTTCGGTGCGCTCGGGCGCGGTCGAGTTGTTCCTCGCAGGCCGGCACCGCCACGCCGAAGCCGGGGCGCAGTTCGCGGTGCATTCGTGGCAGGACAGCGACGGGCTCGAACCCAGCGACGTGGCCGATAACGACCCGGTCAACCTCGCCTATCTCGCCTATTACCGCGAGATGGGGCTGAGCGACGGGCAGGCCCGTGCATTCTATGCGATGACCAACGCGGTGCCGCACGACGACGCATTGTGGCTGAGCAAGGACGAGTTCGCCCGCTACGCGCCGCTGGATTGATACGCCGCAGCCGCGTTGACTTTAAGCCGCTGCTGACCTAACGGCGCGCCTCGATTTGGCGGCAACCGTCGCCGCAGACCCGATTCGAGAGATCCGATGAAGCGCACCTTTCAGCCCAGCAACCTCGTGCGGGCACGCCGTCATGGTTTTCGCACCCGCTCGGCGACGCCCGGTGGCCGCAAGATCCTACGCGCCCGCCGCGCCCGTGGCCGCATCAAGCTGAGCGCCTGAGCGACTCTTCGCCGCCGCCGCTTGCGGTCCTTCGCAAGCGTTCCGATTTCCTCGCCGCCAACCGGGGCCTGCGCGTTGCGCGGGCAGGTTTCGTCTTGCTCGTCCGCCGCGACGCCGCCGATGACGGCGCGATGCGCTTCGGCATCACCGTGACCAAGAAGATCGGCGGCGCGGTGATCCGCAACCGGATGAAGCGGCGGTTTCGCGAGCTTGTGCGCGAATTGTTGCCCGTTCACGGGATCGCCGGTGCCGACCACGTGCTGATCGGCCGCGAAGGCGGCATCGAGCGCGACTTCGCTCTGCTGCGCGGCGAATTGATCTCGGCGCTGGACCGGGCCACTGCGGGCAAGGGCGACCCGCTGCGCCGACGCAAGCCTCCCGCCAAATGAAGCAGCTGCTGATCCTGATCGCGCGCGGCTGGCAGCTTGGACCTTCGCGCGTCCTGCCGCCATCGTGCCGCTTCGCCCCGTCGTGCTCGCAATACGCGATCGAAGCGCTGGAACGGCACGGCGCGATTAGGGGTGGCTGGCTTGCGGCGAAGCGGCTAATGCGCTGCCACCCGTGGGGCGGGCATGGTTACGATCCCGTCCCCTGACGGGGTTGGCCCGTGCCTTGATCGCGCGATCGCGGTCCCCCATTTGCTCAGCGACACATCCACAGGACGGCATCCTTGACCAACCAGCGCAACCTGATCCTCGCGGTGGTGCTCACCGGGCTGCTCCTGCTCGGCTGGGACGCCGGGCTGCGCTACTTCTACCCGCAGCCGCTCAAGCCAGCCGCATCTGCCCCCGCGACGAATGCTAACGCCCCCGCGCCCGTCGCGCCGGGCGCCCCGGCCAAGCCTACCCGCGAGGGCGGGCTGACCAGCGCCGCCGACATCGCGTTGGAAAAGCAGGACCTCGACTCCGCGCTGGCCGGCGGCGGGCGCGTCCCGATCGCCGGACCGCGAGTGACCGGATCGATCAACCTGACCGGCGCGGTGATCGACGATCTCTCGCTGACGAGCCACCGCGCCGAACTGGCCAAGACCTCAGGCCCGGTCCGGCTGTTCTCGCCCGCGGGCACCCCGGCGCAGCATTTCGCCCAGTTCGGCTGGGTCGGAGAAGGCGTTCAGTTTCCCGACGCGCGCACCGTGTGGCGCGCCGAGGGCACACGCCTGACCCCGCAGACCCCGGTCACCTTGCGCTGGGACAACCCCACCGGGCAGAGCTTCGCGATCCGCTTCGCGATCGACGCTGATTACATGATCACCGCGACCCAAACTGTCGCCAACCGCGGTGCCGCGCCGACCGTCGTGCGCCCGTTCGCGTTGGTCAATCGCACCAACAAGACGGCCAGTTTGGACACTTGGAACGTCCATTCGGGTCCACTCGGCGCGTTCGCCGGATCGGTCGATTTTTCGAACAACTACAAGGATGTCCGCGAAGCTCCCGCCGGCACGATCTCGCCTGCCGGACACCCCGGCTGGATCGGGTTCACCGATATCTACTGGATGTCGGCGCTGATCCCAGATGCCAGCGCGCCCGCCAGCGGTGACTTCCGCGCGCTGGGCGGCGACATATTCCGCGCCGACCTGCTCTACCGCCCGGTCGCGCTCGCCCCCGGAGGCCAGATCGTCCGCACCACCCGCCTGTTCGCGGGAGCCAAGGAAAACGCGGTGCTTACCGCGTACGAAAATGCGGGCATCACCAACTTCAGCCTGGCGATCGACTGGGGCTGGTTCCGGTGGTTCGAGAAGCCGATCTTCATGCTGCTCGACTGGCTGTTTCGCACCATCGGCAACTTTGGGGTGGCGATCATTTGCCTGACTTTCATCGTGCGCGGGTTGATGTTCCCGGTCGCCCAGCGCCAGTTCGCCAGCATGGCCGCGATGCGCGCGATCCAGCCCAAGATGAAGGCGCTGCAGGAACGCTACAAGGACGACAAGGCCACGCTCCAGCAGAAGACGATGGAGCTGTACAAGGAGGAGAAGGTCAATCCGCTGGCCGGGTGCCTGCCGATCTTCCTGCAGATTCCGGTGTTTTTTGCGCTCTACAAGGTGCTGACGCTGGCGATCGAGATGCGCCACCAGCCGTTCGCGCTGTGGATCAAGGATCTTTCCGCGCCCGATCCGCTGCACATCGTCAACTTGTTCGGGCTGCTGCCGTTCACCCCGCCCAGCTTCCTGGCGATCGGGTTGCTCGCGCTGCTGCTGGGTTTCACCATGTGGCTCCAGTTCAAGCTCAACCCGGCGCCGATGGACCCCAGCCAGGAGATCGTCTTCAAGATCATGCCGTGGATGATGATGTTCGTGATGGCACCGTTCGCCGCGGGGCTACTGATCTACTGGATCACCTCGAACATCCTGACCATCGCCCAGCAATGGTATCTCTATAAACGCCATCCCCAATTGAAGGCGCAAGGCGAGAAGGACGCGCAGGACAAGGCGCGGGCGGCAGCACGGGACAAGCCGGCCGCGGCTGCGCTGGCCAAGCCGACGCCCGCGCCGCGCCCGAGCACCCCGCGTCCAACGACCCCGCGCAAGCCCAAGCCGCGCGGGCGGTGAGCGATCCTGACGAAACCGAACGCGCGCGGCTGCTGTTCGCGGGGCGGATCGAGTTTCTCAAGAGCGCGCCGTCGCTCCAGTTTCTGCCCGAAGCGGACTTTCCCGAGATCGCCTTCGCGGGCCGTTCGAACGTCGGCAAGAGCTCGCTGCTCAACGCGGTGACCGGGCGCCGGAGCATCGCCCGTGCCTCGGTCACTCCGGGGCGGACGCAGGAGCTGAACTTCTTCGAGCTGGGCGAGCCGACCAGGCTGCGGCTGGTCGACATGCCCGGCTACGGCTTCGCCAAGGCTCCGCCCGAAGTGGCCAAGAAGTGGCAGCGGCTGGTCCGCGATTTCCTGCGCGGGCGGGTGGTGCTCAAGCGCGTGCTGCTGCTGGTCGACAGCCGCCACGGGATCAAGCCGCCCGACCTCGAAATGATGACGACGCTCGACGAGGCGGCGGTGGTCTATCGCCTGGTCCTGACCAAGGCCGACAAGATCAAGCCGAGCGAGCTGGAGAAGGTCGTGACCGCCACCCTGGCGGAGGCGCGCAAGCATTCGGCCGCCTATCCGGAACTGCTGATCACCTCGTCGGAGACCAAGGCCGGTATCGCCGATCTGCGCCGCGCGGTGCTGGAGGATGCCGGGCTTTAGCCTATCCCCTTTCAGGGACGAGGGCTCTTGCGTCGCCACCGGCGCCAGCCAAACCAGCAGAGCCCTGCGCAAACCAGCCCGGCCAGCACCCATCCGGCCGCCTTTGCCACCACGATCCCCACCGCGATCAGCGCGCCGAAGGTCAGTCCCCAGCTGAGGTCGACGATGAATTGGGAGATGACGTCCATCGCGCCCCTATCGGGCGAAGAGTCCATCGAGGCTAGCGAAGGCTTTCATTTCCAAGGCATTTCCGCTGGGGTCACGGAAGAACATCGTCGCCTGTTCGCCCGGTTCGCCCTTGAAGCGGATGGTGGGTTCGATCTCGAAGCGGGTGCCCGCGGCGACCAGCCGCTCGGCCAGTTCGTGCCACTGGGCCATATCGAGCACCACCCCGAAATGCGGCACGGGTACCGCGTGACCGTCGACCGCGTTGGTGCGTTCGTCCGAGCTCGCCGCGCGCCCGTAGCCGGTGTCGGTTCGATGCGCGACGATCTGATGGCCGTGGAAATCGAAATCGACCCAGTCGTCAGCGCTGCGCCCTTCGGGGCAGCCCAGCACCCCGCCGTAGAACGCCCGCGCCTCGGCGATGTCGCGGACGGGGAAGGCGAGATGGAACGGGCGCAAGCTCATGGAGTTGTGCTACCGGTTCATTCTCGACTTCGCCAGACTGAACGCTTAATCCCGCCCGGTATCAGGGGCATCGCATGAAGCTGATCATCGGCAACAAGAACTATTCGAGCTGGAGCTTGCGCGGCTGGCTGGCGTGCAAGCAATCGGGGCTGGGCTTCGAGGAGATCACGGTCCCGCTCTATGGCGACGACTGGGACGAGGCCAAGAAGCAGGCCGAGGACCTCGCCCCCAGCCAGGGCAAGGTGCCGATCCTGTGGGACGGCGAATGCGTGGTGTGGGACAGCCTGGCGATCATCGATTTCCTCGCCGACCGCGTCGGCCGCGACCGCTTCTGGCCCAAGGATGAAACCGCGCGCGGCATGGCCCGCTCGATGGTCGCCGAGATGCATTCGAGCTACCTTCCCCTGCGCCGCCAGTTGCCGATGAACGTACGCCGCAAGATCGAAGGCATCGAGCCCACCGAGGAGACCCGCGCCGACATCGTCCGGATCCTGGGACTGTGGGCCGAGGCGCGGGCGCGGTTCGGCAAGGGCGGGCCGTTCCTGTTCGGTAGCTTCGGAGCCGCCGACATCATCTACGCCCCGGTGGTCAGTCGGTTCATCAGCTATGGCGTGCCCGTGCCCGGCTTCGCGGTCGCCTATATGCAGGCGGTGTGGGAGCACGAATGGATGAAGGCCTGGATCGCCGCCGCCGAGGCCGAGGAATGGTCGATCGAGAAGTTCGAGAACCCGGTTCCGGCCTAGGCCGGGCGCTGTGTCTCCGGATAGGGCGTGCCGTCCTTGTGGCGGTAGACGCCATCATCGGTCCAGCACATGTCGATGTCGGGATAGCTGCCGCCGCCGTCGGGACCCGCGCTGATCGCGACGAACACGCAGTCCGCTTCGGTTTCGTTGACCAGGTGATGGCCGTTCTCGGCGTCGGCGGGCCAGGCGCAGACGTCTCCGGGGCGCAGTACGGTGCGGCCCGCGTCTTCGATCAGGACCGCTTCGCCCGACAGCATGACCAGCAGTTCGTCCTCGCCCTTGTGCCAGTGGCGCTGCGATGACCACGCGCCCGGCTTGAGCACGACGTGGCTCGCGCCCAACGCGGTCAAACCCGACGGCGGAGCAAGGCGGCGATACCAACGGCCTTGCACAGGCGCGTCGAACGGCGGCGGGTAGCCGGTGCGATTGGTTTGCGGGATCGAGTCGAGATCGATCTTGGGCATCGTCGCTTCCTTCGCTGGCCGTCCTGTTATAGGCGTCCGCCATGGCGGATTCCAGCGACGTCGCGACCCTTGCCGAGCGGCTGATCGCCGCCCCCAGCGTGACCCCGGCATCGGGGCTGGCGTTCGATGCGCTCGAGGCGATGCTGCGCCCGCTGGGTTTTTCGATCACCCGCTTCCACGCCGGCGAGCCGCCCGACGGCCCGGTCGAGAACCTCTTCGCGATCCGCCAGGGGCCGGCGGGCAGCCGCCATTTCGCTTTTGCCGGGCACCTCGATGTGGTTCCGCCAGGCGAAGGCTGGAGCAGCGCGCCGTTCGCGCCCGAGCGCCGCGGCGACCTGCTCTACGGGCGCGGCGCGGTCGACATGAAGGGCGCGATCGCGGCCATGGTCGCGGCCGTCGCGGAAATCCCGGTCGAGACTGGGACGCTGAGCTTCGTCATCACCGGCGACGAGGAAGGTCCGGCGCGGTTCGGTACCGTCGCGCTGATCGAACGGATGCGCGAGATCGGCGCGATCCCCGACTTGTGCCTTGTCGGCGAGCCGACCAGCGTTGCCCGGCTGGGCGACATGGCCAAGATCGGGCGGCGCGGGTCGGTCAATGTCTGGCTAACGGTGACCGGCGCGCAAGGCCACGTCGCCTACCCGCACCTCGCCGACAACCCGGTGCGCAAGCTGGTCGCGCTGCTCGCCGAATTGCAGGCGATGCCGCTCGACGACGGGACCGAGTGGTTCCAGCCGTCGAACCTGGAAGTCACCGATCTGACGGTCGGCAACCCCGCGACCAACGTGATCCCGGCCGCGGCCCACGCGCGGCTGTCGATCCGCTTCAACGACTTACACAGCGGCGCGAAGCTGGCCGAGCGCGTGACCGAGATCGCCGCGCGCCATGGCGGCGTGGCGCGGCCGGTGATCTCGGGCGAGGCGTTCCTGACCCCGCCGGGCGACTTTTCCGCGCTGATCGTCGCCGCGGTCGAGGCGGAGACGGGCATCGCGCCCGAACTGTCGACCAGCGGCGGAACATCGGACGCGCGGTTTCTCAAGGATCTGTGCCCGGTGATCGAATTCGGCCTATGCAACGCGACGATGCACAAGACCGACGAGGCGGTCGCGCTGGCGGACCTCGCGACTTTGGCGCGAATCTATCGGCGGATCGCGCTGTCCGCTCTAGCGTAACGTGGTGGGCGCTTTCCTGAGCACGACATAGACTGCGCCGGCGCCGCCGTGGCGGTGGTGCGCGGGGCGGATCGCAGCAATCCTGGAGGCGTGCGGACTGGCCGCCAGCCAATCGAGCAGCTTCGCCCGAATCGCCCCGCGGCGGTTGCCGCGCTGGTCATGGTCGCCATGGGGCCGCGATTTGCCCGCGATCACCAGCAGCACACGGGCGCCGGTGAGGTTGGCCTGGGCGAGCGCGGTCATCAGCCGGGTATAGGCCGAGTCGATCCCCAGGCCGTGCAGATCGATCTGCGCATCGGGCGCCACCAAGCCCTGCGCGAGCCGCCGGTCCCAGGTGCCGTCGAGGGTCTTGTGAGCCATCGATACCGCCCCGGACCGGGGAGCGGGACCGCGCGAAGCGTGGTGGAGGGGTTTGGCGACAGGGCGCGATGTCTCGGGCGTCGCGCTTCGCGGCGGAACCCCTCCACCGTCCTGCGGACGGTCCCCCTCCCCGGTCCGGGGAGGTTTTGCGCCTGCCAGCGGTGTCACCGTCTGCGCCACCGCGCGCCATAGCGCGACCTCGCTGGGACTCAGCCCCCGCGGCGGCTTCACGGCCCAGAACGACGGGCGAGGACGCCTTTCGGCAGCAGAACATAAGCGGTGCCGCGCGCGCTCATCCCGCCCGCAATCGCCTTGGCGCGGTCGCCCGCGCCCCAAAAGGTGTCGAACCGGCCCGGACCCTTGATCGCGCCGCCGGTGTCCTGCGCGATCCACAGCCCGTTGGCCTCCGGCCGGTCGACGCCGAGCCAGACCGGTGCGCCCAGCGGGGTATAGGCGGGATCCGCAGCGACACTTGCTTCGGCGCGGACCGGAACGCCGAGTGCGCCAAGCGGGCCGTCTCCTGTCAGTTCCTTGAAAAACACCCAACTCTTGTTCTCGCGCATCAACGCCCGGCCCTCGTCGGGATGATCGTGCAAGTACTGGACGATCCCCTGCATTGAACCCGAGTACTGCCCCGGCTGATCGCCGAGCAGGCCGCGCTCGCGCATCACCGAGCCGACGCCGACGTAGTCGCGCCCGTTCTGCCCGGCATAACCGATGCGCATCACCGTGCCATCGGGCGCGCGCAGGCGGCCCGAGCCCTGAATCTGGAGGAAGAACATCTCGATCGCATCGAGCGCCCAGGCGATTTCCAGACCTTTGCCGGCCAGCGCACCGTCCTCGATTTCGGCGCGCTCGTAGTAGGGCACGAACGCTCCGGAGGCGTCATACCGTCCGAGCGGCGCGCGACCGGTACGCTGGTCTTGCGGCGTCTCGGCGGGCCAGTCGCGGATGAGGTCGGGCGGCAGTTTGTAGACCGGCACGTCGTAGCCCGGCAGATGCGTGCGCGCGCCGGCGATTTCGGGTTCGTAGTATCCGGTTGCGAAGGCTTGACCGCCGCTGATCGCCGCGGTCTCGAAATACTGCGCGAAAAACCGCGCGGCCTGCCCGGCGGGCCAGCCCGGCGCGGCGGCGCAGGCCGGCTGCCAGTCGGTGGCTACCGTCAGCCCGCTGGTGTCGGCGCGCGAAAGCAGTCGCGGGCAGGATTCGGCAAAGCCGCGCAACGCGCCCGCGGCATCAACTTCTGTGATCGCGAGGCTGGCGACCGCAGGGCCGGGCGCGGCGACCAGCGCAACGGGCGCCGGAGTGGGAGTCGGCGAGGGCGCCGGGCGCGGCGGCGGCTCGACCGGATAGCGCGGCGGGGGGATCATCGGTCCGCACGCGGCTAGCGCGACGGTGAGGAACCCGGCAATCCAGCCTCTGGAACGCCGCACCTTATGCATTTCGATACATTCCCAAGCTCCGCTCGTGTCGAGCGTAGTCGAGACGTTCGCGCTACGCTCCGCGTGTCTCGACTACGCTCGACACGAGCGGATTGTAATCCGGGTCTCTCTTGAACTCAGCCCTCGTCGGTTTCGTCGAGCAGCCAGTCGGGTTCGCGCGAGGTGAGGTTGCGCGAGAAGGTCCAAAGATCGCGGCTCTCGATCGCGTCGTCGAGCGAGCCGGCGATGACCTGGCCTTCGGCGTCGCGGGTTACGCTGGCGACATCGGCTGTGAAGCGTACGCGGATGCGGGCGGTGGTGCCGTCGAGTTCGGCGTGATCGATCACCGCTTCCTCGATCCGGATCAGGCGATTGTCGAGCGTCTCGCCCGCCGCGGTGCGCGCGTCGATCGCGGCAACGAAGCCGTCGTAGACGTCCTTGTCGCACAGTTGCGCCAGCTCCTCCTTGTCGCCGCGCCAGTAGGCTTCGAGGACCATCGCGTAGGCCCCCTTGGCGCCGTCGAGGAATGCGGAAATGTCGAAGCGGCGGTCGGCCGCGACGATCGCTCGGACCCCGGTTTCGGCCTCGACCGGAAAGCCGGGGCGAGCGGGGGCGCTGGGCGCGGCACGGGGCGGGGCGAGTTCCTCGGCGCGTGCCGGAGTGCGCTGCGCCGGGGCATCGGGGCGGTGGACCGGACGATTGATCGGCGGCTCGTCATGCTCTGCGCGGCGGCCCAGCACCGAATAGAGCCGGAGGCCGAGAAAGGCCGCTACCATCGCCAGGATTACGATCTGCACAATCACGCAACTGTCCCGCTTGCTGAACCTGTCTGCCCCTCGCCCACGGGCAGCTTGCCTCAGATAGGTACGAAAGACAAATGAACAACGCGTGGATGCGCGCACGTTCCCGGAGAATCCGCACCTTTGGTCGCAGCGGCGGTGGCGGCGCGAGCCCGCTGTCCCGCGCGGTTGCCGCTGGCGACCGAGCCTGCTAGGCGCGCGGCCATTCCGCCATCTTGCGACGAAAGCGTTTTCCCATGGCCGACGAAGGCAACGACATCCTCCAGAAGCTCGATCTCGACGCCGGTTCCGGTCCCGACGGTCCGGCGCCCAACGGGGAGGACACGTCGCCCGCGGTCGGGATCATTTCGCAGTACGTGAAGGACCTCTCGGTCGAGAACCCGCACGCCCCCGAAAGCTTCCAGTGGCAGGATCCCCCCCAGGTCGACGTCCAGTTCAACATCGGCAGCCGGACGCTCTCGGACGAGCTGCACGAGGTCGAGCTGAAGATCACGATCTCGTCGAAGCACGAGGCGGGAACCGCGTTCGTGGTCGAGCTGGCCTATGCCGGACTGGTCGGCATGCGCAACCTGTCCGACGATCAGGCACACCCGTTCCTGTTCGCCGAAGCGCCGCGGATCCTGTTCCCGTTCGCCCGCCGGGTTGTCGCCGATGCGGTGCGCGACGCCGGCTATCCGCCGCTGATGCTCGAGCCGATCGATTTCAACGGCCTCTACATGCAGCAGCTCGCCGCGCGCGATGCGGGCCTCGCCGAAGAAGGCGCGCCGGTCGGCAACGCGTGATCGCGCTGCCTCCCGGGTGAGGGGGGACTGAAGTGCCAAGCCTGGCCCGCAGCCTCGGCACGATCGGCGGACTGACGCTCGCAAGCCGCGTGCTCGGGCTCGTCCGCGACAGCCTGTTCGCTCGCTATATCGGCGCGAGCTTCGCCTCCGACGCGTTCCTCGTCGCGTTTCGACTGCCCAACATGTTTCGCGCGCTGTTCGCCGAGGGCGCGTTTGCCGCGGCCTTCATCCCCATGTTCAACCAGAAGGTCGGCGATCCCCAAGGCGGCGGGCTGCCGAACGGCATCGCCTTCGCGGAACGCGCGCTGGCGGTGCTGCTGCCGGTGCTGGTGGCGATGACGGTGCTGCTCGAGGCGTTCGCCTGGCCGGTTACGTTCGTGCTTTCGGGCAAGTTCAACGGGGTCAGCCCGGATCAGTTCGCGTTCGCGGTTCTGCTGTCGCGGATCACGATTCCCTATCTGATGCTGATCAGCCTGGTCTCGCTGCTCGGCGGCATCCTCAATTCGCTGCACAGGTTCTGGGTCAACGCCGCCGCGCCGATCCTGCTCAATGTCTGCCTGATCGTCGCGCTGCTCGCCTTTCATTCGGCCGACCCGCTGGTCACCGCGCGCAACCAGGCGATCGCGGTCAGCGTCTCGGGCGCTCTCCAGTTGATCTGGCTGATCGCCGCCTGCCGCGCCGCGGGGGTCAGCCTGAAGCTGCGCCGTCCTCGCCTCGATCCCGACATCAAGCGCCTGCTCTCGCTGATCTGGCCCGCCGCCGCAGGTGCAGGCGCGGTCCAGATCAATCTGGTCGTTTCCACCGCGCTCGCCGCCTCGCTGCTCAGCTCGGGCAGCGTCACCTACATCTACATGGCGGACCGGCTGAACCAGCTTCCGCTCGGGCTGATCGGGATAGGGCTGGGCACCGTCCTGCTGCCGACGATCTCGCGGCAGTTGAGCGGCGGCGAGGAAGCCGCGGCGCTGGAGACGCAGAACCGCGGTCTTGAGTTGGCGCTTCTGCTGACCCTACCCGCGACCATGGCGCTGGTGCTGTGCGGCGAACCGATCGCCGCGGCGCTGTTCGGCTATGGCCGGTTCGACGCGCACGATGTCCACTACACCGCGCAGGCGCTCGCGGCGTTCTCGGTGGGCTTGCCCAGCTACATCCTCGTCAAGGTCCTGACCCCAGGCTATTACGCGCGCCACGACACGCGCACCCCGGTCAAGTATGCGACGATCTCGATGGTGGTGAACCTCGTGCTCAACCTTGCCCTAATCGTCCCGCTGGCGCACATGGGGCCACCGCTGGCAACCGCGATCGCCTCGACGGTCAATGTCGCGATGCTCTATCGCACACTGGTAAGGCGCGGACATTTCTCACCCGACGCACGACTCAAGCGCCGGGTCTGGCGGCTGGCGCTCGCCGCGCTGCTGATGGGTGCGGTGCTGTGGGCTCTTCAAGGATTGCTGACGCCTTATACCCACGGCACCTGGACCATCCGCTTCGCCGCCTTGACCGTGCTAGTGGGCGGCGGCGCGGCGGTCTACTTCGCCGCAACGCTGTTGTTCGGCGCATTCTCTCGCGCTGACTTGCGGCTCCTCTTCCGCCGCAATCGCGCCGTGCCGATCGAGACCGACCGATGACCGACCCCAAGCCAATCAAGCCGATGCGCGTCGTTTCCGGCATCCAACCGACCGGCAAGCCACACCTAGGCAACTACCTGGGCGCGATCCGCAACTACGTGCGGCTTCAGGACGATGCGATGCGCGCCGACGGCGAATGCCTGATCTTTCTGGCCGATCTTCATGCAATCAGCCAGCCTCACGACCCAGCCGAATTAGCGGCGAGCACGCGCGAGCTGGTGGCCACGCTGGTCGCCTGCGGTGTCGATCCCAAGCAGGCGGTCCTGTTCAACCAAGCGCAGGTGCCCGCTCATGCCGAGCTGCAATGGTTGCTCAACGGCACCGCGCGGATGGGCTGGCTCAACCGCATGACGCAGTGGAAGGACAAGGCCGGCAAGAACCGCGAGGGCGCAAGCATTGCCCTGTTCACCTACCCGGTGCTCCAGGCCGCCGACGTCCTGCTCTACCAGGCGACCCACGTGCCCGTGGGCGACGACCAGAAGCAGCATCTGGAACTGGCGCGCGACATCGCCCAGAAGTTCAACACCGACTTCGGCGCGGGCAACGAGGTGTTCACCTTGCCCGATCCGATCGTTCCGCCCGACGCCGCACGGATCATGAGCCTGCGCGACGGTGCGGCCAAGATGAGCAAGTCCGATCCCAGCGACATGAGCCGGATCAACCTGACCGACGACGCCGATACGATCATGCAAAAGGTGCGCAAGGCGAAGACCGACCCGGCACCGCTCCCGTCCGATGCGGCAGGGCTGGAAGGTCGCCCCGAAGCAGCCAATCTCGTCGGAGTCTACGCCGCGCTCGCCGGAACCAGCATCGCGCAAGTGCTTGCTGAGCACGGTGGGCAGGGTTTTGGGGCGTTCAAGCCGGCGCTGGGCGAGCTGCTGGTCGAGACGCTGGCGCCGATCGTCGCGCGCTTCCGCGACTTGCGCGAGGACCGCCCGGCACTCGATGCGATCCTGGCCGATGGCTCGGCCAAAGCCCGGCAACTGGCCGCGCCGACGTTGGACGCGGCCTACGCCGCGCTGGGGCTGGTGCGCGGATAGCCAGGCTGTATTCGCGCGGCATATCGCTCGTTGCGAGCTGGCGCCAGCGCATCAAACGACACAGCGCGCATTCAACGCGCATTCAGCGACTCCGCGCTAAGCAAAGTTCATGCTAAAACAATCGTATGCCCGAGAAATCGGGTGAAGCGATTGCCGGACTGGAGTTTCCTTGATGCGTTCGCCCTCCTACTCTCCATTGCGCCGGATCGGCCTGATCGCCGCGCCGTTGCTGCTCGCCGGCCTCGCCGCCTGCGCAACGCCGTTCAACGCCAACGTTAAGCGCTTCTCCAGCGCGATGCCCGCGCCCCAAGGGCAAACGTTCGCGGTGGTCGCCGAGGATCCTCGCGATTCGGGTGGGCTCGAGTTCGGTCAGTATGCCGACCTGGTCGCCGCGCAAATGAGCCGCCTTGGCTATGTCCGCAGCGATCCCAGCCATGCGGCGATGATCGTGCGCCTCGACTATGGCGTCGACAACGGCCGCGATCGGGTGCGTTCCACCGGGTTCAGCGATCCATTCTGGTCACCGTGGTATGGCAGCCGCTTCGGCTATGGCGGGGGCTTCGGTTATAGCCGGTTCGGCTACGGCGGCTTTTCGCCCTATTATCACCGTGGACTGTGGGGCTATGGCTGGCAGGATCCCTTCTTCTTCGGATCGGGCTATGGCGATGTCGACGTCGTGACTGTCTACACCAGTGAGCTCGACCTCAAGATCGACAGCAGGGCCGATGGCCGCCGCTTGTTCGAAGGCAAGGCGCAGGCCGCCTCGCGCTCGGACCGGCTGGGCTATCTCGTCCCCAATCTGGTCGAAGCGGTGTTCACCGACTTCCCCGGCCGGTCGGGCGAGACCGTGCGCATCTCGATCGCGCCCGAGGATGGCAAGAAGTCGATCAAGCCGATCCGCGACAAGGACTTCGAGCGGCCGCGCTACTGAGCGGTTGGCCCCGAAAACGAAGGGCGGGTCGGCAACGGCCCGCCCTTTTCGTTGCCAAGCAGCGTGCATGAATTCAGCACAAATTCCGCTCATGTCGAGCGGGTCAGAATCGGCACCTCGCTCTAGCCGTCGCCGATACTGACGACCCCGGTCGAGCCGAAGCCGCCCTCGCCGCGCTTGGTTTCATCGAGCTCCTCGACCTTGAGCCAGCTCGCCCGCACCACCGGGGCGATCACCAACTGGGCGATGCGGTCGCCACGACGGACCTCGAACGGCGCTTGGCCGTGGTTGATCAGGATCACCTTGAGCTCGCCGCGATAGTCGCTGTCGATCGTGCCGGGGCTGTTGGGAACGCTTATCCCGTGCTTGAGCGCGAGGCCCGAGCGCGGGCGAACCTGAATCTCGTAGCCATGCGGGATCGCCACCGCCAAGCCCGTCGCCACCGGCCAGCGTTCGCCGGGGTGGAGGGTGACGTCCTCGGCCGACAACACGTCCATTCCCGCCGCTCCATCCGTGGCGTATTCCGGCAGCGTCAGCCCCTCGAAATGAGGAAGCCGCCGGACCATGATCGGAACCGGCTCAGGCGAATGCATCGGCTATCCGCTCGATCAGATGGCGCGCGACCTGTTCCTTGGGCATCGGCGCCCAATCCTCGACGCCCTTCTTGGTGACGAGGTGGATGCGATTGTCGGCGCCGCCCATCACATCTCCCGATACGTCGTTGGCGACGATCCAGTCGGCGGCCTTGCGCTTGAGCTTCTCCTGAGCGTTGGCGACGACGTCTTGGGTTTCCGCGGCGAACCCTACCACCAGCTTGGGCCGTTTGCGCCCGGTGGCGAGGCTGGCGAGAATATCGGGATTTTCCTCGAGGACGAGGGCGGGTGGGGCGGAACCGCGCTTCTTCATCTTCTCGGCGGCGAAATCGCGCGTCCGCCAGTCGGCCACCGCAGCAACCATGATCGCGACGTCCACCGGGAGGGTCGCGGTGACGGCCTCGGCCATTTCACGCGCGGTCTCGACGTCGATCCGCTCGACCCCCGGCGGCGTGGCCAGAGTCACCGGACCCGAGACCAGCGTCACCCGCGCGCCAGCGGCGGCGGCGGCGGCGGCGATCGCATAGCCCTGCCGCCCCGACGAACGGTTCGCGATATAGCGCACCGGATCGATCGGCTCGTGCGTCGGCCCCGCGGTGATCAGGATGTGCTTTCCGTGGAGTGGCCGCGGCGCGCCGTCGGCGAAGTCGGGCTGGCCCTCGAGCGGATCGGCCAGGGGCTCGGCGGGCGTCTCGAGAGGCGGCGGCGTTTCAAGATGGAGCGCGTGGCGGTCGGCATTGGGGATCGCATCAGGATCGGTCGGCGGTGCGGCCTTGGCCTTGCCCTTCTTGACCAGGATCGGCGGCGCATTCGGATCGATCGGAAGCGGCGCGGGCGCAAGCTGCGGCTCGCCGGGCGCCGGCTCTTCCTCGACGATGGGCAGGCCCGCCTCGTCGCGCGGCGCACGCGCGATCAGGTTGGCGGAAAGGCCGCCAAGGCCTTCGCCCGCGTCACTCCCAAAATCCGCATCCAGTCCGGGCAGTTCGGGCGAGGCGGAGGGCAGGTCGAGCACCTCGCCGATCGCCCGCCAAATCGTCGCGGGCTCGGGCAGGCGGCCCGGGCCGAATTCGCCACAGGCCATGGGTCCGTGGTCGGGATCGAGCACGAGGATGCCCAGGTTCGTCAGCTCGGCGATGTTGCGCCGCGTTGCGGGATGCTCCCACATCTTGACGTTCATCGCGGGAACCGCAAGCACCTGCTTGTCGGTGGCGAGGAGCAGCGTGGTCGCCAGATCGTCGGCCACACCCGCCGCCATCTTGGCCAAAAGGTCGGCGCTCGCCGGGCAGACCACCACCAGATCGGCCTGGCGGCTGAGCTGGATATGGCCGATCTCGACCTCGTCCTTGAGATCCCACAGGCTGGTGTGGACCGCGTTCTCGCTGAGCGCGGCGAGCGTCATGGGGGTGACGAACTGCGACCCGCCATGGGTGAGCACGCAGACCACCTCGCCCCCGCCTTTCTTGATCAGGCGAACCAGCTCGCACGCCTTGTACGCGGCGATGCCCCCGCCAACGATCAGCAGGATGCGCGGAGCGGTCATGTCAGGATTCTGCCGTGGATCGGTCCCGCCCCAGTCTGCACGTTACCCCCCGCGGCGAAACGACCCGGTGTTTGACGTCCAGCCTGCGGGACACCATAGTTCACGAACCTAGTGTGCATTGCATAATGCAGCAAGGTTAAGGGGGAATTGCGATGCGTCTCGTGCTGACCGCGCTGGTCTATCTGTCCGGCCTGCTGTGCCTGTTCCTGGCGGTAGGATTCCTCATCGATCCCGCAACCAATGCGGCGGGGCTGGGCATCAAGGCCGAGGGCGCCGCGGCGCTATCGACGGTCCGGGCGGACTTTACCGCGTTCTTCGGAGTAACCGGGGCTTTGATGCTGTGGGGCGCTTGGCGCCGCAACGGCGACCTGCTGCTGGTCCCGGCGCTTATCTACGGTACGGCCTTCACCTGCCGCGCGATCGGACTGGCGATCGACGGCACGTATCCCGATTTCGCCCAGCCGATGGCGGTCGAAGCGTTCTGGACAGTGCTGCTGGTCGCCGCGTGGCGCGTGCTGCCGCACCACAAGCTGGCTGAGATGGCTGGGTAGTTAGCCTGCCAAGACCAAGTCTTGAGCGTCGAATTCCAGCCGAAAATCAGTGCCCCGCCTGTTCGCCGCGCTCGAGGCCTGAGGCCTCGAGCTGCGCATCGATCTGCTCCATCAGCCGATCGAGCCCGGCCTGGTCCTCGCTTTCGGCGCGGGCGACGAGCACGTCCTGGGTGTTGGAGGCGCGCAGCAGCCACCAGCCATCGGCGGTAGTGACGCGGACACCGTCGGTGTCGTCCACCGCGGCGCCCGACGCCGAGAGCCGTGCCTTGACCTCATCGACCACCGCGAACTTGCGGCTTTCGTCGACCTGGAAGCGCAGTTCCGGGGTGTTGACCAGCGGCGGCATCTCGCCGCGCAGTTCGGTCAGCGACTTGCCCAGCCTGACGGTTGCCGCGATCAGCCGGATCGCCGCATAGAGCGCGTCGTCGTAGCCGTAATACTGATGCGCGAAGAACACGTGACCGCTCATCTCGCCGGCCAGTTCCGCGCCCGTCTGCTTCATCTTGGACTTGATCAGACTGTGCCCGGTCTTGCCCATCAGCGGCTTTCCGCCAAGCTCGGCGACCCGCTCGAACAGCGCACGGCTCGCCTTCACGTCCGCGATGATCGTCGCGCCGGGGACCATCCGCAGCAGATCCTCGGCATAGATCATCAGCAGCTGATCGCCCCATACGATCCGCCCGGTGCCGTCGACCGCGCCGATCCGGTCGCCGTCGCCGTCGAAGGCCACTCCGAAATCGAGCCGCTTGTCCGCCACCAGCGCGCGAAGATCGGCGAGGTTCTTTTCCTCGGTGGGATCGGGATGATGGTTGGGAAAATTCCCGTCGACATCTGTGAACAGCGTGAAGTGCTCGCCCGGAAGCCGGGCGACGAGCGCCTCGAGCGCGGGCCCCGCCGCGCCGTTGCCAGCGTCCCAACCGACGCGAAGTCCGGCGAGGCGATCGTCGCCGATCCCGGCTAGCCCTTCGACCAGCCGGTCGATGTAGGCAGGCATGACTTCGCGCGTCTCGCTCGTCCCGTTGCCCGAGGCCCACTGCCCGGCGGCGGCCATCCGGCCGAGCTCGACGATGTCCTCGCCGAAGAACGGCCGGCCCTGGAACACCATCTTGAACCCGTTGTAGTTCGCCGGATTGTGGCTGCCGGTTATCTGAATGCCGCCGTGCACGTCCTCCATCGAGGCTTCGGCGTAGTACAGCATCGGGGTCGGCCCCATGCCGATCCGCACCACGTCGCACCCGCTCGCGTTCAGCCCCTCGACTAGCGCATGCTCGAGGATCGGCGAACTGACCCGCCCGTCGTAGCAGACCGCGACCTTGGATCCCCCGGCCTCACGTAACTTGGTCGCGAAGCCGCGCCCGATCGCGCGCGCATCGTCGGGCCCGAGCGTTTCGCCGATGATCCCGCGGATGTCGTATTCGCGCAATGACGTGGGGTGGAAGGTGTGATTCATGGAGCCGTCCTAAATCGAAAAGACCCGCTCTTGTCGAGCGATGTCGAGACACGTGACGCCCTGTCCCTCGACTACGCTCGGGACGAGCGGACGATGCTTTAATCGCGAGAGGAAGAAGGGTTCCCCGGCAGCCGCGCGAGAAGCAGATCGCGCGCAGCGTTGGCCTCGTGGACTCGCTCGCTCGACCCGCCGCGATCGGGATGGACTCGGGCGATCAGGCGGCGGTGGGCTTCGGCGATATCCGCCGCGCTGGCGCCGCGTACCACCCCCAGCACCGCGCGCGCCTGCGCCTCGTCGGACGATGCGCTGGCGGCCCTGAACAGCTCCCACGGCCACTTGCCCGCAAGCATCCGAGAGAGGACGCTCGCCAGGATAAGCAGGACGATCAGCTTGCTCATGCGCCCGTCCCGCTCAGCGCCAGTTCGGGTTGGGGCCGGGTCGGCACCGGCAGGTTGAGCCCGGCGACCAGCTGGCGCAGTTCCTGCCGCGCCACCAGGTGGCTGGTACCCAGTTCGCCGAGCTGACCCTTGTCGAGCAGGGTCAGGCCCGAGGGAAACAGTTCACGGTAGATGACTCGCTCGCTCAGCCCCTGGGCGATCCGGAAGCCGACGCGCTTGCTCAGCTCGGTCAGCGCCTGATCGAGGCGGCGCATATTGCGCATCTCGACGTGGCCCGAGCGGTTGCGCACGACCACCCAGTCCATCTCGCGGCGGCCTTCCTGGATCGTGGTCATCGCCCGTTTCTTGCGCGCTTCCCAGATCAGCTCGGCATAGAACGACAGTTTGCGCACCTTGAAGGTCTCGGCATCAACTTGGCCGATCAGGTCGAAATCGACGAAGCTGTCGTTCAAGGGCGTAACCAGCGTGTCGGCGCGGGTGGCGACATGGCGGGCGAACGGATCATCGCGGCCGGGGGTATCGAACAGCAGGAAATCGTGGCCCTCGCCGATCTCTTCGCAGAGCTGGTCGAGCGCCTCGACGGTTTCGCCACGAAAGACCGCGAACTCCGGGCCGGGCAGGCGAATGCCGCGGCGGCGCTGGGTTTCGGCGCGGTTCTCGAGATAGCGGTGGAGCGTGCGCTGGCGCGAATCGAGATCGATCGCCGCAACCTTCGCGCCCTGATAGGCGAGCGCGACCGCGACGTGGACCGCGGTCGTCGACTTGCCGGTGCCGCCCTTTTCGTTGGCAAAGACGATCCGATGGGGGCCAGTTGCGGGACAGGGCATGACTTGCGAGCTTTCTCCTGCGATACGCGGGCCATTAGGCTACAAGCGGGGCGGCGTGCAAACCATCCACACCATCGAAGCGTTGAGAACTGCGCGCACGCGGCTGCGGGGACGGCTGGCGCTGGTCCCGACGATGGGCGCGCTCCACGACGGCCATCTGAACCTGGTGCGCGAGGCGAAGGCACGCGCCGCGCATGTCGCGGTTTCGATCTTCGTCAATCCGCGCCAGTTCGGGGCGAACGAGGATCTCGACGCCTATCCGCGCCAACTGGCGCGCGATTGCGCGTTGCTCGAGCCGATCGGGGTGGACATCGTCTGGGCCCCGAGCGCGGCGGAGATGTACCCGGCGGGCTATGCCACCAACGTCTCGGTCTCTGGCGTCAGCGAGGGTCTGTGCGGCGCTGAGCGGCCCGGTCACTTCGATGGCGTCGCCACCGTGGTGTGCAAATTGTTCAACCAGGTCCGTCCCGACCTTGCGCTGTTCGGCGAAAAAGACTGGCAGCAGCTTGCGGTGATCCGCCGGATGGTCCGCGACCTCGATCTGCCATTCCCGCGCGAGATCAGCGGCAGCCCGACCGTGCGCGAAGCCGACGGCCTCGCGCTGTCGTCGCGAAACGCCTATCTGAGTGCCGACGACCGTACCCGCGCCGCTATCCTACCCGCGGCGATGAAGAAGGCTATCGCCGAGATCAGCGGGGGCAAGGCGGTGCCCGAAGCGCTCAACCGCCTGATCGCAGCCCTGCTCAGCGGCGGCTTCGCGGCGGTCGATTATGCCGAACTGCGCGATGCCGAGACCTTCGCGCCCCTGACCGAACGCCCGACCGACTTCGCGCGACTATTGGTCGCGGCGCGGATCGGCGGCACGAGGCTGATCGACAACATGGAGGCATGGAGCGGGTAAGGGGAATCGAACCCCTCTAGCTAGCTTGGAAGGCTAGTGCATTACCACTATGCTATACCCGCGCTTGCGCCGCCCTATAGGGCGAGCGTCACCTAGGTCAATCTCGTGGTCAATGTCCGGGGAAGTCCACCAGGGCATCGACCTCCAGCCCGGCTTCGCGCAGGCGAGCGGCGCCGCCGAGGTCGGGCAAGTCGATCACGAACAGCGCGTGGCTGACCGCCGCTCCGGCCTGGCGCAGAAGTGCGGCGGTAGCGAGCGCGGTGCCGCCGGTGGCGATAAGGTCGTCGACGATCACCACCTTTTGGCCCGGCAAGACCGCGCTGGGATCGATTTCGAGCCGGTCGGTGCCGTATTCGAGCGCGTAGTCGATACCGATCGCGGGTACCGGCAGCTTTCCCGGCTTGCGCACCGGCAGGAACCCCAGGCCGAGCTGGGCGGCCACTGCCGCGCCGAAGATGAACCCGCGCGCTTCCATGCCTGCGACCAGCTCGGCGCCTGACGCTTGCGCGCGCTGGGCAAGATGGCCGACGCAGGCGGCGAAGCCCTCGGGATGGCCGATCAGCGTGGTGATGTCGCGGAACAGGATGCCAGGCGCGGGAAAGTCCGCGACGGTGCGGATCAGGGCGCGAAGCTCGGCGGGGGTCATTGGCCCGCGGTCACCCGCCACCGCAACCCATCCCGCTCATCCCGAGCGAAGTCGAGGGATGCTGCGCAACGTTCGACCATTGCGCCAGATGTCTCGACTTCGCTCGACATGAGCGGGGCATGGAAATCAGATCAGTGCTTCTTGTCGCGCCAGACGTTCTGGTAGGCGGCATAGGCCAGTCCGGTCAGGACGATCAGGAACAGCAGCACCGGCCAGCCGGTCTGGTGGCGCTTCGCCAGCTTGGGTTCGGCGGTCCACACGAGGAACGCGGCAACGTCCTTCGCCATCTGCGGCACGGTCGATTTCGTCCCGTCGCCAAAGGTGACCTGTCCCTCGCCGGTCAGCGGCGGAGCCATCGCCAGGTTGAGGTTGGCGAAATAGGGGTTGAAGTGCAGCCCATCCGGCGTCTTGGCGTCGGGGAACTTCTTGAGCAGTTCCTCGCCCTTCTCGTTCTTATAGCCTTCCTGCTCGGTGAACCCGGTCAGCAGCGAATAGACATAGGCCGGGCCGTCGTGGCGGGCCTTGGTCATCAGCGACAGGTCGGGCGGGATCGCGTTGTTGTTGGCGGCGCGCGCGGCGATGTCGTTGGCGAAGGGCTTGGGGAAATAATCGGTCGGCAGGCCGGGGCGGGTGTTGACCTCTCCCGTGCTAGGATCGAGTCCCGGGACCTGGAAGCCCTTGGCGATCGCCTTCACCTCTGCCTCGTTGTAGCCGAGCTGCCTCAGATCGCGGAACGCCACGAGGCGCAGCGAATGGCACGCCGAGCAGACTTCCTTGTAGACCTGAAATCCGCGCTGGAGTTGTTGCTTGTCGAAATTGCCGAAGGGTCCGTCGCTGGCGAAATGGACCTCCTTGGGGTGCTTGTGGAATGAACGCTCGACCGATTTGGGCATGCCCTCTTCGGCGAAGGTGATCGCGCCGACGACGAACGACCACAGCACCGCGACCGCGAAGAACAGGCCGGCGAGGATCCCGAAGATACGAACCATGGGCTTTGCTCTTGTCCTAGTGTCGCGTCAGGCGGCGGGAACGGGTTGGGCGGAAGCGACCGATCCGGGCGCGAGCACGGCCTTGTCGTCGTTGCCCAGCACTGCTTCGGTGATCGAATACGGCATAGGCTCGGGCCGTTCGATCGACGAGACGATCGGCAGGATGACGAGGAAGTGCAGGAAGTAGTACGCGGTCGCAAGCTGAGCGACGAGCACGTAGGGCTCTTCCGCCGGCGACCCACCGCAATAGCCGAGGATCAGGACGCACGGGATCAGGCCGAACCAGAAGAATTTGCGGAACAGCGGACGGTACTTGCCCGAACGCACGGGGGAGGTGTCGAGCCATGGCAGGAAGAAAAGCAGCAGGATCGCGCTGAACATCGCCAGCACGCCCATCAGCTTGGCCGGGACGAAGAAGAAGTCCGAAGTGAACGAACGCAGGATCGCATAGAACGGCCAATAATACCATTCGGGGACGATATGCGCGGGCGTGCTCAGCGGGTTGGCCGGGATGTAGTTGTCCGGGTGGCCGAGCCAGTTGGGCGCAAAGAACACCATGAACGCGAACAGGATCAGGAACGCGCCCAGCCCAAAGCCGTCCTTGGCCGTGTAGTACGGGTGGAACGGGACTGTGTCGCTCTCGGTCTTCACCTCTACCCCTGTCGGGTTCGACGAGCCGGGGATGTGCAGCGCCCAGACGTGGAGGATGATCGCCCCTAGGATCACGAACGGCAACAGGAAGTGGAGCGAAAAGAAGCGGTTGAGCGCGGCGTTGTCGGGCGCGAAACCGCCGAGCAGCCATTCCTGCAGCGGCGTGCCGACCAGCGGAATCGCGCTGAACAGCCCGGTGATGACCTTGGCCCCCCAGAAGCTCATCTGCCCCCACGGCAGCACGTAGCCCATGAACCCGGTGGCCATCATCAGCAGGTAGATCACCACGCCAAGCAGCCAGATCATCTCGCGCGGGGCCTTGTACGAACCGAAATAAAGGCCGCGGAAGATGTGGATGTAGACCACGACGAAGAACATCGAGGCGCCGTTGGCGTGGCCGTAACGGATTAGCCAGCCCCAGTTGACGTCGCGCATGATGTGCTCGGTCGAATCGAACGCGACCCCGGCGTTGGCCGCGTAGTGCATCGCCAGGATCACCCCGGTGAGGATCTGCACGACCAGCATGAAGCCGGCAAGCACCCCGAAATTCCAGAAGTAGTTCAGGTTGCGCGGCACCGGATAGCCAGCGCCTACCGCGTTGTAGACGAAGCGCGGCAGTGGCAGCTTTTCGTCAAGCCAGCGCATCACGGGCGCCTTCGGCTGGTAATGGTTCGCCCAGGGGAAGCTCATCGCGTGTCTATCCTCAGCCGATCTTGACCACGGTATCGGAATTGAAGGCGTATTCCGGCACCTCGAGGTTCTTGGGCGCGGGGCCTTTGCGGATCCGCGCCGCGGTATCGTAGACCGAGCCGTGGCAAGGGCAGAAATATCCGCCGAACTCGCCCTTGGTCTCGCCTTCGCCAGCGCCCAGGGGGAACGCAGCCGAGATGGGTGCATACCCCCATCGTGATCAGCCAGTTCTTCTTGCCTTCCTTGGTCCGCTCAGCGAGCGTCTGAGGATCGCGCAGGGTCGCGACCGAAACCTTGTCCGCCAAGGCGATTTCCGCCGGGGTCAGGTTGCGGATGAACACCGGCTGCTTGCGCCAAACCGCCTTGATCGCCTGGCCCGGCTGGATCGAGGAGATGTCGATCTCGGTCGAGCTTTCGGCGAGCACGTCGGCCGACGGCGCCATCTGGCTGACCAGCGGATAGAGCGCGGCCAATCCGCCCACCCCGGCGAACGTGACGGCGGCGATGTTGATGAAGTCGCGACGCCGAACCCCGTCGTCGGGCGCGCCGTCACCGGTTGCCGGGTTCGGCGCTTCGATGATCGCCTCTTGTGCCATTCGAAACCCTTATCGCTCGGTCGCCGGGCGGCGGCCTGCCCCTTCGTCGAATCGTCAAGGCACGCCAGGATTGCCCCCTTGCGGCCTTGTGCAACGGCCGGCGCCCGAAGGCGCGGATCCCCCGCTTGGCGGGCCTGATACCTATGGCGGGTGCGCTTGCCAACAGCATTTTCGGACGATCCGCCCGCACAGCGCGCAACCACGGGTGAATTCAGAATCCGGCCGCGTCGGGCCAGCTTGCCGCGGCCAGCCCCATGACCTTGAACAACGCCCCCATCTGGTCCTCCTCGATCAGCCGGTCGCGCGCGGCGAAGATCGCCTCGGCGCGTTCGGGAGCGCACGCCGCGAGGTTCTGGGCGCGGGTCTCGATGCCCAGCGCGCGCAGGAAATGGCCTTGCGCGACCGTGCCCAGCCAGCGCACGCCGCGCGACTGGGCGATCCCGGCGAGCGTCGCGAAATCGACGTGCGCGGTGAGATCGGCCTCGCCCGGCGCGGCGAACGGATCGAGCCGGCGATGCGCCCGCACCGCCTGGAGCGTACTGCCCGCTTGCGCCCGGTCGGATCCGTAGTCGATGAACAGCGCCGCGCCGCCTTGTGCCGCCAGCCGCTCGGCGACTTCGCCGATCGCCGCCGCCGCCGCGGGGCAGGTCTCGACGATCGTGCCTTCGGGGGCGTCGCGAAATGCGCCGGGCAGCGCCGCATCCATCGGTTGCGACCCCGCGACGAAGGCGTAGGCCCTTCCGTCGTGCCCGATCATCCGCTCGCGCCAGCCTGCGCAGGTACGGACCAACTGGCGCACCGGCAATGCATCGAGGAATTCGTTGGCGACGATCAGCAGGGGTCCGAGCGTAGGCAAGGTCGCCAGATCGTGGTGCCATTGCGCGGTGGGGTGGAGCGCCTGCTGCTGCGCCTTGAGTGCGGTGCTGGTCTCGACGAAGTGGACTTGCGGTGTCAGCCCGCAGCGCCGGGCCGCGCTCAGCGCGTCGCGCGCCAGGGTGCCTCGTCCCGGGCCGAGCTCGACGTAGTGCACCGGCTGGTCGCGACCGGCACGGATCCACAGATCGGCGAGCCACAGTCCGATCAGCTCGCCGAACATCTGGCTGATCTCGGGCGCGGTGACGAAATCTCCGGCGGTGCCGAGGGGGTCGCGGGTCGAATAGTACCGCGCGTTGCTCTCGGCCATGAAGTGGGCAACGCTGATCGGCCCGGTTGCGGCAATCAGACGGGCGAAGATGGCTGAGAGCGAAGAGTCGCTCACGCCGGCACCGCCACCCCGCTGCCCAGGCGCGGACGGAGCAGACCGCGGATCAGAAAGAACAACCCGACCGCCATCAGCGGGATGGTCAGCCACTGGCCCATCGACAGCCCGGTGCGCTGCGCGAAATCGAGCAGCTGGGCATCGGGCTGGCGGAAGAATTCGACGGTGAAGCGCGCAACCGCGATCCCAAACGCGAAGGTGCCGACCAGCACTCCGGGGCGCCAGCGTGCGTCGGTCTTCCAAAAGAGGGTCAGCAGCACGATCGCCATCGTCAGCCCTTCCAGCCCTGCTTCATAGAGCTGGCTGGGGTGGCGCGGGAGGTCTCCAGCGCCGGGAAAGACCATCGCCCACGGCACGCGGCTTTCGGTCACCCGCCCCCACAGCTCGCCGTTGACGAAGTTGGCGAGCCGCCCGAACATCATCCCGAACGGCACGCAGACCGCGATGTAGTCCGCCAGGCGCAGGAACGAGAGCCGGTTCCTCCACGCGACCCAGGCAAGCGCCAGAAGCACGCCGACGAGGCCGCCGTGAAAGCTCATGCCGCCTTCCCACAGCTTGAGCACGTCGGCCGGGTGGCTCCAAAGCTCGGGTGCGTAGAAGATCGTGTAGCCCAGCCGCCCACCCAGGATGATCCCCAGCGTGGCGTAGAAGAACACGTCGTCGGCATGGCGTTGGGCCATCGGCGCACCGGGTGCCTTGATCATCCGCGAAAGATGCCAGTAGCCCAGCAGAATCCCCGCCAGGTAGGCAAGGCTGTACCATTTTAGGGTGAAGAACCCCAGGTCGAGCGCCACCGGAGAAAGCCCCAGATCCTCCCAGTGCAATGGCTGGACCACCGCCGTGCCGGCCGCCACTGCGGTGCCCGCGGCACCACCCGCCGCGCTGACCGTGGCGAGCATGTCGGTGGCGGCCGCCGCTAGTGACAGCACTGTCAATTCTCCTTAGGAAAGGCGTGTAACTGCCCCACAGAGGGCATTTGGGGCGCGGTTTAGGGACAGCCGGGGTCACAGGCAAACCGAAATCGGGCCAATCAGGGAAGGGGTCGCCGCTGCCGCGGCGATGAAAGGAAAAACAGAAATGCCGAGCCAGCTCGATCTCGATCTCGAACGCGCGTTCGAGCGACACTACGCACCCGGCGGCCTGCTCGAGACGGCCCAGTTTCGGGTCGCGCGGTTCGGGGTGGACATGCCGCTGCTGGTCCAGGCGCCGCCCGCGCTGCCGCAATACCTCGCCCATTTCAGCGCCGCCAATGCCGAAAAGGAGTTCATCGTCGACGGCCCGCTGCGGCTGACCTTTGCAGAGGCCTATGCCGCGGCGCGCGAAGCGGCGGGCGGCCTGGTCGCCGGGCACGGCGTGCGCAAGGGCGATTTCGTCGGCATCGCCGCGCGCAATTCCGGGTGCTGGATTGTCGCTTACATGGCTGTCATCATGGCGGGAGGGTGCGCGACGCTGCTCAACGGGTGGTGGCAGGGGAGCGAACTGGCCGAGGGGATCAGGCTCGGCCCGTGCAAGCTGGTGCTGGCCGACGCCGGGCGGGCCAAGCGGCTCGAGGGTCTCGATCATGGCGCGACGATCCTCCCGCTGCTCCACGATTGCCCGCCCGCGCAAGGCCTCGCCGCGCTGACCGCCAAGGGCGGCGGCGCGGATACCGCGCTGCCCGAGGTCGGCCCCGACGACCGCGCGACGATGCTGTTCACCAGCGGCTCGACCGGTCAATCGAAGGGTGCGTGGTCGGACCACCGCGGGGTGACCCAGGGGACGATGAACTATCTCGCCCAGTCGATCGCGGTGCTCGGCCTGATGGAGGAACGCGGCGAGCTGCCCTCGAGCCAGCCGACCGCACTGGTCAACGTGCCGCTGTTCCACGTCACCGGCGAGGTTCCGCTGCTGCTGCAAAGCTATGCGCTGGGGCGCAAGCTGGTGCTGATGCCCAAGTGGGACGCGACCGAGGCGATGCGGCTGATCGAGGCGGAAAAGATCACCTATTTCGTCGGCGTTCCGCTGATGAGCTACGAGATCGCGACGCACCCGGACAAGGACAAGTACGATCTGTCGACGTGCGTCACTTTCGCCGCGGGCGGCGCGCCGCGCCCGGCCGAGCACGTCAGCCGGCTGCGCGAGGCGCTGCCGCATTCGTTCCCGATCCTGGGCTATGGCCTGACCGAGACCAACGGAGTGGGCGCGGGCAACTTCAACGAGAACTACCTGGCCAAGCCCGGCAGCACCGGGCGCGCCTCTCCGCCCCTGGCGGAACTGGGAATTCTCGACGACGACGGTAAGATGCTACCGCAAGAGACGATCGGCGAAGTCTGCATCCGCTCGATCTGCAACTTCGTCGGCTACTGGAACAACCCCGAAGCGACCGCCGCCGCGTTCACCGCGGACGGCTGGTTCCGCTCGGGCGATCTCGGCTACCTCGACGAGGACGCCTATCTGTTCATCGTCGATCGCAAGAAGGACATCATCATCCGCGGCGGCGAGAACATCTCGTCGATCGAGGTCGAGACCGCGCTCTACGCCCACCCCGATGTCGCCGAGGCCAGCGTGTTCGGGCTGCCCGACGAGCGGTTCGGCGAGGTTCCGGTGGCGGTGTACCAGGCCGAAGAGGGCCGCACGCTCGATCCCGAGGCGCTGCGCGCCTTCGTCGCCGGCGAAATCGCGCCGTTCAAGGTCCCCGCCAAGTTCTGGCAGGTCACCGAGCCGCTGCCTCGCCTGGGCACCGAAAAGGTCGACAAGCGTGCGCTGCGGACGCGCTATGCGGCCGAGTGGAAGGGCTGAGTCCTTCCTGAACCCCGGCCGATCCTCCAAGGTCCGCTCATGGCGGGCAGCCCGCGCAGCGGGCGACCGTCGAGACATCGCGCGCAACGCTCGCCCGGTACGCCGGATGTCTCGACTTCGCTCGACATGAGCGGGTCCGGGGTGCGAAAGACCGGGCGATGACCATGGACCGCCTGCCCAACCAACGCGCGATCCTCGACCGGCGCGTGCTCGCCGAGGGGATCGGCGCGGCGGTGGCCAGCGACGCGGCCAAGGCGCGTCCGGCGATCGTCGCGCTGTTGCGCGAGGCGCTGGGCGCGGGCCGCGAGGAGCTCGCGGGGCGGCTGGCGCTCCACCCCACCGCCGGACACGAATGCACCCGCGGTCACACCTTCCTGGTCGACCAGCTCGTGCGGGTGATTCACGACCACGTGATCGACGACGTCTATCCGCTGGGCAACCGCAGCACCGGCGAACGGCTCGCGATCATGGCGGTCGGCGGCTATGGCCGCGCCGAAATGGCCCCGCATTCGGACGTCGACATAGCCTTTCTGACCCCGGCGAAGGCGACCTCTTGGTGCGAGCAGGCGATCGAGGCGATCCTCTATTTCCTGTGGGATCTGGGCCTCAAGGTGGGCCATTCGACCCGCTCGCCCGACGATGTCGTGCGCATGGCCAAGTCCGACCTGACGATCCGCACCGCGCTGCTCGAAGGACGCTACGTGTGGGGCGACCGCGAGCTCTACGACACCGCCGCGCGGCGCTTTCAGGCCGAGGTCGTCGCCGGCACCGAACGCCAGTTCGTCGCCGAGAAGCTGGCCGAGCGCAACGAGCGCCACAAGCGGGTGGGCGACAGCCGCTATGTCGTCGAGCCCAACGTCAAGGAAGGCAAGGGCGGGCTGCGCGATCTCCACACGCTGTACTGGATCGGCAAGTACATCCACAAAGTGCGCAGCGCGTCGGAACTGGTCGATGTCGGGCTGTTCAGCGCCGAGGAATACCGCGCCTTCCGCCGCGCCGACGACTTCTTCCTGGCGGTGCGCTGCCACCTGCACCTCGTCACCGGGCGCGCCGAGGACCGCCTGACCTTCGATCTCCAGCGCGAGGTGGCCACGCGGATGGGGTTCGCCGAGCGTCCGGGCAAGAGCGCGGTCGAGCGCTTCATGCAGTATTATTTCCTGACCGCGAAGAAGGTCGGCAGCCTGACCGGCGTGTTCCTAGCCCAGCTCGACGAGCAGTTCGCCAAGGCGAACCGTGGGTTTTTTGCCGGCCTGCGCCGCAAGAACCGCAAGATCGGCGACTACGTAGTCGACAACGCCAAGCTTTCGCTGGCGGGCGACGATTTCTTCGCGGCCGATCCGGTGCGGCTGGTCGAGCTGTTCGTCGTGGCCAATCGCGAAGGGCTGGAGATCCATCCCGACGCGATGCGCCTGGCCGCGCGCGACGTGCGCCTGATCGATGCCGCGGTGCGCAAGGACAAGCGCGCCAACGCCCTGTTCCTCGACCTGCTGACCAGCCGCAAGAACCCCGAGGACGCGCTGCGCTGGATGAACGAGACGGGGGTTTTCGGGCGCTTCGTGCCCGACTTCGGCCGGGTCAACGCGCAGATGCAGTTCGACATGTATCACCACTACACGGTCGACGAACACACCATCCGTGCGATCGGGCTGCTCGCCCGGATCGAGGCGGGCGAACTGAGCGAAGACCATCCGCTGTCGCAGGAGGTGATCCCCAAGCTCGCCAGCCGCCGCGTGGTCTACGTCGCCACGCTACTCCACGACATCGCCAAGGGCCGCGGCGGCGACCACTCGGTGCTCGGCGCCGAAGTCGCGCTCAAGCTGTGCCCGCGGCTGGGGTTGAGCGACGGCGAGACCGAACTCGTCGCGTGGCTGGTGCGTTATCACCTGCTGATGAGCGCGACCGCGTTCAAGCGCGACCTCGCCGACTGGAAGACGATCGCCGATTTCGTCGCGCAGGTGCAATCGGTCGAGCGTCTGCGCCAGCTGCTGGTGCTGACCGTGGTCGACATCCGCGCGGTCGGGCCGGGGGTTTGGAATAGCTGGAAGCGCCAGCTCCTGGGCGAACTGTTCAGCGCGGCGGAGGAGATGCTCCGCCTCGGCCACAAGTCGAGCGGCCGCGCCCAGCGAATCGCGGCGAAGAAGCACGCGGTCGCCGAGCGGCTGGCCGAACGCAGCCCGCTGGTCGGCACGATCGGCGCGCAGCTTGGCGACGCCTACTGGATCGCCGAGCCCGAGGACATCATCGCGCTCAACCTCGTCCAGCTCGACCGCGCGCTGGGCCACCCGTTGACGGTCGAGGCCGAGTACTATCCGGCGCGCGGGGCAACGCTGGTGACGGTGCTGGCGGCCGACCACCCGGGGCTGTTCTACCGCATCGCCGGGGGCATCCACCTGGCCGGGGGCAACATCATCGACGCGCGGATCCACACCGCGCGCAACGGGATGGCGGTCGACAACTTCCTGATCCAGGACCCGCTCGGGCGCCCGTTCAACGACGCAGGCCAGCTCAAGCGGCTGACCCGCTCGATCGGCGATGCGCTGGCCAACCGGGTCAAGCTGGTGCCCCAGCTCGCCGCGCGCCCGCTTGCCCGCGCGCGCGCCGAGGCGTTCGACGTCAAGCCGATCGTGCTGTTCGACAACGCCGCCTCGAACCGCTTCACCGTGGTCGAGGTCGGCGCGCGCGACCGGCCCGCGCTGCTCAACCGGCTGGCCCGGGCGCTGTTCGAGGCGCGGCTGATCGTCCATTCGGCACATGTCGCGACTTATGGCGAGCGCGCGGTCGACACCTTCTATGTGACCGACCTGCTGGGCGGAAAGATCGAGGGCAGTCGGCTGCGGACCATTGAAAAGCGCCTGCTCGAAGCGGCCCAGGTTCAGGACGAGGTGGTGGCGGCCTGAACACCCGGATCAGCCGCTGGCGGCGGCCTCGAGCCGCGCGGCCGCGCGGTCGCGGCCGATCAGCGGCAGCAGCGCGGCCATGTCGGGGCCGTGATCGCGCCCGGTCAGCGCCAGGCGCAGCGGCAGGAACAGCGCCTTGCCCTTGCGCCCGGTGGCCTGCTTGAGCGCGGCGGTGAGCGCCTGCCACGGGGTGTCGCCCCATTCGCCGTCGCGCAGCACCGCGGCGGCCCCGGCCAGATAGTCGCGATCCTCGGCCGCGACGGCGGACGCCTCGACCGGCCCCGTCACCACCCGCCACCAGTCGGCGGCTTCGTCGATATGCGACAGGTTGGGGCGGATCGCATCCCACGCCGCCTCGCCCATCCCATCGGGCAGCAGGTGTGCGACGCGGGCGAACGGCAGGCGGTGGACGATGCCGGCATTGACGCGGTGCAGCTCGCCCTCGTCGAACCGCGCCGGGGCGCGGCCGAAGCGGCCCAGATCGAAGCCGGCCACCAGCTCGTCCACGGTGAGCTTGGGATCGACCGGGTCAGCGGTGCCGAGCCGGGCGAGCAAGGCAACGAGCGCCTCGGGCTCGATCCCCGCCTCGCGCAGGGCATCGACCCCGAGCGAGCCGAGCCGCTTGGATAGCTTTCCCTCGCTTCCGACCAACAGCGCCTCGTGGGCGAAGCGCGGCGCCCCGGCGCCCAGCGCCGCAAACATCTGGAGCTGCGCGGCGGTGTTCGAGACGTGGTCCTCGCCGCGCAGCACGTCGGTCACCCCCATCGCAACGTCGTCGATCGCGCTGGGCAGCATGTAGAGCCACGAGCCGTCGGCGCGGCGGACCACCGGATCGGACATCTGCCGGGGATCGAAGTGCTGCGGCCCGCGGACGCCGTCGAGCCATTCGATCGGTGCGGCATGATCCAGCTTGAACCGCCAGTGGGGCGCGACGCCCCGCGCCGCCATGGCGTCAGTGATCGGCCTCGGTGAGCGTCAGCGCGGCGCGGTCGTAGATCGGCGGCAGGCCGCGCCCGAGCTGGACCTTGCGCTTGAGGTCGAGCTCTTGCGCGGTCTCGTAGGCGCGATAGACCCGGCCCGCCGCGGCCAGTCTGGCGAATTCGGTCTCGTAGAGCCCGAACCGTGCCGACTGCCGTTCCTCGCCGTCGGGGTGCAGCCCCAGCCAGCCGAGATCGGCGCGGATCGCGACGACGTGGTCCTCGCGGCTACGCTCGGCGTCGGTATCGTCGATCCGCAGCAGAAACCGCCCGCCGCTCTTCCTCGCGAGCATCCAATTGTGCAGCGCGGTGCGGATGTTGCCGACGTGGAGCCGCCCGGTGGGCGACGGCGCGAAGCGGGTGACGATGGTCATTCGCTCAACCGCTTCGAAACGCATGCGTGATCGGATACCGGCGGTCGCGGCCGAAGTTGCGCATCCCCAGCTTGACCCCCGGCGGGCCTGGCGGCGCTTGTATTCGGCCAGATGCAACAGGCGCTCGATCCGCTCGACCGTCTCGCGTTCGAACCCGTCGGCGACGAGCTGGTCGACGCTCTTCTCGTGCTCCACCAGGCCCAGCAGGATGCCGTCGAGCACCTCGTAGGGCGGCAGCGAATCCGAATCCTTCTGGTCGGGACGCAGCTCTGCACTCGGCGGCTTGGCGATGATATTCTCGGGGATCACCCGCCCCTCGCGCCCCAGCCCGATCTTGGGCCGCGCGGTGTTGCGCCAGCGCGAGATCGCGAACACGGTCATCTTGTAGGCGTCCTTGAGCGGGTTGTAGCCGCCCGCCATGTCGCCGTAGATCGTCGCGTAGCCGACGCTCATCTCGCTCTTGTTGCCGGTGGTCAGCAGCATCGGCCCGAACTTGTTGGACAGCGCCATCAGCGTCACGCCGCGAATGCGCGACTGGAGGTTCTCCTCGGTGATGTCGACCGCGGCATCGGCGAAGCTGCCCGCAAGCATCGTATCGAACCCGTCGACCGCGGGCTGGATCGGGATGGTATCGTAGCGGCAGCCGATCAGCCGCGCGCATTCGGTGGCGTCATCGAGGCTCGACTGGCTGGTGTAGCGGCTGGGCAGCATCACGCACCACACCCGTTCCGGCCCCAGCGCATCGGCGGCGATCGCCGCGCAGATGGCGCTGTCGATCCCCCCGACAGCCCCAGCACAACCCCGGGAAAGCGGTTGGTGTCGACATAGTCGCGCAGCGCCAGGACCATCGCGCAGTAGATGTCCTCGGGATGTCCGGCGAGATCGTAGACTTCGCCCGGCTCGCAGCGCCAGCGGCTGCCCGAACCGGCGGGCGTGCGCACCCAGCGGGTGGCGACCACCGCCTCCTCCCAGTCGGGCAACTGGACCCACACCGCGCCCTCGGGGCCGACCACGAAGCTGGCCCCGTCGAACACGACCTCGTCCTGCCCGCCGACGCGGTTGAGGTAGATCAGCGGCGTGCCGGTATCGATCGCGCGGCGTTTGGCCACCCCGTCGATCCTGAGCTCGTCCTTGTCGATCTCGTAGGGGCTGCCGTTGACCGAGATGAACAGTTCGGCGCCCGCTTCGGCGAGATGGCGGCAGACCTCGGGATGCCAGATGTCCTCGCAGATCGGCAGGCCGAGCAGGCAGCCGCGGAACAGCACCGGCTCGGGCAGCGGGCCCGGCATGAACAGGCGCTTCTCGTCGAAGGTGCCGTAGTTGGGCAGCTCGTGCTTGAAGCGGGTGGCGACCACTCTGCCGCTGTCGAGCAGCGCGACCCCGTTGTGGAGCGCGCCGTCGCGCACGAACACGCTGCCGACCAGCATCGCCGGGCCGCCGTCGGCGGTGGCGTGGGCCAGCCGCTCGAGCTCGGCCGCGGCGCGCTCGATCAGCGCGGGCTTGAGCACCAGATCCTCCGGCGGGTAGCCGATCAGGTGCAGTTCGGGGAACACGATCAGGTCGGCCTGCGGCTGGCTGGCGCGCGTGGCGAGCATGGCCTCGGCGTTGGCGGCAAGGTCGCCGACGCGCTGGTTGAGCTGGGCGAGGACGATACCGAGAGATTCAGCCATGTCGCCGGGGATAGGTAGCGCCTTCGCTTATTGCAATCCGCTCCCGGCGCTGGCTAAGGCCGGGACGCTCGGGGCGGGAGAAGCGCAATGAAGATCATGGCCGGAAATTCCAACCTGCCGCTGGCCCGGGCGGTAGCGGGATACCTGGAAACCTCGCTCACCGACGCCAGCGTGCGCCGCTTCGCCGACGAGGAAGTGTTCGTCGAAATCCACGAGAACGTCCGCGGCGAGGATGTGTTCGTGGTCCAGTCGACCAGCTTTCCCGCCAACGACAACCTGATGGAACTGCTGATCTGCATCGATGCGCTGCGCCGCGCCTCGGCCCGCCGGATCACCGCGGTGGTGCCGTACTTCGGCTATGCCCGGCAGGATCGTAAACCCGGCCCGCGCACCCCGATCTCGGCCAAGCTGGTCGCCAACCTGATCACCCACGCGGGCGCCGACCGGGTGCTGTCGGTCGATCTGCACGCCGGGCAGATCCAGGGCTTCTTCGATATTCCCACCGACAACCTCTACGCCGCGCCGACGATGGCGCAGGATATCCTCGAGCAGACCGCCGGGCAGGACCTGATGGTCGTCTCGCCCGACGTCGGCGGCGTCGTCCGCGCCCGCGCGCTGGCCAAGCGCCTCGACAACGCACCGCTGGCGATCGTCGACAAGCGCCGCGACAAGCCCGGCAGCTCCGAGGTGATGAACATCATCGGGGACGTGCGCGGGCAAACCTGCGTGCTGATCGACGACATCATCGATTCGGGCGGCACGCTGTGCAACGCCGCCGCGGCGATCATGGATGCTGGGGCGGCGAGCGTGTCGGCCTACATCACCCACGGCGTCCTTTCGGGCGGCGCGGTGGCGCGAGTCGACAATTCCGCGCTCAAGGAACTGGTGATCACCGATTCGATCCTGCCGACCGATGCGGCCAAGGATTGCGAGCGCATCCGCATCTTGCCCATCGCTCCGTTGATCGGCGAAGCGATCCGCCGGATTGCGGACGAGAGCAGCGTATCGAGCCTGTTCGACTAGGCCGGCCCTGCCCGCCACGGCGTGGCGCCCGGTTCGATCCGCCGCAGTTCCTCGAGCCGCCGCGCCTGGCGCCCCTCCAGCGTGATCCGCAGCAGCGGGTTGGCGCGACGCGTGAGCTGCTGGGGGGTCATCCCGAAGAAGTGCGAGAACTCGCGGATCAGGTGACTCTGGTCGAAAAACCGCAAGGCCAGCGCCTCGGCTTCGTCGGGCGCGGCGACACCGAGCAGCTGCGACGCCATGTCGAGCACGCGGGCGCGGCGCAGAACCTGCTTGGGGGTCATCCCGAAGTCGCGCTTGACGATGCGTTCGAGCGTGCGCTGCGTCACCCCGTGGGTCGCGATGAATTCGGAGACCGGGGCGTCGGGGCTGGCAAACGCAAAGCGATCGAACGCGGTGGTCACCGGATCGGGCGGGGGCGGCCGGCGCAGGGCGATGAATTCGCGAAGCAATTCCTCGAAGCGATCGGCCCAGGCATCGTGCCCGGCGGCAACGTCGAAACGGTCGCCCAGCCGACCGTGCCCGACGATCCCATCGAAATCGATGATCCGGTCCATAGAAGCCGACGGCAGCATCCCGCCCATCGCGTATTCGGCCCCGGGCCGCAGCGACAGGCCCGCGACCTTGAAGCTGCCGTCGACGGTGATCGGCATGCACTTCGACAGCGGTCCGAAGAACAGCGCCTGCCCCTGGTTGCCCAGGTTGTAGCTGGCGGGGCCGTCGACGGTTTCAGCCCCCCACCGCCCGTGGAACAAGACCCGCAGGTTGGCCGCGTCGTTGAACATGTTGCAGCGGATCGTGGTCCCCGCGGGCGCGCGGACTTCGGCCGACATGATCCGCGCGACCCAGGGCGAAACGTCGGGCGCGGCGGCCCGGTTGAGCGATAGCGGCAGGCCATCGCGCGTCTCCCCGGTCAGCGGTTCGAGCACGGGATCGGCCGCATTGCCCCCGGCCGCGGTAGACGGCGATCCGTTTTCTTTCATTGCCGCCGTCCATATGCGGTTCGCCGCCGATGGCAATCGGGGGCAATCGGGGGTCTCGCGCAATTTTTGGCGTGGTCTGGCGCAGTTCGGCCCAGTCCGCTAGCGCGCTCCCATGCGTTTCGACCACGATATTGCGCTCGCGCTGCGCCTCGCCGATGCGGCCAGGGCGGCGATCCGCCCCCACTTCCGCAGCGGTCTGGCCAGCGAGCGCAAGGGCGACGCCTCGCCGGTGACCATCGCCGACCGCGCCGCGGAAGAGGCGATGCGGCGGATCCTGATCGCCGAAGTCCCGCGCGACGGGATCGCGGGCGAGGAGTTCGGCTATAGCGATGGCGCCAGCGGGCGGCAGTGGGTGCTCGATCCGATCGACGGGACCACCGCGTTCCTCGCCGGACGCCCCCTGTTCGGAACGCTGATCGCGCTGCTGGTCGAAGGCTGGCCGGTGCTGGGGATCATCGACCAGCCGATCCTGGGCGAACGCTGGCTCGGCGCGGCGGGCCAGCCGACCACCTTCAACGGCCAGCCGGTCCGCACCCGCGCCTGCCGCGCCCTGGCAGATGCGGCGACCGCGACCACCGGGCCGCACTATTTCGACGACCACGACGGCGAGCATTTCATGGCCCTGGCCGCCCGCACCGATCACAAACGGATGGTGATGGGGGGCGATTGCTACAACTACGCGATGCTCGCTTCGGGCCATCTCGACATCGTCTGTGAAGCGAACCTCAAGCTCCACGATTGGGCGGCGCTGGTCCCGGTGGTCGAAGGCGCGGGGGGATCGGTCAGCGACTGGGCGGGCGAGCCGCTCGGTCCCGGGGCCACCGGCCACGTCCTGGCGCTGGGCGATCCGGCGCGGCTCGAGGACGCGGTCGCCGCGCTCGCCTGCGGGCATTGAGCCTGCGATTGCCCGGCCCGCTGTTCTTCTACGGCGTGCTGATGCCCGGGCTGGTCAGCGGCAGGATGGCCGCGCTGGTCGGTCTGCTCGACCCCGGCATTGCGGCGACGGTCCGCGGCACGCTCTATGCCGTTGCGGATCGGCGCGGGCACTACCCGGTGCTGGTGGCCGATCCCGCGGGCGGGACGGTGGCCGGCCGCGTCCACGCGCCGGGGCCAGGCTTCGGCGCGGCGGAACTTGCCGAAATGGATGCGTTCGAAGGCTATCTGCCGGACGATCCGGGGCGATCCGACTACATCCGCCGCGCTTTGCCGGCCACGCTCGCCGATGGCCGCGCGACGGCGTGCGAGGCCTATGTCTGGAACCGCGCGGTGGATGGCGATCTGGTCCGCATCCCCCACGGGGACTTCGCCCGCTACCTCGTGGAGACGGGAATGAACCCGCTTCCCGGCTGATGTGCTTGCGTTTGGCGCCATCCCCCCTTACAGGCGCGCGCTTCATCGACACGGAATCTATGACCCGCCTGGCTAACAAGGGCTGCCATGGCCGGTTCAGCGTGTCCCCGAACAGGAGACCAAAATGCCCAAGATGAAGACCAAGAGCGGCGTGAAGAAACGCTTCAAGCTCACCGCCACCGGCAAGATCAAGCACGGGGTGGCCGGCAAGCGTCACCGCCTGATGAGCCACAACGCCAAGTACATCCGCCAGAACCGCGGCACCGACGTGATCTCCGACGCTGATGCGAAGACGATCAAGAAGTGGGCGCCCTACGGGCTGAACTGACGGAAAGGACTTAGACAATGGCTCGTATCAAACGCGGCGTCACCACGCGCGCCAAGCACAAGAACATCCTCGAAGCGGCCAAGGGCTATCGCGGCCGCCGCAAGAACACGATTCGCGTCGCCCGCCAGGCGGTAGAGAAAGCCGGCCAGTACGCCTATCGCGACCGCAAGGTGAAGAAGCGGTCGTTCCGCGCGCTGTGGATCCAGCGGATCAACGCCGCGGTCCGCGCCGAGGGACTGACCTACTCGCAGTTCATCCACGGCGCGAAGCTTGCCGGGGTTACGCTCGACCGCAAGATCATGGCCGATCTGGCGATGAACGAAGGCGGCATCTTCTCGGCGGTGATCGCGCAGGCGAAGGCCGCCCTCCCGGCCGCCTGATCGCCACCACCGCCTACCGGATCGAGGGCGTCGGCTGCGAAGCCGGCGCCCTCTTCGCATTCGCAGCAAGGAATCGCTTTACGACAGTCCCGCAGCCGCCATACTGTTGCGCAAGGGATCGCCAACAACAACAAGACGAGGGGACGCGGGCCGCGTGAGCGCTGATTGCCAGGTCGATGTGCGGTTTCATCAACCGCCGGAAGCCTTGCGCGCTTACTTCACCACGTTTTATTCGACCGAGGTGACCTTGCCGCCCGGCGAGCGGGTGGTCGACTATCTTCATCCCGAATGGGCCGGGATACGCATCATCACCGGCGACCTTCCCGATGCCGAAATCGCGGGACGCGAACCGCTGCCGCCCACCGCCTTCATCGCCCAGGGACCGACCAGCACGACCGTTCGGTTCACCGCGGGAAGCCTGCGGCTGTGGGGCATCGGGCTGCTTCCGCTGGGATGGGCGAAATTCGTCGGAACGCCCGCCGACCGGCTCGCCGACGTCCTGGTCGACGGACACGATCACCCGGACTTCGCCGAATACGCGCCGCTGGCAGACAGCTTGTTCGGGGCGGATCCCGATCCCGCCGCCGAACTGGAGCGAATCACCCGCTTCTTCGCCGCGCGGGTCGACCGCAAGGTGCCCGACGAGTCCCGCATCGTGGCGTGTCACGACGCACTCATCGATCCCGACGTGGCGACCGTGGCCGAGATGGCCGAGCACACCCGGCTACCGTCCTACACCCTCGAACGGACCTGCCGCCGCCACTTCGGGTTTCCGCCGCAGCTGCTTTTGCGGCGCCAGCGGTTCATGCGCAGCCTGGTCCAGTTCATGCTCGATCCGTCGCTCAAGTGGATCGGCGCGATCGACGCTCACTATCACGATCAGGCGCAGTTCGTGCGCGACTTTCATCGCTTCATGGGGATGAGTCCGCGCGAATACGCCAACGCACCGCACCCGATCATCGGCGCGGTCATGCGCAGCCGGTTCGAAGCGGCCGGCGCCGCCGTCCAGGCGCTGCATGTCCCGACCGCCAGAAATTCCGTTTGATAGCAGCTTGATCGTTCGCGCTTTTGACGGCAAAGGCCTGCCAGGTGTCGGGGGGCGAATGGCAACGATCGGCTTGCCATGAGCATAGCGGGTCGCAAGAAATGTCATCCGACAGCACGGTCACGGTGCATTTCTTTCAGCCGCTGGCGGCGTTGCGCCCCTATTTCACCGCGTTTTACCTGACCGAAATCGATGCCGCGCCCGGCGTGCTGGTCGATGACTACCTCCACCCCGAATGGGCTGCGATGCGGTTTACCGACGGTCCGCCACCGATCGCCAGCGTCGGGCCGGGGCCGTTGGTGGCGCAATGGCCGTTCGTAGCCAACGGTCCGACCAGTAAGGCGATTCATTTCGGCTGCGAGAAATCGCGGATCTGGGGCCTGGGTCTGCAACCCGCGGGCTGGGCGAAGTTCATCCCCGAAGGCGCCGACAAGCTCGCCAACCTCACCGTCGATGGCACCGTTCATCCCGCGTTCGCGCGGTTTGCCCCCCTGATCGAGAAGATCTTCGATGGACGGCACGATCCCGCCGCCGAAGCCGCGCGGATCAACGCCCACCTGATGACGATGATCGATCTTGCGGTGCCGCATGCAGCGCAAATCGCCGAGGTCCACGAAACGATCCTCGATCCGGAAGTGGCGACGGTTTCGGAACTCGTCGAACGCACCGGGCTGGCGCTCCACTCGCTCGAGCGGCTGACCCGGCGCTATTTCGGCTTCTCGCCCAAGCTGCTGCTGCGCCGCCAGCGGTTTCTGCGCAGTCTGGCGCAGTACATGCTCGACCCCTCGCTCAACTGGATCGGCGCGATCGACGGGCAATACCACGACCAGGCCCAGTTCGTGCGGGATTTCAAGGCGTTCATGGGCCTCAGCCCGCGCCAGTACGCGGCGCTGCCGCACCCCATCCTGCATCCGATCATGCGCCAGCGGATGACCGACGCGGGCGTACTGCAACCTTCCGATCTGCCGACGATCGCCCGCTACGCCGACTAGCGGCGCGCGGCCATCGCCGCTAGGAAGCGCGCTTTCGCGAACCCTGGAACCTCATGAGCGACATCGAAACCCTGGCCGCCGAGGCCGACCGCAGCATCGCCGCCGCGCCCGATCTGGCCGCGCTCGAGGCGCTGCGGGTCGCGCTGCTGGGCAAGCAGGGCAGCGTCTCGGTCCTGCTCAAGACGCTGGGCGCGATGTCGCCCGAGATGCGGCAGAGCGAGGGGCCGCGGATTCACGCGGTGCGCGAACGCGTGACCGCCGCCCTCGCCGCGCGCAAGGCCGCGCTCGAGGCCGCCGCGCTCGACCTGCGGCTCGCCTCCGAAACGATCGACCTGACCCTGCCCGCGCCCGAAGCCCCGCGCGGCGCGATCCATCCCGTCAGCCAGGTGATGGACGAACTCGCCGAAATCTTCGCCGACCTGGGCTTCGCGGTCGCCACCGGGCCCGAGATCGAGGACGACTGGCACAACTTCACCGCGCTCAACATGCCCGAGACGCACCCCGCGCGGGCAATGCACGATACGTTCTATTTCCCCGACCAGATGGCCCAAAGAACCGGCGAGGGGGACGCCGGCAAGATGCTGCTGCGCACCCACACCTCGCCGGTGCAGATCAGGACGATGGTGGCGCAAGGCGCACCGGTGCGAATCATCGCGCCAGGTCGCGTCTATCGCAGCGACAGTGATGCGACTCACACACCGATGTTCCACCAGATCGAAGGCCTGGTGATCGACCGCGGCATCCACCTCGGCCACCTCAAGTGGACGCTCGAGACCTTTCTCAAGGCGTTCTTCGAGCGCGACGACATCGTCCTGCGCCTGCGCCCGAGCTACTTCCCGTTCACCGAGCCGTCGGTCGAAGTCGACGTCGGCTGGGAGAACGTCGGCGGCAGGCGGGTTCTGGGCGGCGACGGCGATGCACCCGGGCACGGCTGGATGGAACTGCTCGGCAGCGGCATGGTCAGCCCGCGCGTGCTCAAGTTCTGCAACCTCGATCCGAACGAGTGGCAGGGTTTCGCTTTCGGCGTGGGGGTCGACCGGCTGGCGATGCTCAAATACGGGATGGACGACCTGCGTGCGTTCTTCGACGGCGACCTGCGCTGGCTGCGCCACTACGGCTTCTCGGCGCTCGACGTGCCGACGCTGTCCGCGGGCGTGGGGGCCCAGAACAGGATGGCGCCATGAAATTCTCGCTCTCCTGGCTCAGGGACTTCCTCGAAACCGACGCGACGGTCGAGGCGATCGCCGCCAAGCTCAACGCCATCGGGCTCGAGGTCGAAGGCGTCGAGGACCCGGCCGCGCGGCTGGCGGGGTTCCGCGTCGCGCGCGTGCTCACCGCCGAGCGCCATCCCAACGCCGACAAGCTGCAGGTGCTGTCGGTAGATGCCGGCCCAGATTTCAATGGGAGCCGGCCGCTCCAGGTCGTCTGCGGCGCGCCGAACGCGCGCGCGGGGCTGATCGGCGTGCTCGGGCTGCCCGGCGCGGTGGTCCCGGCGGGCGGGTTCGAGCTCAAGAAATCAGCGATCCGCGGGGTCGAATCGAACGGGATGATGTGCTCGAGCCGCGAACTCGAACTCGGCGACGATCACGACGGGATCATCGAGCTGCCCGGTGACGCGCCGGTCGGCCAGGCCTATGCCGACTACGCCGGATCGGACCCGGTGTTCGACGTCAGCGTCACTCCAAACCGCCCCGACTGCATGGGCGTCCACGGCATCGCGCGCGATCTTGCGGCCGCGGGGCTGGGCACGCTCAAGCCGCGCGCGATCCCGCAGGTGCCCGGCGCGTTCCCCTGCCCCACCGAAATCCGCACCGACGATCCCGATGGCTGCCCGGCGTTCCATGGCCGGGTGATCCGCGGCGTGACCAACGGCGCCTCGCCCGCGTGGCTGCAGGCGCGGCTCAAGGGTGCGGGGCAACGCCCGATCTCGGCGCTGGTCGACATCACCAATTACGTGATGCTCGGCTGGGGCCGCCCGGCGCACGCCTACGACCTGGCGAAGCTGACCGGCGCGGTCGTCGCGCGGCGCGCGGCGGATGGCGAAGGGGTGACCGCGCTCAACGGCAAGCACTTCGTGCTCGACCACGAGATGACCGTGATCGCCGACGACATGGGCGTCCACGACATCGCCGGGATCATGGGCGGCGAGCATTCGGGCTGTTCGGACGCCACCCGCGACGTGCTGCTCGAGGTCGCGTACTTCGATCCGGCGCGGATCGCGCGGACCGGCCAGACGCTGGCGCTGGCCAGCGACGCGCGCAGCCGGTTCGAGCGCGGGGTCGATCCCGGGTTCGTCGAGCCGGGGCTCGAACTGCTGACCGCGCTGATCCTCGAGATTTGCGGCGGCGAAGCGTCGGATGTGGTCCGGGCCGGGGCACCGCCCGCCGCGCAGCATACCGTGAGCTACGATCCCGCGCTCTGCGCGCGGCTCGGCGGCGTCGACGTCATGCCGTCACGCCAACGCGAGATACTGGAAAGACTGGGCTTTTCGGTGGTCGAGGGCGATGCGCACTGGGTCGTCACCGCCCCCAGCTGGCGCCCCGACATCGACGGCGCCGCCGACCTGGTCGAGGAAGTCGTCCGCATCCACGGGCTCGACAACGTGCCGTCCACCCCGCTGCCGCGCGCGGACGGCGTGGCCCGGCCGACCGCCACCCCGGCGCAGGCGATCGAGCGCAAGGTCCGCCGCGCCGCCGCTGCGCGCGGGCTGGTCGAGACGATCACCTGGTCGTTCCTGAGCGACGCCGAAGCCGAGGCGTTCGGCGGCGGGGCATGGAGCCTGGCCAACCCGATCAGCGAAGACCTCAAGGTCATGCGCCCCTCGCTGCTCCCCGGCCTGCTCTCGGCCACCCGCCGCAACCTCGATCGCGGCGCGGCGAGCGTGCGGCTGTTCGAGGTCGGGCGGCGTTATCTGGCGGATGGCGAGCGTCCGACGCTGGGGCTGGTGTTGGCGGGCGAGCGCACCGCGCGCAGTTGGGCTGGGGGCAAGGCGCAAGCGTTCGACGCCTTCGACGCCAAGGCCGAGGCGCTCGCGCTGCTGGCCGAAGCGGGCGCGCCGGTCGACAATCTTCAAGTCATGGGGGAAGCGGGCGGGCAGTTTCATCCCGGCCAGTCGGGCACCTTGCGGCTTGGCCCCAAGACCGTTCTGGCGCGGTTCGGGATGCTCCACCCGGCGACGGCGCGCGCGTTCGATCTCGACGGACCGGTCGCGATGGCCGAGCTGTTCCTCGACGCGATCCCGGCGCGCAAGGCGACCGGCTTCGCTCGCCCCGCCTTTACCCCGCCCGCGCTCCAGGCGATTACCCGCGACTTCGCGTTCCTCGTGCCGTTGGCGCTGCCCGCTGGCGACCTGGTCCGCGCGGTGCGCAACTGCGACAGGGCCAACATCGTCGCCGCACGCCTGTTCGACGATTTCCGCGGCGCGGGCGTGCCCGAGGGACACAAGTCATTGGCGGTGGAAGTGACGCTCCAGCCAGGCGAGAAAAGCTACGACGAGGCCGAACTCAAGGGGATCGCCGAACGGGTTGTCGCCGCGGCCGCAAAGCTGGGTGCTGCGCTGAGGGGCTAGCGTCGCACGCGCTACACCCCTTCCAGCAACCCTTCCCTGGCGATCCGTTCCTTCCACTCCAGCGGCGCGAGCTGGTGGACGTTGTTGCCGGCCGAATCGACCGCCACGGTCACTGGCATGTCCTTGACGGTGAACTCGTAGATTGCCTCCATCCCCAGGTCCTCGAACCCGACGACCTTGGATTGCTTGATCGCCCGCGCGACCAGGTACGCCGCGCCGCCGACCGCCATCAGGTAGGCGACCTTGTGCTTGGCGATGACCTGGGTCGCGCCCTGCCCCCGCTCGGCCTTGCCGATCATCGCCAGCAGCCCGAGGTCGAGCATCATGTCGGTGAACTTGTCCATCCGCGTCGCGGTGGTGGGTCCGGCGGGGCCGACCACCTCGCCCATGATCGGATCGACCGGGCCGACATAGTAGATCGCGCGGCCCCTGAAATCGACCGGCAGCTCCTCGCCCTTGGCCAGCATGTCCTGGATCCGCTTGTGCGCGGCATCCCGCCCGGTGAGCATCGCACCATTGAGCAGCAGCCGGTCGCCGTGCTTCCAGCTCTGCACTTCTTCGGGCGTCAGGTGGTCGAGATCGACCCGCCGCGCCGCCTTGTCGGGCGCCCAGGTGACCTTGGGCCAATCGTCGAGGTTGGGCGTCTCGAGGAAGCTCGGCCCCGATCCGTCGAGAGTGAAGTGCGCGTGGCGAGTGGCCGAGCAGTTGGGGATCATCGCCACCGGCTTGCCCGCGGCGTGGCATGGCCATTCCTTGATCTTGACGTCGAGCACCGTGGTCAGGCCGCCCAGCCCCTGCGCGCCAATGCCCAGCGCGTTGATCTTGTCGTAGAGCTCTACCCGCAGCTTCTCGGTATCGGTCTGGGGCCCACGGGCCTTGAGCTCGTGGATGTCGATCTCCTCCATCAGCGATTCCTTGGCGAGCAGCAGCGACTTCTCCGCCGTCCCGCCGATGCCGATCCCGATCTGGCCCGGCGGGCACCACCCCGCGCCCATCGTCGGGATCGTCTCCAGCACCCAGTCGACGATCGAGTCGCTGGGGTTCATCATCTTGAACTTCGACTTGTTCTCGCTGCCCCCGCCCTTGGCCGCGACATCGACGCTGACCGTGTTGCCGGGCACGAATTCGACATTGAGCACGCACGGGGTGTTGTCGCGGGTGTTGCGGCGGGTGAACGCAGGGTCGGCGACGATCGAGGCGCGCAGCTTATTCTCGGGGTTGTTGTAGGCGCGGCGGACCCCTTCATCGACAACCTCCTGCATCGATCTGGCGCTCTCCAGCCGGCAGTTCTGGCCCCATTTGAGGAAGACGTTGACGATTCCGGTGTCCTGGCAGATCGGGCGATGCCCCTCGGCGCACATCCGGCTGTTGGCGAGGACCTGGGCCATCGCGTCTTTCGCAGCTGGGTTGGCCTCGCGCTCCCACGCCCCGCCGAGCGCGCGGATGAAGTCCATCGGGTGGAAATAGGAGATGTACTGGAGCGCGTCGGCGACGCTTTCGATCAGGTCCTCTTCGCGGATCGTCACCATTTCGCTCATCGTCAACCTCCCGTGAAGTCATCCGACGAAACGCATACCCCTGCCGTCGAGTGCTGCCAAGAAGCGCTTGGCGCGGGTGCGGGGTTGGCTTAGATACCACGCGATTGCCCCGGTGTGTTGTTCATGCAATACAGCCGAGCCACGGGGCGCATGAGGGTTGTTTTGCAATGACGGTGCTGACCGAACCGGCGCTAGATTCCGCCGTGGGCATGGACGCGGCCCGGCGCGCGATGATCGACAGCCAGCTGCGCCCCAGCGGGGTCAACGATCCCGCGGTGCTCGCCGCATTCAATCGCGTACAGCGCGAAGACTTCGTGCCCGCCTCCGCGCGCGCTGTCGCCTATATGGACCGCGCCGTTCCGCTCGGCGCGGGCAAAGTGCTCGCCCCGCCGCTCACCCACGGGCTGATGCTGATGGAAGCCGCACCGGCGACGGCGGACCGCGCGCTGCTGGTCGATGGCGGCAGCGGCTATCTGGCCGCGTTGCTGAAGCCGCTGGTGGGATCGCTCGAGGTGATCGAGCCAGGCGCAGCAGCCAGCGGCGATGGCTACACCCTGATGATGATCGACGGCGGGATCGAGCAATTGCCGGATGCCCTGGCCGCCAAGCTGGGCGACGACGGCCGGGTGATCACCGGGCTGATCGAACGCGGCGTCTCGCGTCTCGCGACCGGGCGCAAGGCAGCGGCCGGCGTCGGCTTTCTCACGCTGGGCGAAGCCGATTTCGCGGCGCTTCCCGAATATGCCCTACCGGCCAAGTGGAGCTTCTGAGGCGATGCGTCGCACGATACTGAAAACGGCGCTGCTTGCCGGCGTGGCGCTGAGCGCCGCGCCCGCGCTGGCCAATCCCGATACGCTGCAGGAAGCGCTGGTTTCGACCTACCAGAACAACCCGACGCTGCTGGGCGCGCGGGCGCAGCAGCGCGCGGTGGACGAAGGGGTGCCGATCGCGCGCGCCGACGGTCTGCCGTCGGTCAACGCCACCGCGCAATACGTCGAGTTTCTCAAGCAGAGCTCGAACAACTTCACCGCCCCCGCACGGCAGGTGGGGGCCAACGTCGATCTGAGCGTGCCGATCTATTCGGGCGGGGCGGTCAAGAACGGGATCCGCGCGGCCAAGACCCGAGTGGAAGCCGGGCAGGCGGACTTGCGCGGAACCGAAGCCTCGGTGTTCAGCCAGGCGGTGGGCGCGTACATGGACGTGCTGCGCGACCAGGCGATCGTCGGCCTCTCCGCGAACAACGTGAAAGTGCTCGAGGTCAACCTCAAGGCGGCGAGCGACCGTTTCGAGATCGGCGATCTGACCCGCACCGACGTCGCCCAGTCGAACTCGCGGCTCGCGCTGGCGCGCGGCGACTACCGCACCGCGCAAGCCAACCTCATCTCCAGCCGCGAACGCTATATCCAGATCGTCGGCAAGCCGCCGGTCGATCTCCAGCCGCCCCCGCCGCTGCCGGGCTTTCCGGCAAGTGTCGAGGATGCCGAAGACGTCGCGCTGGCGAACAACCCTGATCTTGTCGCGGCGAAAGAGCGGAGCAAGGCCGCCGGATACGACATCGACGTGGCCGGTGCCGGACGCCTGCCCAAGCTGAGCGTGTTCAGCGGGGGGGCCTACACCAACTATCTCAACACGCTGGGCGGCAGCGCAGGTGCGGGGGTGTCGTTCGCCCAGACCGCGACGACCGCGCAAGCCGGGGTCCGCGCGACGATTCCGATTTTCCAGGGCGGGCGCCCCGCGGCGCAGGAACGCCGCGCCCAGGCGCAGGCGGCGCAGACCTACGAGAACGAGATCGCGGTCGAGCGCGACGTGATCGCCCAAGTGCGCAGTGCATGGTCGTCATACCAGGCGGCCACGGCGATCATCGCGACGAATCAGGTGGCGGTCGATGCGGCCGCGCTCAGCCTCGAAGGGGTGCGCGCGGAGAACACCGTGGGCAATCGCACGATCCTGAATATCCTCGACGCCGAGCAGGAGCTGCTGCGCGCCCAGGTCCAGTTAGTTACCGCGCGGCGCAACGCCTATGTCGCGGGATTCACGCTGCTCGCCGCGATGGGCCGGGCCGAAGCCGACGACCTCGGGCTCGACGCGGGCCCGCTCTACGATCCGGAAGTTAACTATCGGCGGGTAAAGGGCAAAATCTGGGATTGGGCTCACGACCCCGATCCCAAGGCGCAGGCCACCCGAACCGTTGACACGCTTCCCCAGGACGCGTCTATTCCGCCGCAATAGTTCACGCTCCGGCAGGGGTTGCCGGTCGGGCAGGGTGTGGAGTGACGTCATGATGCGCCAGGCAGGCGAGCCATCGGTCGAGGAAATCCTTGAATCGATCAAGAAAGTGATCGCGCGCGACAACCGCGCCGAGGCCGAGCAGGTCCGCCGCCGGCGTGAAAGCACCGGCGTGGCCGACCGCGCCGATCCGCTGGCTCCGGCGGAGGCTTTCGCCGACGAGGGTCCGGTCCCCGTTCTCGAGCTCACCGCCGCGGAAATGGCGCCCGCCACCGCCGAGCAGGATTATAGCGAGATGGATGATTCCACCGATGACGGAACCGCTGACGCACCGCGCGAAGATGCCGTGCCGCCTCCGGTCGATGAGCCCCTGCTGGCCGAAACCGCGCGCTCGTCCGTCCGCGAATCGCTGACCGCGCTGGCGATGCTGGCCGAACCTGGCGCACGTCCGCAGATCGTCCGCTCGGGCGAAACCTCGCTCGAAGGGCTGACCCGCGAACTGCTTCGCCCGATGCTGGCCGAATGGCTCGAGAAGAACCTGCCCGCGACGGTCGACCGGCTGGTCGCGGCGGAAATCAGCCGGATCGTCGGCAAGCGCAGCTAGCCCACACCGCTTTCATGCAAAACCCGCCCGATTCGGTCGCGCTCGCCGCGCGCGTGCTCGATAGCCTGGGCGGGTTCGACACCCGGCGGCACATCTTCCTGTGCTGCGATCAGTCCAAGCCCAAGTGTTGCGCCAAGGACCGCGGCCTCGCGGCCTGGGACTACCTCAAGCGGCGTCTGAAGGAACTGAACCTTGCCGAAAAGGGCGGGGTCCAGCGAACCAAGGCGGACTGCCTGCGGGTGTGCGAGGCCGGTCCGGTGGCGGTCGTCTGGCCGGAAAACGTCTGGTACCACTCGTGCGACCCGCCGGTACTGGAACGAATCGTTCAGGAGCACCTGATCGGCGGCGTGCCGGTGGAGCAATACCGGCTTCAGCGGCCCTAGAAGGGCTCGCGCTCATCCTCCAGCGGATCGAGGATCGCCTCGTCGTGGCCGGTGCCGCTGGACAGGAACACCAGCCCCATAAGCGCGGCCATCAGCATCATCGCCACCCCGATCCCTAGCGCGGTGGCGATGTAGAAGTGGATCGAGACCACGCCGTCGTGGCGGTACAGTCCCCACAGGCACACGATGACGGTGATCAAGGTGATCCCGCCCATGAACTTCATCAGCCGCCTGTAGCGCGCCCAAGCGAAGTGGGCGTTGTCCGGATCGTCGAGCGGGGACCAGCGATTCATGGCTTTCAGATGGGCTTATGCCGGCCCGCTGGCAAGGCCGCCCGTTTCGTGGCATCATCGGGCCACTCCCTGACGAGGGCTGGCGAAAAGGAGACGGCAATGACGATAGCCAGGCTTATCGCGGGCCGCAGTCCCGAGATCTGGTCGTGCCATGCCGATGACAGCGTCGCTGATGCTGTCGAGATGCTGGCGACGAAGCGAATCGGGGCGCTGCCGGTGCACGACGCAGGCAACAGCGTTGCGGGCATATTTTCCGAACGCGATGTGCTTTACTGCCTCAACACCAAGGGCGCCGCCGCGCTCGACCTCAAGGTGCGCGAGGTCATGACCGCCACCCCGATCACGATCACACCCGGCACCCAGGTACTCGAGGCTCTCGGGTTGATGACCCGGCGGCGCATCCGGCACCTCCCGGTGGTCGATGGCGGCGCGCTGGTCGCGTTCGTTTCGATCGGCGACCTGGTGAAGTACCGCATCGACAGCATCGAGGCCGAAGCCGAGGCTCTGCGCAGCTATATCCAGACCGCTTGAGCGGAGGCTGCAGCATCCCTATCTGGGGAAGATGGAAATCGCCCCAATCACGCTCGCACCCAATGCCGCAAGGCGCGTCGCGACGATCGCGGCCAAGCAAGGCAAGCCCGCGCTGTTGCGACTGTCGGTGGAGGGCGGCGGCTGCTCGGGCTTTCAATACAAGTTCGAGCTGGCCGAAGCGCCGGATAGCGATGACGCGGTGAGCGAAACCGACGGGGTCCGGCTGGTCGTCGACGCTGTCAGCCTCGATCTCGTTTCGGGCTGCGTGGTCGACTACGTCGAATCGCTTGGCGGATCGGCATTCCAGGTTAGCAATCCCCAAGCCGCCAGCGGTTGCGGGTGCGGTTCGAGCTTCAGCATCTAGGTGCGGATCGCCAGCTATAACATCAACGGGGTGAAGGCGCGGCTGCCGCGGCTGCTCGAGTGGCTTCAGGAAACCCGACCGGCGGTCGCCTGCCTGCAGGAGATCAAGAGCCAGGACGAGAGCTTTCCCGGCCACGAATTCGAAGCGATCGGCTATCACGCGATCTGGCACGGCCAGAAGGGCTTCAACGGCGTAGCCATGCTCGCCGACGGGGTGGCCCCGGTCGAAGTCCAGCGCGGCCTTCCCGGCGATCCCACCGACGACCATTCGCGTTATATCGAAGCCGACGTCTTCGGGGTGCGGGTGGCGTGCATCTATCTGCCCAACGGCAATCCCCAACCCGGACCCAAATTCGACTACAAGCTGGCGTGGATGGAGCGGCTGCGCGCGCGGATGCGCGAACTTCTGGCCAGCGAGGTGCCGGCGGTCGTGCTCGGCGATTACAACGTGATTCCGCAGGACAAGGACGTCTGGTCGCCCGTCGCGATGGCTGCCGATGCGCTGATGCAGCCGCAATCGCGCGACGCGTATGCCAGGCTACTCCACGATGGCTGGACCGACGCGATCGACATACTCAACCCGCGCGGCGGCGTGTGGACGTTCTGGGACTATCAGGCAGGCGCCTGGCAGCGCGACCACGGCTTTCGTATCGATCACGCGTTGCTCTCACCCGCACTGGCCGACCGGCTGGTCGCGGCTGGAGTCGACAAAGAGCACCGCGGCCGCGAGAAGGCCAGCGACCACGCGCCGATGTGGGTCGAATTGCGCGACCGATGAGCATGCCTCCCGCCAGGGAGGAATCGGTTCAACGATAGAAGATGTGGTTGTCGATCCGGGCTAGGCGAGTCAGCCGCCAGTTGGGCGAGACGCGCGCGGCGTGAAAGAACAGCGCGCCTTCGACCGGGCTCTTCCAGCTGCCTTCGTGGGCGATGCGGGCGATCCGCGCGGCTTCGGTCCAGGCGCGGCCGGACTTGTTGATCGCGGGCATGCCGTGTCCCTGGACGAACGAAAATTGCGAACGCTGGTAGACCACGCCGCAATAGCTGGCGGGGAAGCGGCCCGACTTGGCGCGCGCGACGATGACGCGCCCGACCGCAAGCTGGCCGGCCAGAGTCTCGCCCTTGGCCTCGAAATAGATCGCCCCGGCCAGGCAGGCCAGTTCGTTGGAGAATTCGCTGGGTGTGGCGGTCTGGGCCACCAGTTGGGAAAGCGACGCGGCATCGACAGGGGCCGGAGCCGATACGGCTTCATCGGCGACGGCTTCGACCGCCGCAGCGGGAAGCGGCTGGACAACCGGCTGACTGGCGAATCCGGGGGCCGATGAGATTTCGGCAGGTGCTGCGGGGAGCGGCTGGGCCGCTGCACCGGAACCCTCGCCGGTGACGAGGGTTGTGATCAAAGTCGCAGCAACGGCAAGCGTGCTGGCGTAACGAAGCTTGTTGCTTCTGGGCTTGGTAGTCATTGAATATCTGCATTGGGCGGTGAGCGGCCCGACGCACGATATGATCGGGCCATACTCCGCGCGTTGACCGCGCGGGACCCCGCCAAGATCGTGCCGGCGACCCCCCGTCTGCGTGCTTGCGCCCGAGCCAAAAGCCCTGATCGCCGCCTGCGCCAAACTGGAAGCCCAGCGAGTATTGTGCGGTGCAGCAGAGTCAAGCCGCCGTTGGTGAATCCCGGATGAACCGTTCGGGATTCGGGACGTCCAGTTCGACGATCCACAGGTCGTCGTCCTGGGCCGCGCGCCGGGTCAGATATTCATCGAATTCCGTTTTATTTTCAGGGTCTTGAGTGCGATTGAGGGTCCATGCGCGGATGCCGTCCGGTTGCGGCATTCGTTCGTAAAGCGTCGGATTCGTTCGTGAATCCCGCAGGACAAGCAAGATTGTTCCAGCGTCGCGCTCGCCCTTGGCGATGATCGTGGCGAAGCCACCAGCGCCCGCGACTCGCCGCATCAGCCCCGCCACTTCGAGGTGCGTCGGCAGCCGCGCCTCCTCGCTCACTCAGAATAGCCCGCCGCGTATCCGGGCAGGCCAGAGAGGCCAATATGCGAGCGCATGAAGGTCCCGGTGCCGCGGCCGATCATTTCGCCCTCCTCGTCGGTCAGCCAGGCCTCGGCGACCAGCACACGCCGCCGCCCGCTGATCCAGCGGCCCTGCGCGACCACATCGCCCGCACGGACCGGGCGGGTGAAGTGGAGGTTGAACGACGTGGTCAGCAGGAAGCGGTCGGTGACCAGAGTGTTGGCGGCATAGAACGCCGCATCGTCGAGCATCTTGAAATAGATCGTGCCGTGCGCGGCGCCCGCGGCGTGAAAGGTTTCGGGCGTGATCGCGAAATCGATCCGCGCGCGGCCTTCGTCCGCGATGCTCATCGTCGAGCGGAAGATCCGGTTGATCGGCGCGCTGGCGTAGAGCCGCTCAAGCGCGCGGTAGTGAAACCCCGCGCCGCCCTGTTCGCCAGCGCGGCCTTGCGGATCCGGCGGCGTCGCGGTCGATGGCCCTAAGCCGCCCTGGTCAGGCGGCGTCACGGTCGATTACATTGCAGAGTAGGCCGTAGATCGCCTCGGCATCGGGCGCGGCCTCCAGATTGGCACGCATCCGCTCGTCGCGCATCATCCGGCTGATCGCGGCGAGCGCCTGAAGATGCGAAGCGCCGCCCTGATCGGGCGAGAGCAGGCCGAAGACCAACCCCACCGGCATGCCGTCGGCAGCCTCGAACGCGACCGGGGCATCGAGCCGAAGAAATGCCGCGACTGGCTCGGCCACCCCCGCAATCCGCGCATGCGGACTGGCCACACCACGGCCGAAGCCGGTACTTCCCAGCCGCTCACGCTCCTCGATCCGCTCAAGCACGTCGCCACGATCGAGACCGTAGACCGCTGCGAAGCGATCCGCGAGCGCGCCGAGCACCTGCGCCTTGTCGGTCACGCGCAAGGTCGCCACCGCGTCAGGTTCGAGTTGGAAAAGATGGGCCATGGACAGTTCGCTTCAATCAGCCGTTCAGCGGCCGCAACCATCGCAACGCGCGAGTGCGCCGGCCAGCGCCGCGCCATCGCGCCTCAGGATGTTTCCGGTCTCGCGGCTTCCGGCAGCAACCCCGCCAACAAGCGAGGTTCGGTCAGCGCGGTTCGACCCAGCCGATCGAGCCATCGCCCCGCCGATAGACCATATTATGCAGCCCGGTTCCAGCATTTTTGAACAACAGGGCGTTGGTGTTGCGCAAGTCGAGCATCATCACCGCGTTGCCCACGGTGGCCTCGGGCACATCGACCTTGGTCTCGGCGATCACCAGCGGAGCATCGCCTGCTTCATCGGCGTCGTCGGCGCCGTCGAACACGGTATAGGCGGCCTCTTCCTCGCGTGCGGCCACCGCCGTCTGGCCATGGTGATCCTTGAGGCGGCGCTTGTAGCGGCGCAGCTGGGTCTCGATCTTGTCGGCCGCCTGATCGAGCGCCTGGTGGGCGTCTTGCGCTATCGCGTGGCCCTTGAGGATCAGGCCCTGCATCACGTGGGTGACGATGTCGCAGCGAAACGCGCCCTGTGGAGCCTTGCCCAGCGTGACCTGCGACGACAGGGCGCGCGAGAAATGCTTTTCGACTATGCCCGTCAAGCGCTCTTCGGCGTGCCCCTGCAATGCCGAGCCGGTGGCGATCTGGTGTCCCGAAACGCGGATATCCATCGTTTTTGTCTCCATTTGCGGCCTCCTGGCGGGGCTGCTTGAGGTCAACGCGCCGAGAGCCATAACGGCGCGGCAAGCGTGGCGACGAAAGCGGCATGGCGGGCGAGTTCGCCCTCGCTCGCGGTATGCGGACGCGGTGCGCGGAACACGCGCTGGCGCTGGGTGATGGCCGAACTCGAAGCGTCGTTGGCGGCAGCCTCGGCCACCAGTCCCAGCCCGATCTGACGCCCTCCGGTCAGCTCGACGTAGAGCTGCGCGAGCAGCTCGGCATCGAGCAGCGCGCCGTGCTTGACCCGGTGGCTGCGATCGATCCCATAGCGGCTGCACAGCGCGTCGAGGCTCAGCTTGGCGCCAGGATGGCGGACCTTGGCCAGCGCGACGGTGTCGATCATCCGGGTACGGCAGACCGGGTCCATCGCGCACAGGCTGAGTTCCATGTTGAGGAAACCGAAATCGAACCCGGCGTTGTGCGCGACGAGCTTGGCGTCGCCGAGGAATTCGATCAGCTCGGCCGCCTTTTCGGGGAACGGCGGCTTGTCCGAGAGAAACACATCGGAAAGCCCGTGGACCGCCTCGGCCCCCGCGGGCATCGAACGGCCCGGGTTGAAATAGGCATGATAGGTGCGCCCGGTCGGAACCCGATTGATCATTTCGATGCAGCCGATCTCGACCAGCCGGTCCCCGCCTTGCGGATCGAGCCCGGTGGTTTCGGTATCGAAGATGATTTCGCGCATTGGTGAACTCTATATCGACCCGACGGGCGCGGCTGGCAAGCCTACTTGGGCGGCGGCCATGGCCCATTTTCGCGCAAATGCGCCACGAGCGCGTCGATTTGAGCGCGGGTCTCGCCCACCTGCACCCCGGTATCGATCACGAAATCGGCGCGCGCGCGCTTTTCGCCATCGGGCACCTGGAGCGCCAGGATCTTCTCGAACTTCTCGATGCTCATCCCGGGCCGGGCGAGGACGCGTTCGCGCTGGATTGGGCCGGGGGCGGAGACCACCGCCACCGCGTCGAGGCCGTGCTGGCCGGTCTTCTCGTAAAGCAAGGGAATGTCGAACACGATGAGGGGCGCTTCGGCGTTGTCGGCGAGGAACGTGCGGCGCATTTCGGCGACTTCGGGATGGACGATGGATTCGAGGAGCTTGAGCTTGTCAGGATGGCCGAACACCGCCGCTCCCAGCTTCTGACGGTCTACGCCCAGCGCACCGGTCGTACCCGGAAAGGCACGTTCGATCGGGGCGAGACAAGCGCCGTCCGGCCCTTGCAACTCATGCACCGCGGCATCGGCGTCGAACACCGGCACCCCCAGCTCGCGCAGCATCCCCGCCACCGCCGACTTGCCCATCCCGATCGAGCCGGTAAGGCCAAGGATGAACGGCTTGCTCATGCGGTAAGAAGGGCGCGGAGTTCGGCATCGTGCTCGCGCGGGGCAGGCTGGCCGAAGAATTTTTCGAAGGCTGCGGCGGCTTGTCCGATCAGCATGGCGAGACCGTCCACGGTGCGCAACCCAAGCGCATGGGCGGCTTTCAGCAATTCGGTTTCGAGAGGCGCATAGACCATGTCGAAAACCACCAACGCGGGGTTGGCCAGATTGTCGATGATGGCCTGAGGTAAATCATCTTTGCCGGACATGCCCAGCGAGGTCGCGTTGATGATGACTTCGGCGCACTGGATATTGAGTGGATCCTCCAATGGTCTCGCGCAACCGCCCAGCCCAAACTCGTCGAGCAAGGACGATCCCAGCTCATGATTGCGCGCCGAGCTGTAGACAGTTGCCACCCCCCGCCGTTTGCATGCGGCGAAGGCCGCCCGCGCCGCGCCGCCCGTGCCGAGAATACACACGGTGCTGCCCGCCGGCATCAAGTTGACGGGCAGGGCCGCCAGAATGCCGGCAATGTCCGTGTTGGTCGCCGAGAGCCGCGCGGAGGTGGGGAAGACCGTGTTCACAGCCCCGGCCGAACAGGCTGGCTGGTCCAGATTGTCGACAAGCGCGATGCTTGTGACCTTGTGCGGAATCGTGATGTTGCATCCCCGCCAGTCCGCGTCTCCGCGCCTCCGCGCAAAATAGTCGGCCAGCTCGTCTGCCCCCACGTTACAGGCGCGATATTCCGCGTCGATCCCGAGCTTCTTCAGCCAGAAGTTATGGATCAGCGGCGACTTGGAGTGCGCGATCGGATCGCCGACCACCTCGGCATAAGGGCGACCCATCAGCCCAGCTCGCCATGATCTCGTAGTGCGCTCAAAAGCGGCAGCAGCGGCATGCCCAGCACGGTGAAGTGGCTGCCCTCGACGCGTTCGAACAGCTGCACTCCGCGCCCCTCGATCCGGAACACGCCTGCGCAATAGCCGACATCGGGCCACTCGGCGGCGAGGTAGCTCTCGATGAAATCCTCGCTAAGTATCCGGACTTGCAGCATTGCAACGTCGCCATGACGCCAAATGCAAGCGCAGTCGCGCGTCAGCACCGCCGCACTGTGAAGGCGCATGGGCTGGCCCGAGAACAGCCGGAGATGTTCGGCCGCCTCGTCCCGGCTACGGGGCTTGGCGAAAATCCGCCCGCAGACTTCGACCAGCGAATCCGAACCCAGCACAAGCCGCCCCGGCGCCGCCGCGCTGCCCGCCAGCGCCTTGGCCTCTGCCAGGATCATCGCGACTTGGGCGGGAGGAACCGCCACCAGTTCGCGGCGGATCGCGGGTTCGTCGACCGCGGCGGGGCGCGCCTCGAACCCCACGCCTGCGGCCTCGAGCATCGCCTTGCGCGAAGCGCTGGCAGAGGCGAGGATGAGCGTCATAGCGCCACACTCATATCGGCTTGCTCCCGCCGTCTGCCCCGTCGGACTGGCGCTCGTTGTAAAGGTTGATCACCGCCGCGGCTGTTTCCTCGATCGAGCGGCGCGAGACATCGATCACCGGCCAGCCGTTATCCGCGAACATCCGCCGCGCATACTGCACTTCCTTGGCGACATGGTCGGCATCCACGTAGGCGGTCTCGGGAGCCTGGCCGATCGACAGCAGACGGTTGCGGCGGACCTGCACCAGCCGTTCGGTGGCGGTGGTCAGACCGACCACCAGCGGGCGGCGCAAGCTGAACAGCGCCGCCGGCGGCGGGCTTTCGACGACGATCGGGATGTTCGCGGTCTTGTACCCGCGGTTGGCGAGGTAGATCGAGGTCGGGGTCTTCGACGAACGCGAGACTCCGGCCAGCACGATGTCGGCGGCTTCCCAGTTCTCCCAGTTGACCCCGTCGTCGTGGGCGATGGTGAACTGGATCGCCTCGACCCGCGCGAAATAGGCGGCATCCATCGCATGCTGGCGGCCGGGACGAACTTTGGCGCGCTGGCCGAGCAGGCCTTCGAGCGCCGCGTTCACCGCGTCGAGCGCCGCCACCGCGGGCAGGCCCAACGCGGCGCATTTGGCCTCCACCCGCTCGCGCATCCCGCCATCGACCAGGGTGAACAGCACCAGCCCCGGATTGGCGGATATTTCGGCCATGATCCGGTCGAGGTGTTGCTGCGAACGGACCATCGGCCAGAAGTGGCGGATGACTTCGGCATCGTCGAACTGGGCGAGCGCGGCCTTGGCGATCATCTCCAGCGTCTCGCCGGTAGAGTCGGACAGCAAGTGGAGATGAATCCGGTTCACCGGCCCTGCTATGGCGCAGGCCAAAGCCTGTGGAAAGCCATGCCACAAGCCCGTGGGCGGATCGGGGGACAATCCGGGTTGGCCGATCCGTTCGTCCAACGAGTCCTCGTCGCCGCGATTCCCCAACAGGCCGCCGGCGTTCCCCACAGGCTGGGGATAAGGCGGACAGCTTTGCTTTGACTCGGCCCGCGCGGCGAGTCGGGGCTTGCATTTTGGCCGGGTCCGCGTGAACAACTAAGGGATGGCGTCGCCGTCCCCGCTATCCACACCCCATCAGACTCCATCATCCATATATTCTCTTTTATTTTGATTCAGGGATGACCCGATGCCCGGCCTCCTGCTCGATACCTTGAACGGTGCCAACCGCGCCGAGCGACCGGTCTGGCTGATGCGCCAGGCGGGCCGCTATTTGCCCGAATATCGCGCCCTGCGCGCGCAGAAGGGCGGGTTTCTCAACCTGGTCGAGGACAGCGACGCCGCGGCCGAGATCACCCTCCAGCCGATCCGCCGGTTCGGGTTCGACGGGGCGATCCTGTTCTCGGACATCCTGATCGTGCCCTATGCGATGGGCCAGAACCTGGAGTTCCTCGTTGGCGAGGGTCCGCGCCTGTCGCCGCCGCTGGTCGATCGCGCGCTCGAGGACTTGCGCGCGGTGCCCGAGCGCTTCGCGCCGATCTACGAGACCGTCCGCAAGACCCGCGCCGGGCTGGGCGCCGACCGCACGCTGCTGGGCTTCGCGGGCAGCCCGTGGACCGTGGCGACCTACATGGTCGCGGGTGAGGGAAGCCGCGATCACCACGCCACCCGCGCGCTTGCCTATCGCGACCCGGCGGCTTTTCAGGCGATCATCGATGCGATCGTAGAGGTCACGCTCGAATACCTCGCCGGACAAATCGCGGCTGGGGCCGAGGCGGTGCAACTGTTCGACAGCTGGTCGGGAAGCCTCGCGCCCGCCGAGTTCGAACGCTGGGTCATCGCCCCGACCGCGCGGCTCGCCGCGGCGCTACGCCAGCGGTTTCCGCAGGTGCCGGTGATCGGCTTTCCCAAGGGCGCCGGCGCCAAGCTCGCAGCCTATGCGCGCGAGACCGGCGTATCGGCGGTGGGGCTCGACGAGACGATCGACCCGGTTTGGGCGCATCGCGAGCTGCCCGAGGGCATGCCGGTGCAAGGCTGCTTCGATCCGGTGCTGCTCGAAGCGGGTGGACCGATGATCGAAGTCCGCGCCCGCGCGATCCTCGATGCGCTGGCCGGACGTCCGCATGTGTTCAACTTGGGTCACGGTATTGGCCAGCATACGCCGATCGAGCATGTCGAGCAGCTCCTCGGCGTGGTTCGCAGCTGGCGGGCCAGCTAGGTGTCGGCGCCATGGATTGGGTACTCGGCATGACGTATCTCTGGCTCAAGGCCGGGCATGTGATCTTCGTGATCTTCTGGATGGCGGGGCTGTTCATGCTTCCGCGCTATTTCGTCTATCATCAGGAGAGCGCTCCCGGATCGCCCGAGAGCGCGCTGTGGGTGACGCGCGAGGCCAAGCTGCTGCGCATCATCCTGTGGCCTGCGCTGACGCTTGTGTGGCTCCTGGGACTGGCATTGGCAATCACGACGGGGGCGTTCGGGCAAGGCTGGTTCCATGCCAAGCTTGCCTTCGTCCTGGCGCTGACTGCGTACCATGTGTGGCTGGCCGGTTACGCCGCGGCGCTGGCCAGGGGCGAACGCAAGTTGAGCGGCAAGCGGCTGCGCCTGCTCAACGAAGTGCCGGGGATCGCCGCGGCGCTGATCGTGATACTGGTTATCGTCCGCCCGTTCTGAGCGGCCGTGCCCGATTGACTTGATCCGTTGCGCCGCTTATCTGAACGGCCTCTCCTCCGGTAGCGGACGGCGGCCCAGCCCCGTCCAGGGTCCGCTTTCTCCAAGCCCCTAGACCTTCCGCCGGCCATGTCACGCCTACCCGGAATCTTCAGCATGCATCTCAAAGACCTCAAGAAAATGACTCCGGCCGATCTCGTCGAGATGGCCGAGGAACTCGGCGTCGAGGGCGCTTCGACCATGCGCCGCCAGGACATCATGTTCGGCATTCTCAAGGAAGTCGCCGAGGATGGCGAGCAGATCATGGGCGAGGGCACGATCGAGGTGCTGTCGGACGGTTTCGGATTCCTGCGCAGCCCGCAGGCCAATTACCTTGCCGGACCCGACGACATCTACGTTTCGCCCAACCAGGTCCGCAAGTTCGGGCTGCGCACCGGCGACACAGTCGAGGGCGAGATCCGAGCGCCGAAGGACGGCGAGCGTTATTTCGCGCTGACCAAGCTGATCGCAGTCAATTTCGACGATCCGGAAGCCGTTCGGCATCGCGTCAACTTCGACAACCTGACCCCGCTCTATCCCGACGAGAAGCTCAGCCTCGATACCCTCGACCCGACCGTCAAGGACAAGTCGGCGCGGGTGATCGACATCATCAGCCCCCAGGGCAAGGGTCAGCGCGCGCTGATCGTCGCGCCGCCGCGCACCGGCAAGACCGTGCTGCTGCAGAACATCGCCAAGGCGATCACCGACAACCATCCCGAGGTGTTCCTGCTCGTCCTGCTGGTCGACGAACGCCCCGAGGAAGTCACCGACATGCAGCGTTCGGTGAAAGGCGAAGTCATCTCCTCGACCTTCGACGAGCCCGCCACGCGCCATGTCCAGGTCGCCGAGATGGTCATCGAAAAGGCCAAGCGGCTCGTCGAGCACAAGCGCGACGTCGTCATCCTGCTCGATTCGATCACGCGGCTCGGCCGCGCCTACAACACCGTGGTGCCCAGCTCGGGCAAGGTTCTGACCGGCGGCGTCGATGCCAACGCGCTCCAGCGGCCCAAGCGGTTCTTCGGCGCCGCACGCAATATCGAAGAGGGCGGCAGCCTGTCGATCATCGCCACCGCGCTAATCGATACCGGTAGCCGGATGGACGAGGTGATCTTCGAAGAATTCAAGGGCACCGGCAACTCGGAAATCGTCCTCGACCGCAAGGTCTCGGACAAGCGCATCTTCCCCGCGCTCGATGTGGGCAAGTCGGGCACACGCAAGGAAGAGCTGCTGGTCGAGAAGGACAAGCTCTCGAAGATGTGGGTGCTGCGTCGCATCCTCATGCAGATGGGCACGATCGATGCGATGGAGTTCCTCCTCGACAAGATGAAGGATTCCAAGAGCAACGAGGACTTCTTCGCGACGATGAACCAGTAGGCGGTTCGCCCGACAGGGGGGCCAGTGCCGGGCCGGGCGATCACCCCTTCGTCTGGAGCTCCGCCGCCATCAGCTCCCACAGCTTGTTGATCGCCTTCAACGGCCGGACCATCACCTTGAAGTCGCGGATCTTCCAGTCGGCATCGAACGCGATCAGGTCGATGCCGTTGATGGTGATCCCGTCGATCTCGGCGACGAATTCGAGGCACGCCTCGTGCCCGTCGACCAGCTCGCGGACATAACGGAACTTGGCGTGACCGCCGGGCGAGCCGAGCACCTGGCCCGCGGCGCTGAGATAGGCGATGACCTTGGTCTTGCCGGCTTGGGGGGTGTGGACCACCGGCGAGTGGAACACCGCGTCTTCGGCGAGGATTTCGGCCAGCTCGGCGGGGACGTTGCCTGCCGCCATCACGCGGTGCCAGTCGGCCAGCCCGGGGTTCTTGCTCATGCCGCTCTCCTGAAGCTGTCGCTGCGCGACGCGTCCCAATAACGCTTGTACGGCGTGCTGGCGGGATCGGCCAGCAATTGGCCTTCCTCAACGAAGTCGTAGATCCGGTCGACCGGGTTCGAGCGCGCGCTGTTCAGCCGTTCGGACAGGTCCTGCGGGCCGATCTGCCATGGATCGTCGAGCCCCATGGCGACGACGATCTCGCGCAGCCCGGCCAGTGTCTGCTTGTGGAAATGGGCGACCCGTGGCGCCTTGTCCGCGACCACCAGGCCGCGTTGGCGCCCGGCGTCCTGCGTGGCGATGCCGGTCGGGCAGGTATCGGTGTGGCAGCGCATCGACTGAACGCAACCGAGCGCAAACATGAACGCCCGTGCCGCGTTGCACCAGTCCGCCCCCAACGCCATGTTCATCGCCAGCCCCGCGCCCGAGTGAACCTTGCCCGAGGCGGCGAGACGCACGTCGCCTTTCAGCCCGCACCCGACGAGCGCGTTGCGGGTCAGGATCAGCCCTTCGCGCAGCGGCATGCCGATGCTGTTCGAAAGTTCGACCGGCGCCGCCCCGGTCCCGCCCTCGCCGCCGTCGACCACGATGTAGTCGAGCCGGATGCCGCTCTCGCGCATCGCCTTCATCACCGCGAACAACTGGTGCGGCTGCCCGATGCACAGCTTGATCCCGACCGGTTTGCCGCCCGCGAGATCGCGCAGCTTCGCCGCCCATTCGAGCAGCTCGAGCGGGGTCGAGAAGGTCGAATGCGCGGCGGGAGAGATGCAATCCCGGCCAATCGCCACGCCACGCGCCTCGGCGATTTCCGGGGTGACCTTGGCCCCCGGCAGGACTCCGCCGTGGCCCGGCTTGGCCCCCCTGGCTGAGCTTGATCTCGATCATCCGCACCTGATCGTCCTGCGCGGTCGCCTCGAACCGGCTCGGGTCGAAACCGCCCCTGGCATCGCAACAGCCGAAATAGCCGCTACCGATCTCCCACACGAGGTCGCCGCCATGGACCCGGTGGTGGCGCGAAAGCCCGCCTTCGCCGGTGTCGTGATAGAACCCGCCGATCCTCGCGCCCTTGTTGAGCGCGAGGATCGCGTTGGCGGAGAGCGCACCGAAGCTCATCGCCGAGATGTTCAGCAGCGACGCCTCATAGGGCTTGGCGCACTGCGGCCCGCCGACTTTGATCCGCCAGCCTTCCGCAGCCTTCTCGTTCGGGGCGATCGAGTGACCGAGCCATTCGTATTCGTCGGAGTAGACGTCGAGCTCGGTGCCGAAGGGATGCGCGTCGAGCTGTCCCTTGGCGCGGGCGTAGACCAGCGCGCGCTCGTCGTGATTGAACGGCCGCCCGTCGAGATCGCTTTCGACCACGTAGGAGCGCAGAAACGGGCGCAAGTCCTCCATGATCCAGCGCACCCGCGCGACCAGCGGATAGTTGCGGCGCAAGGTATGGCGGGTCTGGACGAAATCCCACAGCGTGATCGCCAGCAACGGGGCGAGCAACCACAGCGTCCATCGCGCCGGGGGCCAGGCGGCGGCACCGACCGCCAGCGCGGCCAGGATCAATGGAATCGCGAACCGGCCCAGCCCGGCGAACGAGCTGGTCAGCCGCTTCGCGCCGATCATGCCCTCAGGCCAGATGCTGGGCGAAGAAGTCGCGCGTGCGCTGGTCGGCCAACTTTGCCCCAGCTTCGTCGCGGCGGTCACCCATTTCTGCGGCGAACCCGTGGTCCAGCCCTGGATAGTCGTGCAGCGCGACTTTCGGGTGGCTGTCCAGGCCGGCGTGGATCGCGGCTTGGGCTTCGGGCCCGACGAAGTGGTCCGCGGTGGGAATGTGCAGCATCAGCGGGTGGGCGATCGCGTGGCTTTCGTTGAGCATCTGGTCGATCATGACGCCATAATACCCGACCGAGGCCGAGATATCGGTTCGCGTCGCCGCCATATAGGCGAGCCGTCCGCCCAGGCAGAACCCGACGAGCCCGACTTTGGCGCAGCCTTCGCTGCGACGCAGATGGTGGATCGCGGCCTCGATGTCCTTGACCCCGTCGTCGGCGTCGTATTGCTGGAAATAGCCGAATGCCTGCTGCAATTGCTCGGGCACGTCGGGATCGAGTTCGACCCCAGGAGCGAACCGCCAGAAGATGTCGGGGGCGAGCGCGAGGTAGCCAAGTTTGGCCCAATCGTCGCACTTGCGGCGGATGCCCGCGTTGACCCCGAAGATCTCGGGCACCACGATGATCGCGGCTTGGGGCGGACCCGCGGGGCGGGCGAGATAGATGGGAATGGCCCCGTCGCCATCGAGTGCCGGAATTGTCGTCGTATCGCCCATCGTCTCAATCCTTCGCCAGCAAAGTCCGGATCAGCCTAGTCGCGCCGATTGGACTTTGCCAAGGCCGTGTGACAGGCTGCACGCCGCAGGGGGAGGAGAGCGTCCATGAAGTTCCATGTCGAGGTCGATTGCACCCCCGAGGAAGCCCGCACCTTTCTGGGCTTTCCCGACGTCAGCAAGGCCAACGCGGTCTATGTCGATGCGGTGTCGAAGGCGATGAAGGGCGTGTCCGACGTCGAGAAGCTGCAGGACTACGCACAGCAGCTCGCGCCGATGGGCCAGATCGGGATGAAGCTGTTCCAGCAGTTCATGGAGAACGGGCCCGGCGCGCTGGCGGCGATGGCCGACGCGGCCACCAAGGGCGGGCGCAAGCGCAACGGCGATTGAAGCCGCGCCGGACGTTCTCGCTGCGGCGATGAGCGACACGATCTTCGCCTTGTCGAGCGGGCCTCCGCCTGCGGCCATCGCCGTGGTGCGCATCAGCGGGCCGCATGCCGGGGAGGCGTTGCGCGCGCTGGCGGGGCGCCTGCCCGTACCGCGCCGGGCGAGCACCGCGAGCCTGCGCGATCCTGGCGACGGCTCGCTGCTCGATCGCGCGCTGGTGTTGTGGTTGCCGGGACCGGGCACCGCGACCGGGGAGGACAGCGCCGAGCTTCACCTTCACGGCGGGCGCGCGGTAGTCGCCGCGATCGAGCGCGCGCTGGCCGGGTTGCCCGGGCTGCGCCGTGCCGAGGCTGGGGAGTTCACCCGCCGCGCCTTCACCAACGGAGTGATCGATCTCGCCGAGGCCGAGGGCTTGGCCGACCTGCTCGCCGCCGAAACCGAACTCCAGCGGCGCAGCGCGCTGGCGATGGCTTCGGGCGAATTGTCGCGCCTGGTCGAAGGCTGGCGGGACAGGGTCCTGAGTTTGTCCGCCCAGCTCGAGGCCTCGCTCGATTTTGCCGATGAGGACGACGTCGCCGGGCTGCCCGCGGCGTTCGAAGCCGATTGCCGCGATCTGAGCGAGGCGCTGGCGGCTTGGCTCGCGCGGCCACACGCAGAATTGCTGCGCGACGGTTTCCGGGTGGTGATCGCGGGTCCGCCGAATGCCGGAAAGAGTACACTTTTCAACATGTTGACCGATACCGAGGCGGCTATCGCAACCCCTATTCCGGGGACCACGCGTGACCTCTTGACGCAGCCGGTCGCGCTCGACGGGGTGCCGTTCGTGTTCGTCGATACCGCGGGGCTAAGGGCCGATAGCGCCGATCCGGTCGAGCGTATCGGGATCGCGCGGGCGGAGGCGGCGAGCGCCGCGGCAGACCTCGTGCTGTGGCTTGGGGCAGCGGACGAGCGACCGGGCGGGGCCTGGCAACTCGCGCCGCAGTGCGACCGCCCCGATAGGGATGCGGTCGCCGATCCCCGGCACGCCGTCTCCGCGCTGACGGGTGAGGGCATCGCTTCGCTTTGTGCAGATCTCGTCGCCACCGCTCGCGTCGCCATGCCCGCGCCGGGCGCGGTGGCCCTCGGTCAACGCCAGCGCCGCTTGCTTGGCGAATGCCGCGAAGCCGTCGCCAGCGCCGCCCACCACCCCGACCCGCTGCTCGCCGCCGAACACCTCCGCCTCGCCCGCCTCGCGCTTGATCGGCTGATCGGGCGCAGCGGCACCGAAGACATGCTCGATGCGCTGTTCGGCCGGTTCTGCATCGGCAAGTGATGTTCCACGTGGAACAGGCCGCTTTTGACCACGGCTATCGCGTGGGGTAACGGCGCGGTCGTGAGCGAGTTCGATGTCATCGTTGTCGGCGGCGGGCATGCCGGGTGCGAGGCTGCAGCGGTCTCCGCGCGGATGGGTGCACGGGTCGCGTTGGTCACGTTCGATCCGGCCACGCTCGGCGCCATGAGCTGCAATCCCGCGATAGGCGGGCTGGGCAAGGGCCATCTGGTGCGCGAGGTCGATGCCTTCGACGGCCTGATCGCGCGCGCTGCTGACGCGGCGGCGATCCATTACCGCATGCTCAATCGCTCGAAGGGGAGCGCGGTGCAGGGGCCGCGGGTGCAGGCCGACCGAGGCTTGTTCCGGCGCGCAATCCAGCGGATGTTGGCCGAGCAGGCCGGCCTTACCGTCGTCGGCGGCGAAGTCGCCGGGTTGAGCCTCGCGAACGGCAGGGTCCAGGGTGTCGAACTTGGCGACGGTTCGGTGCTTACCGCAGCGTCGGTGATCCTGTGCACCGGCACTTTCCTCGGCGGGCGGATGTTTCGTGGCGAGGAGACCTTCGCGGGCGGGCGGATCGGTGAGGCCGGGGCGCAGCGGCTCGCCGCGCAATTGCGCAACGCCGCGCTGCCGATGGCCCGGCTCAAGACCGGCACCCCGCCCCGGCTCGATGGGCGGACGATCGACTGGGCCGAGCTTCCGGAGCAAGCCAGCGACGCCGCGCCATGGACGATGTCGGCGCTCAGCTCGCGCCGCGCCAATCCTCAATTGTTCTGCGCGATCGCCCGGACCAACGAGCGAAGCCACGACGTCATTCGCGCCAACCTCCATCGCTCGCCGTTGTTCAGCGGCGCGATCGATGCCCGGGGCCCGCGCTATTGCCCGTCGATCGAAGACAAAATTCACCGCTTCGCTGACCGCGACGGACATCAGGTGTTCCTCGAGCCCGAAAGCCTGAACGATCACGCGGTCTATCCCAACGGCATCAGCACCTCGTTACCCGCGGACGTTCAGCTTGCGATGTTGCGGACGATGGATGGGCTCCACCAGGTCGAGATGACCGTGCCCGGCTATGCGGTGGAATACGACCATATCGACCCTCGGGCGCTGCGGCCTTCGCTCGAATTGCGCGCGATTCCCGGCCTCTACTGCGCTGGCCAGATCAACGGGACCACCGGTTACGAGGAAGCGGCGGCCCAGGGCCTGGTCGCCGGCATGCACGCCGCGGCGAACGCGTTGGGCAGGGAGTCCGCCCCGATCGACCGGGCCAACAGCTATATGGCGGTGATGATCGACGACCTGACACTTCACGGGGTCAGCGAGCCGTACCGGATGCTGACCGCCCGCGCCGAGTACCGGTTGCGGCTGCGCGCTAACAACGCCTCGACCAGATTGACCCCACTGGCGCTGGCCGCGGGATGTGTCGGCTCGGAGCGGGCCGAGTGGTTTGGGCGCCGCGAGGACGAGCGGATGCGCCACGAGGTTGCGCTCGATCACTCAGCCACCGCGTCCGAGCTTGATCTGCCGACAGGGTCGGGCGAGCGTCGCAGCCTGCGCGACTGGCTCCGCCTTCCCGGGGTGACTCTGGCCACCGTGCTGGGCGAAGCTGCACCTACCGACCCCGTGCTGGCCGAGGAGATCCAGGAGGACGCAGTCTACGCGCCCTACCTCGCACGCCAGGATGCCGAATTGCGCGATTTGCGGGCGAGCGAGGGGCTGCTCCTTCCCGGCACACTCGACTATCCCGCGATCCCTGGACTGTCGAACGAGATGGCTGAACGGCTTGGCGCCGCACGGCCGTTGACGCTTGGCGCAGCAGGACGGGTCGCCGGGATCACGCCGGCTGCGCTGGCGGTCTTGCTGATCCACGCGCGGCAGCACACCGCGGCATGACGCTGGCCAGCGAGGGCGAGGCGCGCGATTGGTTCGGCTCGGTGCTGGGGTGCGACGCGGCGACACTCGCCAGGCTCGACCGGCTTGTTGAACTTCTCCGCGCCGAGAACATGCTTCAGAACTTGGTTTCGGACACGTCGCTCGCGCAGGTCTGGGTGCGTCATCTCGCGGATTCGGCGCAACTCATCCATGTTTCACGTGAAACATCCCGTGGGACTTGGCTCGACCTGGGAAGCGGAGCTGGATTTCCCGGATTGGTCGTGGCCCTCTGCCGTCCAGCCGGCGAGGTAATCCTGGTCGAAAGCCGCAACCGGCGAATCGCCTGGCTCGAAAGCGCAATCGACAGGCTGAGCATCACCAACGCCCGCGTGTTCGGAGGCAAACTCGAGGCGATGGAGACGATCCCGGCAGCGACCATTTCGGCGCGCGCCTTTGCGCCACTTGCGCGGCTGATCGCTTTATCGGCACGCTTTTCCACATCGCAAACACAATGGCTGTTGCCCAAAGGCAGAAAGGGGCGGCAGGAACTGTTGGAAATGCCAAACACGGTCAAATCCATGTTTCACGTGGAACAAAGTCTCACCGATCCCGATTCGGTCATTCTCGTGGGTCGCGGCGTGCCCCCCGATTTCAAGGGAAAGCGCACATGATTCGGATGGCTATCGCCAATCAGAAGGGCGGGGTGGGCAAGACGACCACCGCGATCAATCTCGCGACCGCGCTGGCGGCGACCGGCTGGCGGACGCTGCTCGTCGACCTCGATCCACAAGGCAACGCATCCACGGGAATCGGCATCACCGCCGACGAACGCGAAAACTCCACCTACGACCTCTTGATCGACGGGCGTCCGCTGAACGAGACATTCCGGGCCACGCGGATTCCGGGCCTCGACATCGTCCCATCTACCGTCGATCTCTCCGGGGCGGAGGTCGAACTTGTCAACGTCGCCGAACGGACCGATCGGCTCAAGACCGCGCTAAAGGGCGATTCGCGTCACGATGTCTGCCTGATCGATTGCCCGCCTTCGCTGGGGTTGCTGACGCTCAACGCGCTGACCGCCGCAGACACCTTGCTGGTGCCGCTGCAGTGCGAATTCTTCGCGCTGGAGGGGCTGTCGCAACTGCTCAAGACGGTCGAGCAGGTCCAGCAGCGCTTCAATCCCGCGTTGGGGATCGTCGGCGTGGTCCTGACGATGTTCGACCGCCGCAACCGGTTGACCGACCAGGTCGCCGCCGACGTCCGCTCGTGCCTCGGCCCGCTGGTCTTCGAGACCGTGATTCCGCGCAACGTCCGGCTGTCGGAAGCACCCAGCCACGGTCTCCCGGCGCTGATCTACGACCACGCCTGCGCGGGATCGCAGGCCTACATGGCGCTCGCCCGCGAACTGCTTTCGCGCCTGCCCGAACGGAGAATCGCCGCATGACCAACGACGAACTGGTCCGCCTGTCGGTTCCCGCATCGGCCAAGAAGCGTCCCGGTGGTCTGGGTCGCGGGCTCGGTGCGTTGATGGGCGAAGTGCGGCGCGAGGAGCCGCTGATCCAGACGGCCGAAGCCGATCGAGGCACCACCGATGGCTTCGCTTTGATTGCGACCGCCAACATCGAGCCGCATCCAGATCAGCCGCGTCGCCATTTCGACGAAACCTCGCTCGACGAGCTGGCCGCCTCGATCGCGCAGCGCGGGGTGATCCAGCCGGTCATCGTGCGCCCGCTGGGGTCGGGACGCTACCAACTCGTCGCGGGCGAGCGCCGCTGGCGAGCCGCGCAGCGGGCGCGGCTCCACGAAATTCCGGCGTTGGTGCGTCAGCTCGGCGATGGCGATGTCGCCGCGCTCGCACTGATCGAAAACCTTCAACGCGAGGATCTCAATCCGATCGAAGAAGCGGCTGCATATCAAAGACTTACCACCAAAGACGGGCTGTCGCAGGCGGACGTCGCCAAGATGGTCGACAAGTCGCGCAGCCATGTCGCCAACCTGATGCGGCTGCTCGTTCTGCCCGCGGAGGTCCAGGCGATGCTCCAGGACGGCCGGTTGCAGATGGGCCACGCCCGCGCGCTGATCAACGCGCCCGATTGCGCCGCGCTCGCACGCGACGTGGTCGCGCGCGGACTGTCGGTGCGCGCCACCGAGCGCCTGGCGCGCAAGGCGCTGCGTCTTGGCGAGGGGGGAGGGCGAGGCGCCCGCGCGCAAGGCTCGTCTGGCGCGCGACCCGGTCGAGGACGCCGACATCGCCGCGGTCCAGCGGCATCTCGAGGATTTCCTCGGACTCAAGGTGACGATCGCCGCCGATGCCGATCCGCGTTCGGGGGCGGTTACGATCCGCTATCGCACGCTCGATCAGCTCGATCTGGTTTGCCAGCGGCTAACCGGCGGCGGGATTTGAGTATCGATCCCGTCCCGTAGCCGGCCGTTCGCGCCACGCCTTCCGGATAAAGTCACCGCGCCCTTAACCTTCGCCTAAGTGGTTTCCTTTAAGGGGGCTGCGACTTGGAGGGATCGGGATGATCAGCGGGCGTTGGGGCGCAGCTTTGATGATGGCGAGCGCCTGCGCGCTGGTCGCGTCGCCGTGCGCCGCCGCCGGACGCGCGACCAGCCAGTTCCGCGTATTGGTCAATCCCGTTAGTAGCTGCACCGTCAGCGCGGCTCCCCTGATTTTCCTGATCCCGGTGCCGACCAACAGCAACGTCGATTCGACGTCGACGATAACGATCAAGTGTCCGCCCAACACGGCCTACACGATCGATATTGATACCGGGCTTCATGCCAACGGGATCAACCGCCGGGTCTACAACGCGGGCTACAACGCCTACATCAATTACGACGTCTACAAGGATCCCCCGCGCAGCGCCGTGTGGGGTACCGGTGGGACCAAGAACGTCGGCGGCAACTCGGGGGTTACCGGCGTCGCTCTTATGACCGTTTATGGCCGGGTAAACTCGGTCAAGACGCTCAAATCGGGCAGCTACAACGATACGCTGACCGTAACCGTCACCTTCTGACGCGCACGCGCGAACCTGGCTCTCAAAGGTGCGAGCCCCCCGCCCAATGTCCCCCCAGATTTGAATTTGCGCGATTTCAGCCGCGGCGGTTACCCGATGTTAACCATACCGATCTAGGTATTATCCCCGAAGGCGATGCGAATTTCTTCGTAACCATTAGCCAAATTTCAATCGTTCGATGCGCATGGAGGGCGCGGCTTTGAGGCCGAGACTTTTGGGGATGACAAACATCATGCGTAACATTTTTCTTGGGCTGGCCGCTGTTGCCGCCGTCGCTGCAACTCCGGCGCTTGCCGCCACCGCCACCAACACGATGCCGGTTTCGGTCAATGTGATCAATTCGTGCACCGTCGCCGCCACGCCGATGTCGTTCGGCGCGCCGACCGCGATCGGTGGCAGCGATATCGACACCAGCTCGTCGATCTCTTTGGTGTGCACCAATGGCGCGACCTACGATGTCGCGCTTGACATGGGTCTGAACGCCGCTTCGGGCCAGCGTTACCTTTCGAACGGTGCCGTGACGCCGACCAAGATTCCGTACAACATCTATAGCAACGCCGGCCGCACGACGGCTTGGGGCAGCAATTCGGGTATCGGCGGCAACACCGTCGCGGGCGCGGCCGGTACCAGCGGGCTCGTGTCGCTCATTGCTTACGGGCGCATTCCGTCAAGCGCGACCTCGGTCGGCGCGGGTGCCTACACCGATACCGTGACGGTCACCGTCACCTTCTAAAAGCCAATGGAGACCTGAATGACCCGACCTGTCGTTTCATCGCGCCTGTTCGCCCTGATCCTGGCAGGCGGGTCGTTCCTCGCATTGACCGCGCCTGCGGTTCATGCGGACGAGCCAGCCGCTCCCGCTGCACCATCGGTGCCGGGAATGGCGCGGCTGAATATCGCTCCGCTGCGGCTCGAGCTCGATGCAGCGAAGCCCGCCGCCACGGTGATGCTGACCAACACCTCCGACCGGCCCGTACCCGTCCAGACCCGGCTGTTCGCCTGGAGCCAGGAGGGTGGCGAGGACCACTTCACGCCCAGTTCGGCGCTGACGATTTCTCCGGCGATCGTCGCGATCCAGCCGGGCGCCACCCAGATCGTTCGCCTGCTGCGCACCGGCGCCGCCTCGCCCGGCGAGAAGCGCTTTCGGCTCGCGGTCGATCAATTGCCCGATCCGACGCTGGCCCAGTCCGGCTCGGCCGAGGCCCGGCTGCGCTTTACGATCCCAGTCTTCCTCGACCGCGATACCGCTGCGCCGGCCCAACTCGACTGGCGGATCGGCGCCGACACCATCGAGGTCGGCAATGCCGGGGGCGCGACTGCGCGGATCGTTTCGATCGAGGTCAAGACCGCCGCGGGCAAAGTCGTCCCGGTCCAGCGCAATTCGCTGCGCTATGTTCAGGGCAGTTCCGCCATCGCCTGGCCGATCGCCAACGGCTGCGCGCTGGGGCCGGTCACGATAGTCGCTCAGGTCGATGGCCGAATGGCCAATGTCCAGGCTTCGCCCGTTTGCGGGTGAACGGCTCCTAGCGCTCTGCGCTGCCGTTCTCGCGGCAGCAAGCGGCGGAACTCCCGCCCTCGCGCAATCGGATCCGTTCGCTCTCCCCCCGGGGCTTACCGCACAAAGCGTCGCGGCGAGCAGCGGGCCCGGGCTATCCGAGATATCCATCGACGGCGATGTCCGCACGCGGCTGGTCGAACTGGCGTGGCGCGATGGCGTGCTGACGATCGACGCCGCCGCCGCCCGCGCCGCCGGGCTCCCAGTGGCGGCCGCCAGCGGTGGCATGATACCGCTCGCTTCGCTTCAGATCGCCAAATGGATCTTTGACCCGACCCACCAGCGGCTCGACGTCCAGCTCTTGCGCAAGGGCGACGGCGACAACTACATCGATCTGTCGCGGCCGCCCAAGCGCGACGGCATATCCGCGCCGCTGACCGCGCTACGCTTCGATTACGACTTGACGGGCACCTTGGCCCGCGGCCGCACCGACGCTGCGGGGTTGGTCGCAGCAGCGCTGGTGCGCGGCAACGTCGCGTTGACCAGCGGGTTTCAAGTGGCGACGAGTCCGGCGCCGGGGACGGGAAAGCTGCTGCGGCTCGACACTCAACTGCAGATACTCCTCCCGCGGCGCGGTCTGACCGCGACCGCGGGCGATTTCTTCTCGGCCGGCGGGCAGAGCCAGCGCGCGCTGCGGCTGGGCGGCCTGCAGATCGCCTCCGACTATAGCCTGCGCCCCGATCTGATCACCACGCCGCTGCCCAGCTTTACCGGCCAGGTCGCGGTGCCCACGGGCATCGACCTGATCAACGGCGACCAGCGTTACAAGCTCGGCGACATCCAGCCCGGCGAGTTCACCGTGCGCAACGTCCCCGCCAACAGCGGGCGCGGCGAGGTCGCGGTGATCGTGCGCGATGCCTTGGGCCGCGAAGTCATTCAAAGCACGAAGTTTTACGTTTCGCGCAACTTGCTGGCACGCAACTTGAGCGAGTTCGCGGTCAACGCCGGGTTCGTCCGACGACGATACGGGCTGCGTGGCGAAGACTACGGGCCCCTCACCGGCAGCGCATTCTACCGTCGCGGGATTTCCTCGCGGCTGACCGTCGAGGGCACCGCGGAGTGGACCTCGGGCCTCGTCAATGCGGGGGCCCGGGGCGATGTCGTGTTGGGCGGACTCGCGCTGGCGACGCTCGAGGCGCGCTACAGCCGCGATTCCGTGGGCAAGACGAGCGGAACGCTGCTCAATCTGGGGCTGGAATCGAGCGGCAGGCGCATTTCCGGACGAATTGGCGCGATTTTGCCCAGTTCGGGCTATCGCGACGTCGCCAGCAAGCTCGGCGACCCCCTGCCGCCAAAGCAGTTCGTCGGTCAGCTCAACTTCGATCTGGGCCATATGAACCAGATCCAGCTTTCCGCCTCGCGCCAGGAGCGCCGCTTCGATCCCCGGTTTCCTGCCTTCGAGCGCAAGAGCGACCTGCTCAACGCCTCGTTTCGCACCCGTATCAGCCGGAGCATCGATGTTTTCAGCTCGTTCGGCTATCGCCGCGGTCAAACTAGCGCGTTCACCGGGTTTGCGGGCCTTTCGATCCAACTTGGCGGTGGACGCAACTTCCAGGGTTCGGCGAGCGGAGGCACCGGGGCCCCCCTGTCGGGTTCGAGCACCTTGTCCAAGCACGACATCGAGGGAAATTCGGTCGGCTATGCGTTCGAGCGGACCTATGGCCCGACGACCCGCACCTCGGGCAGCGTCGCCTATCGCAGTCCCTATGGCCGAATCGAAGGCCAGGCCGAGCGCGTCGGCGGAAACTTCGGGTTTCGGGCCAACGCGCGCGGATCGCTGCTGATCGCGGGGGGCGGGGTGTTCGCGCGCAACCAGACCGGGGGCAGCTATGCGCTGGTGCGCACCGGGACCATTGCCGGAGTGACGGTGATGCGCGAGAATCGCCCCGCCGGCGTGACCGCGCGCGGCGGATTGCTGCTGGTCGAGAACATCCCGGCGCAAGTGCCGATCAGCTTCGACATCGATCCAGACAAGCTCCCCGTCGATGCGCTGGCGCGCGACACGCGCAAGCGGATCATCGTCCCGCGCGGAGCAGTCGGGCTCGTGGCGCTCGACGTGGTGCGCTTTATTCCGCGGCAAATCCGTCTGATCGGACCGAACGGACAGCCGGTCGCCCCCGGCACGCTGATCAAGGCCCTGCCATCGGGTGAGCAGACCATGGCCGGCTTCGACGGAGTGGTCGATTTCAACGCCGGCGGCGGCGATCGCAGCCTGGCCGTGGCGGGCGAGGACGGTGCGCAATGCGTGGCCGAGATCGATCGCGCGCAGCTCGATGCCGCGACCTCGCCCGACGATTTGCCACGGTTCGAATGCCGTGCCGCCATGCCGGGCGTGCTCGCGCAAGACACCGCTGGCGAACGAGCCACATCGGGCGCCATGCTCGCCGGGCGCAATCGGCGCTAAAGTCGCGCGGTGCGACTTCTCGGTTGTCTTTAACCGAACGATTAAACCCGCTTGACCCTCACCGGCGGCGCGGCCACACCGGCGCCAACCAAACCAGGAGAGGGGCCTCACCGCCATGTCGCTCGATCAGCTCGCCCGCACCGCCTATACCGAAGACCACGAAGCTTTCCGCCAGACCGTGCGCCAGTTCCTCCAGAAGGAGGTCGCGCCGCACGCCGCGGAGTGGGCCGACGCCGGCATCGTCCCGCGTTCGATCTGGCCCAAGGCCGGCGAGCTGGGAATGCTCTGCCCGACGGTGCCCGAGGAATACGGCGGGCTCGGGCTCGACTTCGGCTACAATGCGATCGTCGACGAGGAGAGCGCCTATTACGGGCGTGCCACCACCGGCTTCTCGCTGCAGTCCGACATCGTCACCAACTATCTCGTCAGTTACGGCAGCGAGGAGCAGAAGCGCGAATGGCTGCCGCGGATGGTCGCGGGCGAAGTGATCACCGCGATCGCGATGACCGAGCCGGGCACCGGTTCGGACCTCCAGGGCATCCGCACCACCGCGCGGAAGGACGGCAACCACTACGTCATCAACGGCAGCAAGACCTATATCACCAACGGCCAGAACGCCGACCTGATCCTGGTCTGCGCCAAGACCGACACCGAGGTGGAGCCGAAGTGGAAGGGCGTCTCGATCATCCTGGTCGAAGCCAACCGCGAGGGCTTCAAGCGCGGCCGCAACCTCGACAAGATCGGCCAGGACGAAGCCGACACCAGCGAACTGTTCTTCGAGGATGTTCGGGTGCCGATCACCAACTGCCTGGGCGAAGAAGGCAAGGGCTTCGTCTACCTGATGAGCGAGCTTCCCCAGGAGAGGCTATCGATCGCGGTGAGCGCCCAGGCCAGCGCCCAGCGCGCGTTCGACGACACGGTCGAGTTCACCCGCGACCGCAAGGCGTTCGGCAAGCCGGTGATCGATTTCCAGAATACCCGCTTCACGCTCGCCGACCTCAAGAGCAAGCTCCAGGTCGGCTGGGCGCATCTCGATTGGGCGCTGGTGCGGCTGCTGAAGAAGAAACTGACCCCCGAAGAAGGCGCGGCGGCCAAGCTGTGGCACACCGAACTGCAGTGGGAGGTGATGGACAAGTGCCTCCAGCTCCACGGCGGCGCGGGTTACATGAACGAATACCCGATCGCGCGCGCCTGGCGCGCCGCGCGGGTCACGCGGATTTTCGGCGGGACCAACGAGATCATGAAGGAGCTGATCGGGCGCAAGCTGTAGCGCCCGGTTACTTGCTGAGGCGCAGCTTGGTTCGCTTGACGCGCGCCGGGGCGCGGGCTGGCGCGCGACGGGGAATGGTCACCTATTCGGGCACCCATTCCTCGCGGGTGACGACTTCATCGTGGCAATCCTGCTCGCCGGGAACCGATACGAGCATGTAGCCTGGGGGGAGCACGGCGTCGCACTCGCCGCCATAGGCTTGCGGGTCGTCTGACAAAGCGGGAGATCGGATGGCCCCACGATCCTCGGCGCGGTCGATCGCCGCCCCGGCGGCGGCCCCGACCACCGCCCCCGCCGTGGTGCCGAGCAGGCGGTCGCCGTGTCCGGCGATGCGGTTGCCGATCAGTCCGCCGGTCACGCCACCGATCGCGGCACCGACCAGGCCGTCATCGCGGCGGCGACCATAGCCGTCGCGAAGATAGGCGGGGGTCAGATGCGGCCGCATCGACCCGTCACGCAGTCCGCAGCGTTCGGCAAGCGCCCGGTCGACCTGGAATGCGTTCTGCACCGGGGGCGTGAAATTTGCCGGAGAGGCGGGGTAGTCGATGGCGCGGTCGTGGCGGGCAAGGGCCGGGGTGGCAGCGAGCACCAGCGCGATGGCGATCCCCCTGGCAAAGGTCTTGGCGGGCATCGAACGAGTCCCCTGTCCGGGGGCGACCCGATGACGCCGCCCTTCGCCGGTTGGCTACCATCGCAACCCGCGGCGCACCACGGGGCGCCTGCCGCGCCCCCGACGGCGTCCCAATTCGGGCCTAGATTCTCGCGGCGATCAGCGCCGCCAGCGCCTCGATCCCGCGCGCGTCGTCGCCGTCGAAGCGGCTCGGCTCGGGACTGTCGAGGTCGATGACCGCGATCAAGATGCGATCCTCACGCAGCACGGGCACCACCAGCTCCGCGCGGCTGGCCGCGTCGCAGGCGATGTGGCCGGGGAAAGCGTGGACATCGGGCACGAGCTGGGTCTCGCCCGAAGCCGCCGCGGCCCCGCATACTCCCTGACCGAACGGGATCCGGATGCAGGCGGGCTTGCCCGCGAACGGTCCGAGCACCAGCTCCGATCCCTGCGCGCGATAGAACCCCGCCCAGTTGAGCCGCGGCACGAACTGCCAGATCAGCGCCACGATGTTAGCCATGTTAGCGACACCATCAAACTCCCCCGCGGTCAAGGCGTCGGCGGCCATGATCAGCTCGCGGTAGAGCTCGGGTTTGGGGAGATCGGCGCTCGCGGCAAAATCGTACATCCCGGTCAGCTAGGAGCGGAGGTGCGCGCGGGCAAGGGGAGTTGCGGACGGCGGGATGGGCGCTTACGTCTCCGGCCAAACAACGGGAACACCAACGCAATGCTGCGCAAGATCGCTTTGTGGATCATCGGAATCGTCGTCGTCACGGGAATCGCGCTGTGGCTCGTCACCCGTCCCGACACCGGTAAGCTCAGCGATGCCCAGCTTTCCGGCCCGCACCCGACGCTGGCCAAGGCCGACGCGCAGACGATCCCGACGATCGTCACCGCCGATCCGATCGGGTGGAAGGCGAACGAAGCACCCATGCCCGCGCCGGGGTTGGCGGTCGGCCGCTTCGCCGTCGGCCTCGACCACCCGCGCACGATGCTGGTGTTGCCCAATGGCGATGTCCTGGTCGCCGAAACCAACAGCCAGCCGCGCCCTGTCAAAGGCATCAGCGGGATCGTCATGAACTACATGATGAACAAGGTCGGCGCGGGCGGCGGCTCGCCCGATCGCATCCAGCTGCTGCGCGACGGCGACAGCGACGGCGTTGCCGAGCAGAAGATCCTGTTCCGCAGCGGCCTCAAGTCCCCATACGGTATGGCACTGCGCGAAACCCCGGAGGGCTCGCAACTACTGGTCGCGAACACCGATGCGGTGCTGAGCTTCCCGTTCAAAGTCGGCGAGACCACGCTCACGGGCGATCCGGTCAAGCTGATGGATCTGCCCGGCAACGGCAATCACTGGGCGCGCAACCTGCTACTCTCGCCCGACAACTCGAAGCTTTATATCGCGGTGGGTTCGTCATCGAACATCGCCGAGAACGGGATCGACAAGGAGACCGGCCGCGCCGCGATCCACGAATACGATTTCGCCAAGAAGACCCACCGGATCTACGCGGCGGGGCTGCGCAATCCCAACGGGATGGACTGGAACCCGGCCTCGGGCGAGCTATGGACGGTGGTCAACGAGCGCGACATGCTCGGCTCCGACCTCGTCCCCGACTACCTGACCGATGTCCCGTTCGGTTCACACTACGGCTGGCCGTGGGTCTACTGGAAGGACAACCTCGACATGCGGGTCAACGAACCCGCTCCGGAATACACCCTCAACTACATCCGCAAGCCCGAATACGCCCTGGGCAGCCACACCGCGCCGCTCGGGCTGGTGTTCGCCAAAGGCGGCAACTTGCTGGGCCCCAGGTTCGCCAACGGCGCGTTCATCGCGCGCCACGGATCGTGGAACCGCAAGCCGCTGTCGGGTTACGATGTGGTGTTCGTCGCGTTCGACGCGCGCGGCAACGCGTCGCCCCAGCCGCCGGTGCCGCTGCTGACCGGGTTCCTGGCGAAAGACGAGCGCGCGCACGGACGCCCGGTGTGGGTGAGCTGGGCCAAGGACGGAGCGCTGCTGGTCAGCGACGATACCGGTGGGATCATCTGGCGAGTGGTCGCGCCGGGGGCGTCGCCCTCCGCGCCGATCGCCGCGGTGAAGTCGACGTCGGTGGGCGAGCGGGTCCAGCTACCCGATTCGCTCAAGGGCAATATCGCCGCGCCCAACGAGCAGTTCCGCAACTGAGCAGGTTCGGGATGGACGGCTAGAGGGCGATGCCTTCTCGGCCCGCCAGCTCGGTAACGTATTGCCAGGCGACCCGGCCCGAACGGCTTCCGCGGCGCTTGCTCCATTCGAGCGCATCGCCCGGCTCCCAAGCGAGCCCCGCCGCTTCGGCATAGCCATCTACGATCGCCAAATAATCGTCCTGGCCGCACGCATGGAAGCCCAGGCTCAAACCGAAGCGATCGGCTAGCGCGAGTTTGTCGTCGACCGCGTCGCGGGGGTTGATCGGGTCGTCCTGTTCGGAGAGGTGGCGTTCCAGGATCGCGCGGCGGTTCGAGGTGACGGCAAGGCGGACATTGGCGGGCCGCGCTTCGACCCCGCCCTCGAGCCAGCTGCGCAAGTGCCGGGCTTCAAGGGTTTCGCCGCTCTCGAACCCGAGATCGTCGAGGAACACCAGGAACCGCCGCCCGACCCCGCGCAACGCCGCGAACAGCGCGGGCAGGCTGGCGAGCGCATCGGGGGCGGCCTGGACGAGCGCCAGCGAACCGGGGCGGTCGGCTTGCGCGGCGGCGACCGCGGCGCGCAACAGCGCCGACTTGCCCATCCCGCGCGCGCCCCACAGCAGCATGTCGTGCGCCGCCGCGCCGCTGGCGAGCCGCGCGACGTTGCCCGCCACCGCGGCCTTCTGCGCGTCGATCCCTTTGAGCAGCGCCAGCGGCGGCGCGTCGATCGTCGGGACCGGGCGCACTCCGGCATGGTCCCAGACGTAGCCAGGGTGCGTGCCCCAATCGGTCGCGGGCGGCGCGGGCGGGGCGAGCCTTTCGAGCGCCGCCGCGATCCGTTCGAGGGCCTCGCTCACCCGGCGAGCGCCTCGGCGTCGAGCGCGTAGAGCAGGTCCGCCCCGGCCATTGCCGCGCGTTTCAGCCCGCGCGCTTCGGCCGCCAGATGCTCGGCGAAATAGCGCGCCACCAGGGGTTTGGAGGTCGCCAGCGCGCCCGACGCCATCGCCGCCTCGCGCTGGAGCTGCCACCCGGCGACCGCGGTCGCCGCCATTGTCAGGAACGGCACGCTGCCCGCAAGCCGGTCGTCGAGCGAGGCGGTGGCGCACATCCACTCCAAAACCTTGCTGCAGTCGCTCGACAACTGCTGCAATTCGCCGTCGGTTTCGCGCACTGCATCGGCGAACAGGGCGCGAAGCACCTCTCCCCCCTCGTAGCCGAGCTTGCGCGTCACGAGATCGGCGGCCTGGATGCCGTTGGTCCCTTCGTAGATCGGCGCGATGCGGGCGTCGCGATAGTGCTGGGCGGCGCCCGTCTCCTCGATGAAGCCCATGCCCCCGTGGATCTGCACCCCCAGGCTGGCGACTTCGCACCCGATGTCGGTTCCCCACGCCTTGATCAGCGGCACCAGGCAGTCGGCGCGCTGCTGCGCCGCCGCGTCGCCCAGCGATCCGCGATCGACCTGCCCTGCGGTGTAATAAAGCAGCGCCCGCGCGCCTTCGGTCAGCGCGCGCATCCGCAGCAGCATCCGCCGCACGTCGGGGTGCTCGACGATCGCCACCGGGGCCTTGTCGGCCGATCCCGCGCGCGCCGACTGGACGCGCCCGGTGGCGTATTCCTGCGCCGCCTGGAGCGCGCGCTCGGCGATCTGGACGCCCTGGCTGCCGACGTTGATCCGCGCCGAGTTCATCATCGTGAACATCGCCTTGAGGCCCTCGTTCTCGCGGCCGATCAGTTCGCCGATGCACTCGCCGCCGCTGGTCGAGCCGTCGCCATAGGCCATCACGCAGGTCGGCGAGGCGTTGATCCCCAGCTTGTGCTCGATGCTCGCGCAACGCAGGTCGTTGCGCGCGCCCAGCGCACCGTCGGCGGCAACGTGGAGCTTGGGGACGATGAACAGCGAGATGCCGCGGCTGCCCGCGGGCGCGCCGGGGGTGCGCGCGAGCACGAGGTGGATGATGTTGTCCGCGCAGTCGTGCTCGCCGAAGGTGATGAAGATCTTGGTTCCGGCGATCCGGTATTTGCCCGAATGCTCGCCTTGCGAGATCGGCGTGGCGGTCGTCCGCAGCGCGCCCACGTCGCTGCCGGCCTGCGGTTCGGTAAGGTTCATCGTCCCCGACCATTCGCCGCTGACCAGCTTGGGCAGGTAGAGCGCCTTCTGCGCTTCGCTGCCGTGGTGCAGGATCGCCTCGATCGCACCCACGGTGAGCATCGGCAGCAGGGTGAACGCCATGTTGGCGGTGCCGCAAGTTTCGAGCACGCAGGTCGCCAGGCTGAACGGCAAGCCCTGGCCGCCGAAATCTTCGGGGCCGGCGATCGAGTTCCAGCCCTGCTCGACGAAGTGACGATAGGCCTCGCGGAAACCCTTGGGCAACGTGACCGTGCCATTGGCGAGCGTCGCGCCTTCGGTATCGCCCAAGCGGTTGAGCGGCGCCCATTCGCCCTCGGCGAAATCGCCGATGCCCTCGACGATCGCTTGCACCACATCTTCGCTCGCCGCGGCGAAGCGGTCGTCCGCGGCGAGTTCTTCGATCCCGGCGCAAGCCTTGAGCGCAAGCAACTGGTCGGCGGTGGGGGCGGTGAAGGCCATTCGCTTTTCCTTGTCGACGAACTTTCCCAGCCTATAGCCGCCGCCGTGGACGGGACAATGCCAAGGATTGCGCCAAGGATCGCCGGGGACGAAGCGCTGGACGAAGCCTTCGCGATCTTGCGCGACGGCGGTCTCGTCGCGGTCCCGACCGAAACCGTCTATGGCTTGGCCTCGCGCGCCGATAGCGACGAAGCGGTCGCCGCGATCTATCGCGCCAAGGGGCGGCCCTTGTTCAACCCGCTGATCGTTCACGTCGCGAACTTCGCCGCGGCACAGCGGCTGGCGGAAACCGATGAGCGCGCCGAGGCACTGGCGGCAAAGCTGTGGCCTGGCCCGCTGACGATGGTGCTGCCGTTGCGCGCCGGGGCTTCGATCGTGCCCGCGGTGACCGCCGGGTTGGCGACGGTTGCACTGCGCTGCCCGGCCCACCCGCTGATGCGCGCCTTGCTCGAGTGCTGCCCATTTCCCCTCGCCGCGCCATCGGCCAACCGCAGCGGGGCGATCAGCCCGACCGAACCGGCGCACGTCGCGGCTTCGCTAGGCAGTACGGTGCCGCTGATCCTGGATGGCGGCGCGTGCGCAACGGGGCTCGAATCGACCATCGTCGCGCTGCGCGGCGAATGCCAGTGGCAAATCCTCCGCCCCGGACCGATCGAGCGCGAGCGCATCGTGGCGATCCTGGGCGCGGGCAACGAAATCCTCGAACCCGCGAGCGCGATCGAGGCGCCCGGCCAGCTCACCAGCCATTACGCCCCCGCGAAGCCCCTGCGGCTCGACGCGGAAGAGGCCGCGCCGGACGAATTCCTGATCGGCTTCGGCGCGATCGGCGGGCAAGTCACGCTTTCGGCGGCGGGGGACGTCGGCGAAGCCGCTTCCCGGCTCTACCGCTGCCTCCACGAAGCCGACGCCTCGCCCCTGGCGCGCATCGCCGTCGCCCCCGTGCCCGAAGGCGGGATCGGCGCGGCGATCAACGACCGCCTGCGCCGCGCGGCTGCCTGACGTTATTGCGGCTCTTAGGGCACGGTGGGCGTGATGCCGTCGATCTGCGCCCGGATCGAGGATTGACGCTCACACGCGCGGCGATCGCCCTCGAGGCACTGGCCCTGGAGCTTGTCGAATTCGCGCTGGAGCTTGCCCAGGCGTTCTTCGCGCTGACGGATTTCCCTGCCGCGCTTCTGGTCCGCCTCGGACTGGCTGGTGGTCGCCAGATCGACACCCTTGCTGGCCACCTTGACCGGCAAAGTGACGACGTCGAGCGCGGTCTTCGCGAGACACCCTGAAAGCATCAGCGCAGCGGCTGAAGCGGCGAATACGAGACGTGCGGACATGGCGACCCCTGCGCTGGCAAGCGCGGACCTTTACCGGCGCAGGGTTGCGTTTGACTGAACCGCCGCCTCTAGGCCTTCGGCTGGTCGCTCTTCGGCTTCGTCCCGGCGCTCGCGGCGGGCGTGCAGACCAGGCGGCCCGAACCCATCGACGTGACCTTGCAGGTCGCGCGCCCGATCACCCGGACCTCGCCCGAACCCATGATGTTGGCCTTGACGGTGCCATCCGAAGCGAACGCGCTGTCACCCGAACCGGCGATGTCGACCTTGGCTTCTTCAACCTTCAACGCATCGAGCCGGGCGTCGCCGCTGCCGGCGATGGTCAGCTTGAGCGTCTTGGCGGTGCCGGCGGCGCGATAACTGCCCGATCCGGCGATATCGACCTTGAGCGAATCGGTGGCGACCGATTCGGTTTCCACGGTTCCCGAGCCCGCGACAGTGACCCGTGCCGAATCTCCGGCGAGGCCGGGCGAGAACATCTTGCCCGAACCGGCCATCGTCAGCTTGCGCGGGGCGGGCATGGTGACGTTGATGGTGACCGTCTCGCCACCCGACCATTTGCCGTTCTTGCGCAGGATTCCCAGCGTGCCGTTCTTGAGCGTGAAGCGCATCTGATCGGCCGTGTCAGAATCGCCGTCGACGCTGATCGCCAGTTTGTCGCCCTGGCTGATCCGCACCGTGTCGGGGCCGAGCAGTGTCACTTCGCTGGGCGGCGCACCGGTCAGGTCCAAGTCGGCGAGCTTCTTGCCCTCCTCACCGTCCAGGGAAACGTGGAGCTTGTCGCATCCGCCCGATGCGGCGGCCGCCAGGGCAAGCGCGGCGAGCGGCGCGACGCCGCGCAAAAGGGATTTGAGACTCATCGCGATAACCTCCGTTTGTGTGTTATCGCCTTAATACACTGCCACGCAGGATCGGCGCAAGCCGGTCGGCGAACTGTCGATTCGCTCCGACGAGCGACCGTTGCGCGACATCCCGCGCGTTCGCTCGGGATGCGCGGATCGGGGGCGTAAACGGCCGGAAGAGCCTTGAAACAGATCCCGCTCATGTCGAGCGAAGTCGCGACCTGGCGTTGGCGCGCGCCCCACAAACCAAAAGGGCCGCCGGTTTCCCGACGGCCCCTTCGTTCACTTGCTCAACCGATCAGGCGCTTTCGGCGTAGTACTTCGGCGCGTGCTCGTTGAGGATCGCGAGAATCTTCTTGAGCGCGGTCGGCTCGTCGGTCTTCTCCATCGCCGCCAGCTCGCGGGCCAAGCGAGACGAGGCGGCTTCGAAAATCTGCCGCTCGGAATAGCTCTGCTCGGGCTGGTCGTCGGCGCGGAACAGATCGCGGGTCACTTCGGCAATCGACACGAGATCGCCCGAGTTGATCTTGGCTTCGTATTCCTGCGCGCGGCGCGACCACATCGTGCGCTTGACCCGCGGCTTGCCGGTCAGCGTCTCGAGCGCTTCCTTGAGCGTCTTGTCGCTCGACAGCTTGCGCATGCCGATCGCTTCGACCTTGTTGACCGGAACGCGCAGCGTCATGCGCTCTTTCTCGAATCGCAGCACATAGAGCTCGAGCTGCATGCCCGCGATTTCCTCGCGCTGCAGCTCGACCACGCGGCCGACCCCGTGCTTGGGATAGACGACGTAGTCGCCGACGTCGAAGGCGAGCGCCTTGGTGGCCATGTCATGTCCTTTCATCGCGGCGGGAGACGCGGACTCGGCGAAACGACGGTGCAGGTCCGGGTGGCGAAAGCCGCGGCCTGCCCATGGCCGCACGCCCGGTCGGTGCGCGCATCGATCGGTTGAGCTGGTTTCCTGCCTTGTCAGATCTGCGGATCGCGCGGTCCCGAAGGGGTCGAGTCCGCCGCTTGTCCGATTATATAACCCATCCGCAACAAAATTTCCACCCCCGCATGCCAATGCGCACAAATACGGGGTTTCGGAGGGTCCGGCGGGGTATCAGTCGCCCTCGCCAGGGTCGGCCGAGAAGTACTTGTCGAACTTGCCCTCTTCGCCCTTGTGCTCGTCGGCATCGTCGGGTGAAGGCTTCTTGACCGTGATGTTCGGCCATTCGGCGGAGAACTTGGTGTTGAGCTCGAGCCACTTCTCGAGTCCGCTCTCGGTATCGGGCAGGATCGCCTCGGCCGGGCATTCGGGCTCGCACACTCCGCAGTCGATGCACTCGCTGGGGTTGATGACGAGCATGTTGTCGCCCTCGTAGAAGCAGTCGACCGGGCAGACCTCGACGCAGTCCATGTACTTGCACTTGATGCACGATTCGGTGACGACGTAGGTCATGGCGGCGGTTCCCCCGATGTTTGGGCCGTTTGGCCGGGTGCTATGGCGAATGGGGCAAGGGCGTCAAGCGTCCGGTAGCAAGCCTGCGCTTCGGGCGCGGGACCACGGCGCTGCGGCAGCGTCACGATTTCGACGATCCGGACCCGCTCGGCGGGCAGGGTCAGCACGTCACCGGCACGGATGGCTTGCGCGCTGCGCTCCACGCGGCGGCCGTTGAGGCGGATATGCCCGGTGGCGATGCGGGCCTGCGCGGCCACGCGGGTCGGGGCCAGACGCAGGAACCACAGCAGCTTGTCGAGCCGCAGCGTCGCGTCGCTCATCCCGCCGCCCATGCGGTAAGCGCGGCGAAGGCGTCGCGCGGGGGCCGGGCGACCGGGTGCGACGATACGGGGTGGCGGCGGCGCGGCGGCCGCCACTGCCACAAAGGCGGCGCGGGCGGGCCGGACTGCCCGGCGCCGAGCGCGCGCGGCGCGCGGACATCGAACCCGGCAAGGCGCAGCAGTCGGGCGTATCCCGCGGTCGACAGTCCCATAGACACCGCCACCGCCGGATCGAGCGCATAGCGCCGTCGTGGTGCGGCGACGCGCCTGGCGTGGGCGGCGCGCAGCAGCTTTTCCGCCAGATCGACGCGTAGCGCTTCGCCGCCGAGCGAGCGGTAACCGAGCGGCGGCCTGGGGGCCCGGAGCACCGGTGGAAACGTTTCGGGCGCAGCGGGCGGGGTCAGGCCGCCGATCCGCGCCAAGGCGGTCCACAGCGCCAGCGGCCCAGGCCTGAGCAGGGCGGGGTGGTGAATGTCGAGCGCACCGATCTCGCAGGCCGAGCGCGCGGAGGCGTTCGCGTTGCGGCGCGTCGAGCGCGTCGAGTGCAGCGTCGCGCGGCATGATCGCGCACGATTCGACCAGCCGCAGCGCCAACGCACGCAGCGCCGGACCCGATTCGGGATCGCGCGCGACGCCTTCGAGCGCGACCAGCGGGGCGAGCAGGCTGGTGACCCGCCCGGTCAACGCCCGCTCGAGCGCCCCGGCCACCTCGGCGCGCATCTGTGGGGTGAGCCGCGACACCGACGGATCAAGCACGATTCGTGGCGCCAGCAAGCTGCGGCCGCGCTCGAGCCGCGCGACGGTTTCCCCGCCCCACGCCAGGGTACCATCGGCTGCGATCGTCACCGCCGCGGCATCCAGAACCATCGCCCGCGCGCGATCGGCGAGCAGTTCGGGAAGATGGCGCTCGGCCGCGGCGAGCAGCAGCTTGCGATCGCCCGCGCGCGCCGCCGGATCGACCTGAAAGCGGAATCCCGACAGTTTGCCGATCGCCTCGTCGTCGACGGTCACCGCGCCGGTTTCGTCGACGCCTACCGGGAGCAGCGCGGCGTCGGGCCCCAGCTTGCGCATCAGCACGGTGGTACGGCGGTTGACGAAGCGTTCGGTCAGCCGGGCGTGGAGCGCGTCGGACAGGCGCGCTTCGGCGGCGCGGGCGCGCGCCGCCATTTCGTCGCGCTCCATCACCCAGTCGGGACGCTGGGCGATGTAGGCCCAGCTGCGAATCGCCGCGATGCGCTGCTGGAGCGTGTCGATGTCGCCCCCGGTGTGATCGAGCTGGGCGATCGCCTGCGCGACATAGTCGCCGCCGATGTGCCCGTTACCGACCGACAGGTCCTGCCACAGCCGCGCCACGAAGCGCGCGTGCTGGTCCCCGCCGAGCTTGCGGAAATCGGGCAGCGAGCACGCCGCCCAGAACCGCCTGACCAGCGCTGCGCCGCGAATCGTCCGCGCGACTTCCGGATCCTCGGCGAGAAACTTGAGCGTGGCCAGATCGATCGCCTGGGGCGCGGGGGCCAGCGCGGGGTTGTCCGGGGGCGCTTTGAGATCGCCGATCAGCGTGGCCAGCGAATCGAACCGCGGCTCGGCCTCGCGCCAGTACAGCCGGGTCAGCGGGGCAAAACGATGTTCCTCGATCGCATAGACTTCTTCCGGGGTGAACTCGGGCGACGAATCCCCCGCTCCGGACAGCGTCCCGAAGGTGCCGTCGCGCTGGTGGCGTCCGGCGCGGCCCGCGATCTGGGCCATCTCGGCGGGGGTCAGGCGGCGCTGGCGGTGCCCGTCGAACTTGCTGAGACCGGCGAACGCGACATGGCCGATGTCGAGGTTGAGCCCCATCCCGATCGCGTCGGTGGCGACGATGTAATCGACCTCGCCCGACTGGAACAATTCGACCTGGGCGTTGCGGGTCTGCGGGCTGAGCGCGCCCATCACCACCGCCGCCCCGCCGCGGAACCGGCGCAGCATTTCGGCCACTGCATAGACCTGTTCGGCCGAGAACGCGACGATCGCGCTGCGTGGGGGTATCCGGCTGAGCTTGCGCGCGCCCGTATGGCTCAGCGTCGAGAACCGCGGGCGGGTGACGATCTCGGCGTCGGGCAACAGGGTGCGCACCAGCGGCGCGAGCGTCGCCGAACCCAGCAGCATCGTCTCCTCGCGCCCGCGGGTGTGGAGCAGGCGGTCGGTGAAGATGTGCCCGCGCTCGGGATCGGCCCCGATCTGCGCCTCGTCGAGCGCCACGAACGCGAGGTCGGGCCGGCTCGGCATGGCTTCGGCGGTGCACAGCAGCCAGCGCGCGTCCTTGGGCTCGATTCGCTCCTCGCCGGTGATCAGCGCGACCCGGCCATCACCCTTGAGCGCGCGGACCTTGTCGTAGACCTCGCGCGCCAGCAGCCGCAGGGGAAAGCCGATCGCCCCGCTCGAGTGCGCGATCATCCGCTCGATCGCGAGATGGGTCTTGCCGGTGTTGGTCGGGCCAAGCACGGCCTTGACGGTGGAGTCGCCGGGTCGCGGGCGATCTGGGGATGGCCGGGCGGTCATCGTGCAGCGAATGTGGCAGCAGCGGCCGCGCGGTTCAAGGTGGCGCGGCTCGGCTTTCAACCGCCACGTCCCATCGCAGGCGAACCCGGCAAAACGCCGATTTAAGTCGAGTTTAACCCTAAGCGCGCACATAAGCGCGCGACGGAGTGGGATCCGGCGCACGGGAAGCGCGGGCTGCGACAGCCCGCCACGCCGGATGAAGGGGGCGCAGGTTTGTTCAGATCGCGCGAACAGTTGGCAGGCCGCTTCGGCACGCGCGAGGCGTTCGCCCCCGCGCATGCCGCGCCCGCCGCGCTGTCGTTCGCCCAGGCGATCCCGGTCCCACCGGCCCGGCCCGAGCCGCTCAGGCTGCGCCGGGGGCGGCGCAAGGACTGGCGGCAGATCGCCCACGAGCTGCGCTACGATCACCTGCCCGCGCTCCGCGATATCGATTGGGTGCCCGATCTGGCGCTCGATATCGGCAGCGGACGCTGGCTGCGAGGGATGGCGACGATGGCCGGGCTGGCGGCCACCGCGCTCCTGTTCTGGCCGAGCTTCGACGCGGTCGAGGCCGCGCCGACGACGCGCGTCGATGCCCGTACGCGCGACGAGTTCCGCAGCCAGATGATCATGCCGCTCGCGCTGGGCGGGGACAGCGGGCGGCGGATGGGCGCGACTGCGGCGGTGATCGCGCTTGCGAATGCGCCCGAGCGTCCGACCATCCAGCTCGTCGCCACGCTCGGCCAGGGCGACAGCTTCGGGCGGATGCTCCAGCGCGCGGGCGTGGGCAGCGGCGACGCCGCGCGGATCGAGAGCATGGTCGCCGCCGCGGTGCCGCTGTCCGAGATCGCCGCGGGCACGCGCTTCGACCTGACCCTGGGGCGGCGGACGTCCGCCACGCAGCCGCGCCCGCTCGACGACCTGAACTTTCGCGCCCGCTTCGATCTCGATCTCGCGGTCGAGCGGCGGGGCGGCGAGTTGGCCTTGATCCGCAAACCGATCCGGGTCGACGACACCCCGCTGCGGATTCGCGGAATCGTCGGATCCAGCCTCTATCGCTCGGCGCGCGCCGCCGGGGCGCCGGTCAAGGCGATCCAGGAGTACTTGCGCACGCTCGATACCCACATGAACCTCGAGATGGACCTCGCACCTTCCGACGAGTTCGACATCGTCGTCCGCTACAAGCGCGCCGGATCGGGCGAAAGCGAGGTCGGCGACCTTATGTACGCCGGGGTCACCCGCGACGGCAAACCGCGCGCGCAATTGCTCAAATGGGGCAATGACGGTCAGTTCTACGAAGCTTCCGGGGTCGGCCAGACCAACCAGGTTCGAATGGGCATGACCGCGCCGGTGTTCGGACGGATCACCTCGGGCTTCGGGCTACGCCGCCATCCGATCCTCGGCTACACCCGGATGCACGCCGGCATCGATTTCGCCGCCGCCTACGGCTCGCCGATCTACGCGACCAGCGACGGACTGGTGACTTATGCCGGGTGGCACGGCGGGCACGGCAACTTCGTCCGGCTCGACGCGGGCGGCGGTCTGGGCACCGGTTACGGCCACATGAGCCGGATCGCGGTGGCGCCGGGAATGCGCGTCCGCCGCGGCCAGGTGATCGGCTATGTCGGTTCGACCGGTCTCTCGACCGGGGCGCATCTGCACTACGAGATGTATCGCAACGGGGTGCCGGTCAATCCGGGGTCGGTGCAGTTCGTGACGACGACCTCGGCGCTGAGCGGCGCCGATCTGGCCGCGTTCAAGGCAAGGCTCGCGGTGCTGCGAGATCTGCGCCCCGGCGCCGCGCTCGGGCCGCTGTCGGGCCCTGCCGCGGCTGCTCCGCACCGCGAGATCGATCGCCTGAGCACCGCTGCCGCGCGCTAAGGCGCGGTCGCTTTTCACGCCGCGGGTTTTGCGGCACAAGCGCCCCGATGACCGCCAGCTATCCCGCGCTGCGCCTGCGCCGCACCCGTGCCTCGTCGTGGAGCCGGGCGCTCCACCGCGAGACCTTGCTTACCCCCGCCGACCTGATCTGGCCGCTGTTCGTGACCGAGGGTCGCGGGATCGAGGAGCCGATCGCATCGCTGCCCGGCGTCTCGCGCTGGTCGTGCGACGGAATCGCCGCGCGCGCCAGGGAAGCCGTCGCGCTTGGCATCCCGGTGCTCGCGCTGTTTCCCAACACGCCGCATGGCCTGCGCAGCGACACCGGCGGCGAGGCGCTCAATCCCGACAACCTGATGTGCCAGGCGATCCGGACCATCCGCGATGCCGTGGGCGACTCCATCGGCGTGCTGACCGATGTCGCGCTCGATCCCTACACCAGCCACGGCCAGGACGGGCTGGTCGACGCCGCTGGATATGTATCGAACGATGATACCGTGGCAGTGCTGGTCGGGCAAAGCCTCAACCAGGCCGCGGCCGGAGCGGACATCGTCGCCCCGTCGGACATGATGGACGGCCGGGTCGGCGCGATTCGCGCCGCGCTCGAGCGCGAGGGTTATCCCAATGTCCAGATCATGAGCTACGCCGCCAAGTATGCGAGCGCATTCTACGGCCCGTTCCGCGACGCGGTGGGTTCGCGCGGCCTGCTCAAGGGCGACAAGAAGACCTACCAGATGGATTCGGGCAACGCCGAGGAAGCCTTGCGCGAGGTCGCGCTCGATCTCGCCGAGGGCGCCGACAGCGTGATGGTCAAGCCGGGGCTGCCCTATCTCGACATCGTCCGGCGCGTGAAGGAACGCTTCGACGTTCCCGTCTTCGCCTACCAGGTGAGCGGCGAATACGCGATGATCGAGGCCGCGGCGGCGGCCGGCGCGGGCGATCGCGACGCGCTGGTGCTGGAAACGCTGCTGGCGTTCAAGCGCGCTGGGTGTTCGGGGGTGCTGACTTATCACGCGGCCCACGCCGCGCGGCTGCTCGGATGATCGAGACCGCGCGGCTTCTGCTGCGTCCGCCATCCGCGAACGATCTCGACTGGGTGCTCGAGAACATGAACACCGCGGCGGTGATGCGCCACCTCGGCGGTGTCCGCCTCGCCGACACGGTCGCCGAGCGGTTCGCATCGGACATCGCCGACTTCGCCGAAACGGGAAGCGGTCGCTGGATCCTGTGGCTGCGCGTAGAGGAGCGCCGGATCGGCAGGTGCGGCCTGTTTCGAATGTCCAGCGAAGCCGCGCCGGAAGCCTTACGCGGCCAGCATGAGATCGGCTGGACGCTGGCCGAACCGTATTGGGGGCAGGGCTATGCCAGCGAGGCCGCGCGCGCGGTGCTCGACTTTGGTTTCGAAGCGCTCGGTTACCCCGTGATCTATGCCCAAACCAGCGCTTCCAACGCGGGATCGACGCGGCTTATGGAGCGGCTCGGCCTCGAACGACGCCCCGATCTTGACTATGTCGATCCCGACTATCCCGCGGCAGACAACCCGACGACTGTCTATTGCGCGTGGCCGGGTGCCTAGCATGAGCGAGTTCCGTCTCGTCACCGATCGCCTGATCCTGAGGTCCTGGCGCGAAGCCGATCGGGACCCGTTCTTCGCGCTCAACCGCGATCCCGCGGTGATGGAGTTCCTTCCCGAAACCGACCGCGCGGCGAGCAACGATGCGGTCGACCGGATGCAGGCCGCGCAAGCCGCTCATGGCCATTGCTTCTGGGCGGTCGAGCGCCAGGGCGACGGTGCGTTCCTGGGTTTTTGCGGCCCGATGCCCGCGCGCGAACCCCTCAACGAGGTCGAACTCGGCTGGCGGCTTTGCCGCGCCGCCTGGGGCCAGGGCTACGCCAGCGAAGCCGCGCGCGCCAGCCTCGCGTGGTGCTGGGCCAACCTCGCCACGCCGACGGTCATGGCGATCACCGTTCCAGCCAACGTCCGCAGCCGCGCGGTGATGGAGCGGATCGGCATGACCGAGGTCGAGGGCGGCGATTTCGATCATCCGCATGTACCCGAAGGCGATCCGTTGCGCCGCCACGTTCTCTACCGAATCGCTCGTCCGGCATGACGTCACCGATCGCGCCCGCCGTCCGCCGCCCGCTTTTCGTGGCGACGGTGCTGACCGGCAGCTTCCTGCTGTTCGTGGTCCAGCCGATGGTTGCGCGGCTGGCCCTGCCCCGGCTCGGCGGTGCGCCCAACGTGTGGAACAGCGCGATGCTGGTCTATCAGGCCTTGCTGCTGGGCGGGTATGCCTACGCACACCTGCTTTCGCGGTTGCCGGTGGCGCGCCAGGCCACCATCCACCTGGTGTTGCTCGCGCTGGCGGCGATCACGCTGCCGATCCATCTGGCCGACCTCGCACCCCCTGCTCCGGGGCGCGAAGCTTTGTGGGTGCCAGCGCTGTTCGGGCTGTCGATCGGGCCGGTCTTCTTCCTCGTGTCGGCGCAGGCCCCGCTGATGCAGCGCTGGTTCTCGGCCAACCCCAACGCGGGCCAGCCATGGGCGCTCTACGCCGCGTCGAATCTCGGAAGCTTCGCTGGCCTGATCGCCTATCCACTGGTGTTCGAGCCGCTGCTGGGCGTCCATGTCCAGGCTTGGGCATGGAGCGCGGGCTATGCTGCGCTAGTAGTGCTGATCGGGCTGTGCGCATGGGCGCGGTGGGGCCTCCGCGCTGCACCCGCCGAAACGCTGGACGAGGCGGCCGAGCCGATTCCCGCGCGACGCATCGTCCAGTGGCTGGTGCTCGCCGCGGTGCCATCGGGGCTGATGCTTTCCACCACCACCCACCTCACCACCGACGTCTTCGCGATGCCGCTGCTGTGGGTGATCCCGCTGGGTCTCTATCTGCTAAGCTTCGTTCCCGCCTTCGCCGACCGGCGCCCCTTCGCGGGCGCGGTGACCCGCGTCACCCCGCTGCTGATTCTGCTCGCCGGCGGGTTCGCGATGACCGCGCGCGGGACCGGATCGCTGTCGCTGGCCCTTGCCGGGGTGGTGCTGCTGTTTGCCGTTGCGGTCACCCTCCACGCGCGGCTGTACGACTTGCGCCCGCCTGCGAACCGCCTGACACTGTTCTATCTGACGATGTCCGCAGGCGGCGCGCTGGGGGGGCTGTTCACCGCCTTGCTCGCGCCGCTGTGGTTCGACTGGGTGTGGGAACACCCGCTGCTGGTGCTCGGCGCCGCGTTCCTAGTGCCGATGCGTCCGTTGCTCGGGTGGATGCGGATGGACGGTGTAACCCGCTCGATGGCGCTCTACGTGATCACCGCGCTCCTGCTGCTCGCGGCCTTGCTCGGCTGGGTGTTGCTGGGCGTGGACCCCAGCCTGTCGCCGTATCTGGCACTATTGCTGACGCTGGCGATCGCCTTCTGCGGCGTGCTCGTGCTTGGCGAGCGTCTTGCCTTCGTCTCGATCCTGACGATCCTGATGTACGCCCACGGGGGGCTCGAAACGCTGCGCCAATCGTATGAAGGCGCACGCACCCGCAGCTACTTCGGCGTCTATACCGTGCGCGACTATCCCAGCGAGCACCAGCGCGTGCTGTCCCACGGCACCACCTTGCACGGGCTCCAGTTCACCGATGAGCGGCGGCGGATCCCGACGACCTACTACGGGCGCAGTTCGGGGATCGGCATCGCGATGAGCCGGGTCCCGCAGCTCTATGGTCCCGCCGCCCGCGTGGGCGTGATCGGGCTGGGCACGGGCACGCTGGCGTGCTGGCACGTTCCGGGTCAGCACTGGACTTTCTTCGAGATCGACGACGCGGTGCTCGACCTGTCGCGGCGCGGGCGCTTCACCTACCTGCGTGACTGCGCGCCGGACGCCACGGTCCGGATCGGCGATGCCCGGCTGGAAATGGCCAAGCTGCCCGCGCAAAGCTTCGACGCGATCGCAGTCGATGCGTTCTCATCCGATGCGATCCCCCTGCACCTACTCACCGCCGAGGCGTTGGGCGTGTACGAGCGCGCGCTCTCGCCCGGCGGGCTGTTGATGATTCACATCTCCAACCGCTATTTCGAACTGGAGCCGCAGCTCTCGGCGGCGTTGGGCGTGGCCGGCTGGCACGCCCGGGTGTTGACCGATCAGCCGCGCCGCGACAGCGTGCTATCCGGTTCGGTGTGGGTGGCCGCGACCCGCGATCCCGCCCGGCTCGCGCGGGTTACCGCGGGCAGGACGGACTGGAAGCCGCTGCTCGACGGTCCAGGCACGCGGCCTTGGACCGACGAGCATGCGTCGATTCTGGGCGCGGTGCGCTGGCGCAATGTTTTGGGTAAGGTGTTGTAACCATGAGCGAACCGCGGATTCATGACGTCACGATCCTGCCGATTCACGGCAAGTCGCCGCGGATCGACCCGACCGCCTGGATCGCCCCCGGCTGCCGGATCATCGGCGACGTGACGATCGGGCCGGGGTCGAGCGTATGGTACAACTGCGTCCTGCGCGCCGACGTCAGCCGGATAGTGATCGGGGCGCGCACCAACGTGCAGGACGGCAGCGTACTCCACTGCGATCCCCCCCGCCCCGGCGATCCGGACGGCTCACCCCTGCTCATCGGCGACGACGTGCTGATCGGGCATATGGCTATGGTCCACGGCTGCGTACTCGAAGACCGCGCCTTCGTCGGGCTCGGAGCGATTGTGATGAACAAGGCGCGCATCGGCGGCGATGCGATGCTGGCGGCGGGCGCGATGCTGACCGAGGGGAAGTCGATCGCGCCGCGCCAACTGTGGGGCGGCCGCCCGGCGCGGTTCATGCGCGATCTCGACGACGCCGCGATCGCGGGCATGCGAATGGGCGTCGCGCATTATGCCGAGAACGCAAGGGCGCACGCCGCGGCGATCAGACTGGTGTAGGCGCCTTCGCGTAGCGCAGCATGTAAGGCAGGAAATCGGCTTTCCCGATGGCCAGCCCTTTCGCACGCAGGATCGCATAGGCGGTCACGACGTGAAAGTAGAGCTGCGCCAGCGCCCAGTCGCGGACGTATTCGTCGGCCCGCATTGCGAATGTCATGCCGTTGGGCAGCGATAGCTCAATCGTCGCGTCAAGTGCGGCGAAGCTGGCATCGGGCTGCGTCTTGAGCGCGGCGCGCACCTTTGCGATGCGGTCGCGTGCGGCGGCGAGCGTCGTGTCATCATCGTCGGGCAGTGCAAAAGTGCTGTCGGTGGTTCGCTTGAGCGCCGCGGAAATCTGGTCGCAGGCGATACGGACCTGTGCCGCAAGCGGGAACATGTCGGGCGCCAACTTCTCCGCCAGAAGCGCGTCTCCGCCGTGTTCCACCGCCTTGCCGAGAAGATGATCGAGCGTTGCGAGCACGTTCTCCGCGGCGGGCTTGAGCTGATGGGCAATGGTCATGACAGATCTCTCCAGTTGCATTTTGCAACTGATAGCGTGGGGTCAGTCCCGGATCAATGCCTTGAGCGAGTGCATCCGATCTGCCTCATGGGCTGGTTTGTCGGTGCGAATGCGGTTGATCCGGGGAAAGCGCATCGCCACCCCCGATTTGTGGCGCTTGCTGGCGTGGACCGAATCGAACGCGACCTCGAAGACCAGGCTCTTGTCGGTCTCGCGCACCGGGCCGAAGCGGGCGACGGTATGGGTGCGGACGTGGCGGTCGAGGAACTTGAGCTCCTCGTCGGTGAATCCGAAATAGGCTTTGCCCACCGGAAGCAACTCGGCGCCTTCGTCGGGGTCGCCGTCCCAGCAGCCGAATGTGTAGTCCGAATAGAAGCTGCTGCGCTTGCCGCTGCCGCGCTGGGCGTACATCAGCACGCAATCGACCAGCAGCGGATCGCGCTTCCACTTGAACCACAGCCCGGTCTTGCGCCCGGTGACGTAAGCCGAATTGCGCCGCTTGAGCATGACCCCTTCGATCGCCTCGTCGCGCGCACGCTCGCGGATCGCTGCAAGATCGGCGAGCGATTGTGCGGAGATGACTTCGGATAGGTCGAAGCGAGCAGGATCCAGCCGCGGCATAAAGGCTTCGAGCTCGGCGCGGCGCTGTTCCCACGAGAGCGCGCGCAAATCCTCGTCCTCACGGATCAACAGGTCGTACAGGCGAACGAAGGCGGGGTATTCGGCGAGCATCCTTTTCGACACCACCTTGCGCCCCAGCCGTTGCTGGAGCGCGTTGAAGCTGGCCGCGCCACCGGCTTCGCCGCCTTGATGACTGCCCCGAACGAGCAGCTCCCCGTCGAGCACTGCGGGGATGACGAGCGCGGCTGCGATTTCGGGGAAAGTCGCGGATATGTCGTCGCCGCTGCGCGAATAGACGCGCGTTTCACCTCCCAGATCGTTGGCCACATTGACGATCTGAACGCGGATCCCGTCCCATTTCCATTCAGCCGCATAGTTCGGAAAGTCGCTTTCCATCGCAGCCATCGCCGGGCCCTCTAGCGGGTGCGCGAGCATGAACGGACGGAACAGCGGAACCTGGCCCGTGTCGGGTGCGGGCGCGCCCTCGGCCGCCCAGGCGAACAGCTCGGCATAGGGCGGGAACTGGCCGTGCCAGTATTCTTCGACATCGTCGATCGAGACCGCGAACGCCTGAGCGAACGCGACTTTGGCAAGCCGCGCCGAAATCCCGATCCGCATCGCCCCGGTCGCCAGCTTCAGCAGCGCATAGCGGCCGTTGGCGTCGAGCCGGTCGAGCAGCGCGGCCAGCTCGGCCGGCGCGGTCGCGCGGGTCATCTGCTGGAGCGCATGGACGGCTTGCGAAACGGTGGGCGGCGGTGGGACTTCGCCGGGCGGTTCGGGCCACAACAGGCTGGCGGTCTCGGCGGTATCGCCGACGAAGTCGCGGCTCAGCGAGAACAGCACCGGATCGACGCGCTCCATCAACAAGTTACGGATCGTCGAGCCCTTGACCGCTGGGAAATCGAGCCCATCGGTCAAGGCGGCCAGCGCCCAGCCACGATCCGGGTCGGGAGTGACGCGCAGATAGCCGGCGATCAGCGCCAGCTTGGCGTTGCGGCTGCGGGTATAGACCAGCGCGTCGACCAGAGCGGCGAAGGCCTTCACCTAATCATCCTCGTCCTCGTAGCCCACTAGCGCCAGCGCGCGGCCTTTGCGCTGGTGGAGCTGGCACCAGCGCAAAAGCGCCTCCTCGCGGCCGTGGGTGATCCAGCTTTCGGCGGGGTTCACCTCCTCGATCGTGCGGGTGAGTTCGTCCCAGTCGGCGTGGTCGGAAATCACCAGCGGCAGCTCGACGTTACGCTGGCGCGCGCGCTGGCGCACGCGCATCCAGCCGCTGGCCATCGCGGTGATCGGATCGGGTAAGCGGCGGCTCCAGCGGTCGTTGAGCGCGGATGGCGGAGCCATCACGATCTGCCCGGAAAGCGCGCCTTTGGGCGCATCCGCCATCAGCCGCAGGTCGCCTAGTTCGACCCCGTGCTCCTCGTAGAGCCGGCACATCCGCTCGAGCGCGCCGTGCAGCCAGATCGGCTCGGCGTACCCCGCCAGGCGCAGCTCGGCGATCACGCGCTGCGCCTTGCCCAGCGCATAGGCGCCCACAAGCACGCAACGCTCGGGGTTGTCCGCGCGCGCCTTTAGAAGCTTGGCGATCTCCTCCGCGATCGGCGGGTGGCGGAACACCGGCAGCCCGAAGGTCGCCTCGGTGATGAACACGTCGCACGGAGTCACCTGGAACGGCGGACAGGTCGGGTCGGGACGGCGCTTGTAGTCGCCGGTGACAATCACCCGCTCGCCCGCGTGCTCGAGCAGGATCTGCGCGGAGCCGAGGACGTGGCCCGCAGGGAGGTAGGTCGCATCGACCCCGCCGCGCAGGCGGATAGTCTCGCCATAGGCGACCGGCGTCGCGCCGGCGTCGGTCGCGTAGCGCAACTTCATGATGGCCAGCGTTTCCAGGGTGGCGACGGTCCGTTCGTGGCCGCCGCGGGCGTGATCGGCGTGGCCATGGGTGACCAGCGCCAGCCCGGCATGGCGCGCCGGATCTATCCAGGCATCGGCGGGGACGACGTGGATGCCGTGCGGCTCGGGCCGGATCCACGCGAAGGGGGCGGTCATCGCCGGTTCAATGGGCAAGCGTTACGGATCGTTCCCTCCGGTTGTCTCGACAGGTTCGCAAAAGGATTGGCACGTTGCAACCAAAGGCAAACCCGCTAGGTTCGCGACGCCACTGGTGGACGGCGATGGACCGAACCGGGATCCGGCCGGAACCGTGGCTGCTAAAGGGATGACGATGCGCAAGGTTTGGAACGGGGCGGCAAAAGCCGGCCGTTGGACACTCGCCATAGGCGTTTGCGGCCTCGCGCTCGTTGGCTGCGATCGCAAGGAAACCGGGCCCGAAGCCCAGGACACCGTCGCCACGGCCCCGGCCACCGCCACGCCCGTCCCGCCCGTCACCGCCGACCCCGCCGCAACCAAACCGCTACTCAGCTTCGCCGGGATGGATACCGACGACAACGGCCTCGTCACCTCGGCCGAGAATGCCAAGGCGTCGCAGACGATCTTCCAGGCCATGGACCTCGACAAGGACGGCGCGGTCACGCTTCCCGAAATGGACGCCGCCCGCGATGCGATCGGCGAGCGGCCCGAGTTTTCTTCCGAAAAACTGATCGAATCCGCCGATGCCGATCACGACGGCAAGCTGACTCTGGGCGAATGGGTCGCGGCATCGAACGCGCGCTTCGCAAGGTTCGATGCGAACAAGGATGATTCGCTCAGTCTGCCCGAATGGCAGGCGGGAATTGCCGCGGAGATGCCGCACGATGCTGCATCCGCCACCTTGGCCGGTTCCAAGAGCGGCCCGAGCAAGCGCTAACTTACTCGCCGCCGTCCTCGCTGGGTTCGGCGCTCGGCTCGGGCGTCGCAGTTTTCTTGGCCTTGCTGGGGCGCTTCTTGACCAACTTGGGCGGGGCCGGGGTCAGCTCGAACGAAAGCGCGTTGTCCTTCAGGCTGACGTGGACCTCGCCGCCGTGGGCGAGCTTGCCGAACAACAGTTCTTCGGCGAGCGGCTGCTTGACCTTCTCCTGGATCAGCCGCGCCATCGGCCGCGCGCCGTAAAGCTTGTCGTAGCCGCGCTTCGACAGCCACTCGCGCGCCTCGCTGTCGAACTGGATGTGGACGTTCTGCTCGGCCAGTTGGAGTTCCAGCTGGAGGATGAACTTGTCGACCACCCGGCTGACCACGCCCGTCGGCAGGTAGGCGAACGGGACGATCGCATCGAGCCGGTTGCGGAACTCGGGCGCGAACATCTTCTTCACCGCCTCGTCGCCCGCGTCCTCCTTGGAAACGTCGCCGAAGCCGATGCCCTGGCGCGCCATGTCGCTGGCCCCGGCGTTGGTGGTCATGATCAGCACGACGTTGCGGAAATCGACGGTCTTGCCGTGGTGATCGGTTAGCCGACCGTTATCCATCACCTGAAGCAGGATGTTGAAAAGGTCCGGATGGGCCTTCTCAATCTCGTCGAGCAACAGCACGCAGTGCGGCTGCTGGTCGACCGCGTCGGTCAACAGGCCGCCTTGGTCGAACCCGACATAGCCCGGAGGCGCGCCGATCAAGCGGCTGATCGAATGCCGCTCCATGTATTCGGACATGTCGAAGCGCTGCATCGGGATGCCCATGATGCTGGCGAGCTGCTTGGCGACCTCAGTCTTGCCGACGCCGGTGGGGCCGCTGAACAGAAACGAGCCGATCGGCTTGTCCGGATCGCGCAAGCCCGCGCGGCTCAGCTTCATCGCGGTGGCGAGAAGCTGGATCGCCTGATCCTGCCCGAAGACGACGCGCTTGAGATCGCGGTCGAGGTGTTCCAATACCTTTTTGTCGTCCGAACTCACAGATTTTGGCGGAATCCGGGCCATCGTCGCGATGACCGCCTCGATCTCCTTGGCGGTGATCGTTTTCTTGCGCTTGCCTGGCGGCACCAGCATTTGCATCGCCCCGACCTCGTCGATCACGTCGATCGCCTTGTCGGGCAGCTTGCGGTCGTTAATGTAGCGCGCCGACAGCTCGACCGCGACCTTGATCGCTTCGGGAGTGTACTTGACCTTATGGTGGTCTTCGAACGCGGTGCGCAGGCCGCGCAGGATCTTGATCGTGTCCTCGATCGTCGGCTCGTTGACGTCAATCTTCTGAAACCGGCGGAGCAACGCCCGGTCCTTTTCGAAGTGATTGCGGAATTCCTTGTAGGTGGTCGACCCGATGCAGCGGATCGTTCCGCCCGAAAGTGCAGGCTTGAGCAGGTTCGAAGCGTCCATCGCCCCGCCGCTGGTCGCGCCGGCGCCGATCACGGTATGGATCTCGTCGATGAAAAGCACCGCGTGCGGCAATTTCTCGAGTTCGGAGACGACCTGCTTGAGGCGCTCCTCGAAGTCGCCGCGATAGCGCGTGCCCGCCAGCAGTGCGCCCATGTCGAGGCTGTAGATCACCGCCTCGGTCAGCACCTCGGGCACCTCTCCCTCGACGATCTTGCGCGCCAGACCTTCGGCGATAGCGGTCTTGCCGACGCCGGGATCGCCGACATAGAGCGGGTTGTTCTTGGACCGGCGGCAGAGGATCTGGATCGTCCGGTCGACCTCGGGCCCGCGCCCGATCAGCGGATCGATCTTGCCCGCGAGCGCCTTCTCGTTGAGATTGACGGTGAACTGGTCGAGCGCTGAATCCTTCTTGGTCGATGCCTTGCCGTCACCGCCCTTTTCCTCGGCCTGAGGGGTTTCGCTTTCCGCACCCTTGGGCGATTTGGCCTCGATCTGGCGGCCGCCCTTGCCGATCCCGTGGCTGATGTAGCTGACCGCGTCGAGGCGGCTCATGTCCTGCTGCTGCAGGAAATAGACTGCGTAGCTGTCGCGTTCGGAAAACAGTGCGACCAGCACGTTGGCCCCGGTTACGGTGTCCTTGCCGCTCGACTGGACGTGGAGGATCGCGCGCTGAATAACTCGCTGAAACCCGGCGGTGGGCGCGGGATCGGCCTTGTCGCTGGTCTTGAGCGATTCGTATTCCTGATCGAGATACTGCTTCACCACGTCGCCCAGGTCGCCCAGATCGACCCCGCATGCGGTCATTACCTGGCTCGCGTCGGCATCGTCGATCAGCGCGAGCAGCAAGTGCTCGAGCGTGGCGTATTCGTGGCTGCGGTCGGACGCATTGCCGAGCGCGGCATGTAGGGTCTTTTCAAGCGACTGGGCGAAACTGGGCATCGCGGTACTTTCCGGCTCGCGCCTCAACGACCTCTTCAGCAGAGGTATGAAGAATTACGGTTAACGAAAGCTTGCGCAAGTCCGGTCGTGGCGATGTCCGGCATGGCGAGCATTGAGGATGAAACGAAGATATGGGAAGACCGCACCACGTTGCAAAGGGCGGCCCGCCAGATCACGGCGTGGCGGGCCTGGCGAACAGCGCATCGGCCGCTACGCGATGCGCCTTGGCCTTGTCGCGGTGGGCGACGATCCGCACCACCTCGGCCTCGCACAGTTGAATTCGCTCGTTGAGTTCATCGACCGAATAGCTGTCGAGCGCTTCGCCCGCCAGCTTGCTCGCGGCATCGCCTCGGGGACGGGGCAGGTCGTCGGGATCCATTGCGATGCAGCATCCCCCCCTAACCCCGCTTGCTGTCAACCGGGCGCGGGGCTAGGCAGCGGCGACTGTGGCATCCAGGGCACAGGGGGGATGAAATGGCCGAGGTTCCCGCGACCATGACTGCGATCGGGTTTGCCGAACCCGGCCCCCCAGAGGTGCTGCGGCCCGAAACGATCGATGTGCCGATCCCTGGTCCCGACCAAGTGCTGATCCGCGTGGCTTATGCCGGGGTCAACCGCCCAGACGTGATCCAGCGCCAGGGCTTCTATCCCGCCCCTCCCGGAGCTTCGCCGATCCCTGGGTTGGAAATCGCCGGCCAGATCGTCTCGGCAGGGCCGGGGGTGGTCATGCCGATGGTCGGAACCCAAGTCTGCGCACTGGTGTCGGGCGGGGGCTACGCCGAATACTGCCTGGCCCATGCCGGGCATTGCCTGCCGGTTCTGGAAGGCATGCCGCTGGACCAGGCCGCGGCGCTCCCCGAAACGCTGTTCACCGTCTGGCACAACGTGTTCGAGCGCGGCTTTGCCCGCGATGGCGAAACGGTCCTCGTTCACGGCGGGACCAGCGGGATCGGCTCGATGGCGATCATGCTCGGCCGCGCGTTCGGGCTGACCGTGCTGGTAACCTGTGGCGGCCCGGACAAGTGCGCCGCCGCGCGAGAGATCGGCGCGGCGCTGGCGATCGACTACAAGGCTGAGGATTTCGTCGAGGCGGTCAAGGGCTTCACCAAGGGCAAGGGGGTCGACCTGGTGCTCGACATGGTCGCGGGCGAATACGTGGCCCGCAACCTCAAGTGCCTGGCCGACGACGGCCGCCACGTGACCATCGCGGTTCAGGGTGGGGTTCGGGCTGAGCTCAACATGGCTGACATCATGCGCCGGCGCCTGATGCTCACCGGCTCGACGCTGCGCCCGCGCCCCGATGCGTTCAAGGCGGCGCTGACGAACGAAATCCTCGAACACGCCTGGCCGCTGATCGCCGACGGCACGATCCGCCCGGTGATGGACCAGACGTTCGCGCTGGCCGACGCGGCCCAGGCGCATGCGCGGATGGAAGCGGGCGAGCATATCGGGAAAATCGTACTGAAGGTGTGAGATGAGCGACCTGATCCTTCACCAGGACCCGCGCAGCGGCAATTGCTACAAGATCGCGCTGACCGCGGCGCTGCTCGGCATTCCGCTGACGATCCGCGACTACGACATCATGAAGGGGGAAACGCGGACACCCGATTTTCTCGCCGACGTGAACGGCAACGGGCGAATTCCGGTGCTCCAGATCGGCGACAAGTTCCTGCCCGAAAGCAACGCCGCGTGCTGGTATCTGGCCCAGGGCTCGCCGCTCGTCCCGGACGACCGCTTCCAGCAGGCCGATGTGCTGCGCTGGATGTTCTTCGAACAGTACAATCACGAACCCAACGTCGCCACGCTGCGCTTCTGGTTGCGCTTCATCGGCCAGGACAAGCTGAGCGACGCGCAGCAGGCGCAGATTCCGGCCAAGCGCGCCGCGGGCGATGCCGCGCTCAAGCTGATGGACGGGCATCTGGCACGAAACGACTGGTTCGTCGGCGAGGGCGCGACTTTGGCGGACATCGCGTTGTTCGCCTACACGCACGTCTGCGAGCAGGGCAGCTTCGCGCTCGACGATTATCCCGCCGTGCGCCGCTGGCTGGCGCGGATGGCTGCGCAGCCCGGTTTCGTGGCGATGGAGCAATAGCGCGCAAACGCTTGCCCAGAAGCGACGCTTGGCCTACATCGCGCCCCGACGGCCGCTCCGGAAAGGGGCGGCCACATCTGTTTTTGGCGTGCCCGCCACCTATCTTTTTGGCCTACCCGTACGGGAGAATTTACGTGACCCAGGTTACCCCGCTGATGCCCCACGCGACGGCATCGTGGCTCGTCGACAGCACCGGCCTGACCTTTGAGCAGATCGCCGAATTCTGTGGGCTGCACATTCTCGAGGTCCAGGCCATGGCCGACGATCTGGCCGGCGCCAAGTACACCGGGCGCGATCCGGTCCACTCCGGCGAACTGACCAACGAGGAGATCGAACGCGGTCAGGCCGATCCCGATTATCGCCTGAAGATGCAGAAGGCGCCGGTCCAGGTCACCCGCACCAAGGGTCCGCGCTATACCCCGGTGTCGAAGCGTCAGGACAAGCCCGACGGCATCGCCTGGATCATCCGCAACCATCCCGAGATTTCGGACGCCCAAATCGGCAAGCTGATCGGCACCACCCGCAACACCATTTCGGCGATCCGCGAGCGGAGCCACTGGAACATCTCGAACATCAACGCCAAGGACCCCGTCACCCTGGGCCTGTGCTCGCAGCGCGAGCTCGACGGCATCGTTGCCAAGGCCGCCAAGAAGGCTGGCATCGCCGAGGACGATGCCGCCCGCGACGCCCGCCTCGGCGACGATCGCGAGGCGTTGATCGAGGAGCTGCGCGCCGAGCGTGATGCCAACGCCAAGGTCGCGGCCGAGGCGGCGCACGAGGCCGAGGCCGCCGCCTGGCTCGAAGCCCGTCGCGCCGAGGGGGTCAGCGACAGCTGAGCTCGCTGCTTCGCGCGGCGGTAAACTCCCGCGGCGGTTGGGGTTGCCTACGCAGTTCCTCTGCTGGACTTCCTTAACCAGCGTCCGCTATCCAGTCGTCAAATAGTCCCATGACGGGTCGCAGTGGCGCGACCGCGGCAAACCGCGGCGCGTGAACAAGCTTGGCGAGGCGGGGGTCCGGGGGGGCCGTTTCGCGCGCGGGCAAAGGGAACAATGGACGCAGACCCCTCCGGGTCCGCTCCGGTCTCTGCGAGTGCGGAGTCGGTGCGTGACGGCTTGGCGCGATATGCCGCGCGGGGGCTGGCGTACGCTCCGCTCAGCCTTCCCGACATGTTCTTCGCCAGCGCCGCTGCCGAGCCTGCGGCAGCGCTAGTCGACTTTCTAGGCAGACGCTTCAGCTACGCCCAGATCGCCGCCCAAGCGCGCGCGCTCGCGGCAGGGCTGCAGGTGCGGGGGATCGGCAAGGGTGACCGGGTCGGACTGTTCCTGCCCAACATCCCGCTGTATCTCTCGGCCTATTATGGCGTGCTGGCGACCGGGGCGAGCGTGGTCAACTACCCGCCGGTGTGGAACGCTGCGCAGCTTGCGCGCGCATTGGCGGAAACCACGCCGAAGCTGGTGATCACCGTCGATGTTCGGGCGCTGCTCGACGAGGTGACGGCCGCGCGGAGCGCGGCACCGTTCCCCGAGCTGGCGGTCGGGCGGCTGGCCGCCATGCTGCCTCCGCTCAAAGCCTCAATGCTGGCGCTTTCGGGCCGTGGCGGACAAATCCGCGGACCCAGGACGATCCCGCTCGCGCAACTGCTTGCCGCGGAAGAGCCGCAACCGGTTGCGATCGATCCGCTGCACGATCTTGCCGTGATCCAGTATTCCAGCGGAACCACAACCGGATTGCCACGCGCGGTGCGGCTGAGCCACCAGAACCTGACTGCGAACGCCCGTCAGCTCGAGGCGATCGATCCCTGGCACGGCGGCCATGCGACGATGATCGGCGTGCTCCCCCTGGCCACGACGTTCGGTAATTCGGCGGTGCTCAACCGGACCGTGTTCGATCGCGGCTGCATCGCGCTGCTTCCCCGGTTCGTCCCGCGCGAGGTCCTGCACACGATCAAACGCACCCGGGCCGGCGCGATGCCCGGCATCCCCACGATGTTTCAGGCTTTGCTCGACGATCCCGGGCTGGCCAAGGCCGATCTCACATCGCTGCGGGTATGCATTTCCGGGGGAGCGCCGCTGTCCGCTCCGCTCAAGCGCAAGTTCGAAGCCGCCTCGGGCGCGACCGTGGTCGAAGGCTATGGCCTGACCGAGGCTGCGGGGGTGGTTGCGGTCAATCCACTCGACTCCGCCCAGCGGCCGGGGTCGGCCGGCAAGGCCCTGCCCGGCACGCGCTGGACCCTGCTCGATCGCGCCGACCCGTCGCGTCCGGCGCCGGCGGGAGAGCCCGGCGAACTCGCCGTGGCCGGGCCGCAGGTCATGCTCGGCTACTGGAACGATCCCGCCGCGCAGGCCGAGGTGTTCAGCGGCGACTGGCTGCGCACCGGCGATTACGCGACGGCCGACGCCGATGGCTATCTGACCATAATAGATCGCCTGTCCGACGCCATCGCCAGCGCCGGAACGACGATCTTCCCCAGCCGCATCGAAGAAGTCCTCCTCACCCACGAACTGGTCCGCGAAGCGGTGGTGATCGGCATTCCCGACGCGTTTCGCGGGGAAAGCCCGAAGGCGTTCGTCACGCTATCAGGCGAAAGCTTCGAAACCGGCGAATCGCTGCGCAACTGGCTCAACGGACGTTTGCCCGCGAACAAGCGGGTGCTCGCAGTGGAAGTGCGCAGCAGCCTGCCCCGGGTTCCGGTGGGCAAACTCGATCGCACGGCGTTACGGCTGGAAGAGGCTGAGCGCGCCCGGGCGTTCAAGGCCCGATGACGCGATCAAGAATTTAGTTCACCAGGCTGATCAGCACGCCTTCGTCGCTGCTCTCGGCATTTCGGGCCGAATGGTGCGCAAATCGTCCGTCGACCTCGGCGCCCTGTTCGATGGTCAGCGCGTCGTAGCTGACGTCGCCGAGGATCCGCGCCGATTTCAGGATCGTCAGGTGGCCCGCGTCGATCGAGCCGCGCACGGTTCCGGCCAGCCTCGCCGATTGTGCGCAGATCGCGCCGGTGATCTCGCTGCCCTCGCCCTGGACCAACGTCTGGCAGACGATGTCGCCCTCGATTCGGCCATCGACGTGGAGATCGGCGCTGGCCGTGACATCGCCGGTGATGGCGATGTCGGGTCCGAACACTGAAAAGGTCGAGCCTGACCCCGAATTCCGCCCCCCGGCCACCAATTCAGCTCCGTGAGGCCAAGGCGCGGCCTCCTGCTTTCGCGAAAACATTCTGGTTCCCCTCCAAGAATGGGCGCGGATTGACCGCCTGATCGTTGATCCGTACTTCGAAATGGAGGTGCGGCCCCGTCGAACGCCCGCTGCTGCCGATCGCCCCGATGGTGTCGCCGGCGCCGACCACTTGGCCGATACGCGCACGGAATGCGGACATGTGGGCATAGCGCGTCACCACGCCGTTGCCGTGGGTGATTTCGAGGCAGTTGCCATAGCCTTGGCGAATGCCGGCGAAGCTGACGGTGCCCTTGGCGGCGGCATAGATCGGCGCGCCGATCGGGCCGCGAAAGTCGAGCCCGGCGTGAAACGCGGGGGCGTCGGTGAACGGATCGCGGCGATAGCCGAAGCCGGAGGAGATGTATTCGAGGCTGGCGGGCAGATTGTGCGGCACCGCGGCCAGGCCGTCTTGCAGCGCGCCCATTCGCGCCAGGCTGAGCCCGAGTCGCTGGAACCGCGTATCGAGATCGTTGGCGGCGCCGAGCAGCGGGCCGCCCTGCGCGCTGCGGTCGTTCATCTTCGCCAGCATCAGGCGCGGGTTGAGCCCGAGGCGACGGATCGACGCCTCGGCGCCCGCCGCGCGGCTGTCGGCGAGGCGAGTAAGCTGCTCGGCGAAGGCGAGTTGACGCTGTTCGATCACGGCAAGCCCGGAGGCGCTGGGAAAGGACGCGGAGATCCTGGCGGCGGGCTTGGCGGTCTCGACGGGGCGCTCGGAAGCGGTATCGCCAGCGGCCGGCGCCGGCAGGTCGCCCAATTCGCTCTTGACCACTTGTTCGATGAACGCCTGGCGGCGCTCGAGATCGGCAGCGAGGTGATCGATGTCCTTGCGATACGCGGATACGCGGGTTTCCGCGCTGGTGACCTTGGCCTCGCGCTCGAGCAGCGCACTGCGCTGGCCGGTCGACGCAAACTGCACCGCGATAATCGCGATCATCATCGCCAGCCAGGCGAGCACGATGATGCCGCCAATCGCTGCAGCCGCGATCTGGACGCGCGACGAAACCCTGATGAAACGCACCTGACCCTGCGATCGCATGAAGAATTCGCGATCGGGGAACCAGGAGCGCAGACGGGTCATCCACCCGTCGCGATCCAGCGTTTGCAAAGTTGCGACCCACCCTTTGTTTTGCGTCGGACGGCCACTGACACCTGTGAAAGCGCAAGTCGAATCGCCGCGGTCGGACTCGGGGCGAGCCGGGCGAGTCGCGCGACAAGACGACTCCTCGCCTACAAATTTTTAGCAAACTTCGGGAACCGTGAGGCGCAAAGAGCGTTGGCGCGCTTCTTCCCAATCCGGTGTGACAACGTCCGCGCCCGGTGGTAGCGGCGCGCTATGGCCACCACTGCGATAAAGCCCGCCGAATCGGCGATTGAAGTTGCCACCGGAACCGTCGGCGAAAGCGTTCGTGCGCTGGCGCTTGCCGGGCGGCTGGCGCAGCAGCAGCTAGCGAGGCTGCCCAGCGCGGTGCGCGCCGCCGCGTTGCGCTCTGCGGCAAAAGCCTTGCACCAGGCGGCGCCCGAAATCCTCGCTGCAAACGCCGCCGACATGGCTGCCGCCCGCGTCGCCGGGCTGTCGGCGGCTATGCTCGACCGCCTGTTGCTCGATGGCCCGCGGCTAGCCGCCATGGCCGATGCGGTTGCCGCAATCGCCGACTTGCCCGATCCGGCCGGCGAGATCATCGACCGCCGCGAGCGGCCGAACGGGCTGGTGCTCGAACGCGTGCGCATTCCGGTTGGACTGATCGGGATCGTCTATGAAAGCCGCCCCAACGTTACCGCCGATGCCGCTGCGCTGTGCGTTCGTTCGGGCAACGCGGTGCTCCTGCGCGGAGGTAGCGAGGCGGTCCGTTCGAACCGCGCGATTCATGCCGCATTCGTTTCCGGGCTGGCCACGCAAGGCGTGTCTGCCGCAGCCGTCCAATTGATCCCGACGCAGGATCGCGCCGCCGTCGGCGCGATGCTGACCGCCGCCGGGCTGATCGACATGGTTATCCCGCGTGGCGGCCGAAGCCTGGTCGAACGAGTCCAGACCGAGGCGCGCGTTCCCGTGCTCGCGCACCTCGACGGGCTTTGCGTGAGCTACATCCACGCTGCCGCCGATCCCGCCAAGGCACGGGCCATCGCGCACAACGCCAAAGTGCGCCGCACCGGCGTTTGCGGAGCGATGGAAACGCTGCTGATCGATGCGACGTTCCCCGATCCCCATGGTCTGGTCGAACCGTTGCTGGCGGACGGTTGCGAATTGCGCGGGGACGCGCGGGCGCGGGCCATCGACCCCCGCATCAAGCCCGCCACCGCCGATGATTTCGACACCGAGCACCTCGACATGATCCTCAACGTCGCGGTGGTCGACGGGCTCGACGAGGCGATGGCGCATATAGATCGGCACGGCTCGCACCACACCGACGCGATCGTCACCGAAGATGCTGAGGCGGCCGAGCGGTTTCTGGCCGAAGTCGATTCGGCCATCGTCATGCACAACGCCTCGAGCCAGTTCGCCGATGGCGGCGAGTTTGGGATGGGCGCGGAAATCGGCATCGCCACCGGGCGGCTCCATGCGCGCGGCCCGGTCGCGCTCGAGGGCCTGACCACTTACAAGTGGCTGGTGCGCGGCACCGGCCAGATCCGCCCCTGATTCCACGCCCGCGAAGGATACGTCATGCGCACCAATCGTCTCGGCAACACCGGCCTGATGGTTTCCGAACTGTGCCTGGGGGCCATGACCTTCGGGACCGAGGCGGGCCGGTTCGGGGCGATCGCCGGCCTCGACCAGGACGCCTCGACCGCACTGGTCAAGCAGGCGATCGACGGCGGGATCAACTTCATCGACACCGCCAACGTCTACACCACCGGCCAGTCGGAGGAGTTCGTCGGCGGGGCGCTCAAGGCGTTGGGGACAAGGCGTTCCGATGTCGTGATCGCGACCAAGGCGATGGGCGCGATGGGGTCAGGGCCGAACGACGCCGGGGTATCCAGATACCACCTCATGCATCAGATCGACGCGAGCCTGAAGCGGCTCGGCACCGATCACGTCGATCTCTATCAGATCCACGGCTGGGATCCGACGACCCCGATGGAAGAAGCGTTGCGCGCGCTCGATGACATGGTTCGTTCGGGCCGGGTGCGTTACATTGGGGTCAGCAACTGGGCGGCCTGGCAAATCGTCAAGGCGCTGGGCATCTCGGCGCGGCTGGGTCTGGAAAGATTCGCCTCGCTCCAGGCCTACTATACCGTCGCTGGACGCGATCTCGAGCGCGAGATCGTGCCGATGCTACGGTCGGAGGGTGTCGGGCTGATGGTCTGGAGTCCGCTGGCCGGCGGATTCCTCTCGGGCAAATACACCCGCGGCGCCGATGACCGCAGCCAGGGCGAGGGTCGCCGCGCGGCGTTCGATTTCCCCCGGTGAACATGGATCGCGGCTACGACCTGATCGATGCGATGAAACGGATGGCGGACAGCCGTGGGGGCAGCGCCACCGTGGCGCAGATCGCGCTGGCCTGGCTGCTCTATCAACCGGTGGTCTCGACCGTGATCGTCGGGGCCAAGCGCGCCGACCAGCTCGCCGACAACCTCGCCGCCTGCGACGTCGAATTCACCGCCGCGGAATTGGCCGAGCTCGACCAGCTCAGCCAGCTGCCGCCCGAATACCCGGGCTGGATGCTCGGTTTCCAGAGCGGCTACCGCGCAAAATTCATGGCCGAGCCACGAAAGCCCAAGTGAACGCCTCCACGTGAACCGTGACGGCCCGTTGACCGGCCTGCTTGGCGGCAGCTTCAATCCCGCGCATCGCGGCCACCGCCGCATCAGCCTGTTCGCGCTGCGTCGGCTGGGGCTGGACGAGGTGTGGTGGCTGGTCTCACCTGGTAATCCGCTCAAGCCGGTCGAAGGCATGGCACCGCTGTCCACACGGGTCGCCGCGGCGCGCGATCAGGCGCGGCGGGCTCCGATCCGGGTCACCGCGATCGAACGCGAGCTGGGCACGCGCTTCACCGTCGATACCCTGCGCGCACTGGTTCGGCGCTATCCCGAGCGACGCTTCGTGTGGCTGATGGGCAGCGACAATCTCGCCCAGTTCCACCGCTGGAAAGACTGGCGCGGGATCGCCGCGGCGATGCCGATTGCGGTGATCGCGCGTCCGGGGTATGATGCCGCCGCCATGGCGAGCCCCGCGATGGCCTGGCTGGGCCGCTATCGCCGGCGACCCGAGACCCTGAAAGACCCGGCGAGACGGAGTTTGCCCGCGCTGTACCTGTTGCGTTTCGATCCCGATCCGCGCTCGGCCACCGTGATTCGCTCCGCCGATCCCCACTGGCATCGTCGTTTTGCCGTCGCCACGCGCGATGGCGTCACGCATCGCCCGATCCCGGCTGACCCCGCCTGATCGCGCGGCCATCCCTTGTCCCACTGGCCTTACGGCCGCGCTGGGGCATATTTCGGTCCATGATAACCCGGCATGAGGAGCCACTTCGACCCATATGACGCCGCTTGAATCGCTGCCGGCCACTGCCGCTGCCGCCCCGCCTCCCGCACCGGTGGGCGAATCGCCGCTCCACACGCTGGTGCTGACCTCGCTCGACGACGATCAGGCGCAGGAGGTGATTTCGATCCCGCTCGACGGCAAATCCTCGATCGCCGATCACATGGTCATCGCCTCCGGCCGCTCGACCCGCCAGGTCGCGGCGATGGCGCAGAAGCTGGCCGAGCGGATCAAGCAGGCCGGAATGGGGCCGGTCCGGCTCGAGGGACTGCCCGCTGCCGACTGGGTGCTGATCGACGCGGGCGACGTGGTCGTCCACCTTTTCCGCCCCGAAGTGCGCAGCTTCTACAACCTCGAACGGATGTGGGCATTCGGCGACGCACCGCCGGCGGCGGCATAAGCCCGAAGTCAAATCCCAACCCTATCATCCCGAGCAAAAGGCGAGGGATCGCGCGGAACGGTCGAGCAAGGTCCATGGTGTCTCGACTTCGCTCGACACGAGCGGGGTTGGGGGCAAAGAAGGCCGCATGCTGCTCCACGTTGTCGCCCGAGGCAAAATTGCGCGTTCGCCCGAGGCTGAGCTGGTCCAGCGCTACTCCAAACGAATCGTGTGGCCGCTAAAGATCAGCGAACTGCCCGAACGAGGCGGGAGCGTTGCGACACCGCCCACCCCCTGCCGCACCATCGTCCTCGACGAGCGCGGGCGCGACCTGACGTCGGCCGAATTCGCCGCGCTGCTCTCGCGTTGGCGCGACGACGGGGTGCGCGAGGCGCGGTTCTGGATCGGCGCGGCGGACGGCCACGACGAGATCCTGCGCGGCTCGGCCGACCTGCTCGTGCGCTTCGGCGCGGCAACCTGGCCGCATCTGCTGGCGCGGGCGATGCTGCTCGAACAGTTGTGGCGCGCGACCAGCATTATCGCTGGCCATCCCTATCATCGCGAAGGATAAGCGGCGGCGCACCATGACGTCGCGCTCCACCCCCGTTTCCGCCCCCATTTGCGCCATTGTTGCACTAGCGCTGGCGGTCGCAGCGGGGGTCGGCCAGGCGCAGGCACCAGTCCTGAACGCCGGTGACGACCCTCGCGGTGCGCTGGCCGCCGCCCTGACCGAGCAGCGCTTTGCCGCCGCCAGGGCTGGCCGGTTGGAGACTGCGGCGGCGCAAGCCTCCGCTGCCGCGGATCGCACCGCGCAGGCGACCGCCGCCTTGGCCGCGCGTATCCAGCAAGCCGAAGCGGGAGTGGCCGCGGGCGAGGCGCGGATCGCGCTGATCGAACGTCAGCGGGCGAGCTTGCGCGATTCGCTCGCGGTGCGTCAGGCCCCGCTCGTCCGCCTCACCGCCGCGCTCCAACTGATGTCGCGCCGCCCGCTGGGGCTAAGCGTGGTCCGGCCGGGGTCCTTGCGCGATATGGTCCACTTGCGCGCGGTGCTTGAATCGATGCTCCCCGCGGTGCGCCGCCAGACCGCGGGGTTGCGCGCCGGAATTCTCCGCGCGCGCCAGCTTCAGGCGGCGGTCCGCCAGGCTCAGTCGGGACTGCGGGGCGATCAGGCGCGGCTGGCCGAGCGCCGCGCGGCCCTGGTCGGGATCGAGACCCGCCAGCGGTTGAGCTCGCGAGCGGCAAGGGGGGACGCCAACCGCGAGGCCGACCGGGCCCTGGCACTGGCCGAGGAAGCGCGCGACCTGACGTCGCTGATGGGGACCCTCGAGCAGGCCGGAGCGCTGCGCCAGCGCCTCGCTGCGCTGCCCGGCCCCATGCTGCGGCCGGCCCAGCCGGGGGCGGCGCGGATCGAGGTTTCGCCCGTAGCCTCGCCAACCGCCGGGCTCGACTACATCCTCCCGCTCGCGGGAACGATCGTCACCGGTTTCGGCGAGGCTTCGAGCGGCGGGGGTTCGCGTTCGCGCGGGATCACCATTGCCGCAAGAAGCGGCGCCCAGGTGATCGCCCCCGCCGCCGGCCGGGTAGCGTTCGCCGGCCGCTACAAGGGCTTCGGGCAGATCGCCATCATCGAACACGACGGCGGCTGGACCACGCTGATCACCGATCTCGCGGCCGTTGCGCCCGCGGTCGGCGACCGCGTTGTCCAAGGCGCCCCGCTCGGCGTCGCCGGCCCGGGCAGTCCTCGCGTCACCATCGAGTTGCGAAAGAACGGCGCGCCGGTCGACGTCCTCGCCGCCATCTCCAGGCGTTGATCGATGCCCATCTGGCGTTAAGCTCGGCGCATCTATACATTGGCGGCAATCCGCCCGAGGCATTTCCCATGACCAAACCCAGATTCGCCAACCTTCTGCGCGCCGCCACGCTGGTCAGCGCGGTGGCTCTGCTGCCTGCGGCGACCGCCGGGCTCGCCGCGGTCGATGCCTCGGCCAGCCCCGAATTCGCCAAGCTGCTTGCGGTCTACCAGCGGATCAAGTCGAGCTATGTCGAGCCGGTGGACGACGACAAGCTGATCAAGGGCGCGATCGACGGGATGCTCGCCAGCCTCGATCCGCACAGCAGTTACCTCGACGCACGCGATTTCGAGAATCTGCGTACCCAGACCGATGGCGCCTACGGCGGACTGGGGCTGTCGGTGACGATGGATGACGGCGCGGTCAAGATCATCGCCCCGACCCGCGAAAGCCCTGCCGACAAGGCGGGATTGAAGGCGGGCGACTTCATCACCCATCTCGACGGCAAGCTGATCTACGGCGGCACGCTCGACGAGGCGGTCGACCGGATGCGCGGCGAGCCCGGAACGCCGATCCGCCTGTCGATCTTCCGTCCCGGCCGCGACGAACCATTCGATGTGACGATCACCCGGGCGATCATCGATCTCAAGCCCGTCGACTGGGAGGTCAAGGACAACGTCGGGATCATCACCGTGTCCAGCTTCAGCGCCGATGTCGGCAGCGACGTCGGCGAGGCGATGAAGGGCATCCGCGCCAAGCTGGGAGGCAAGGCCCCCGTGGGGATCGTCCTCGATCTGCGCCAGAACCCCGGCGGGCTGCTCGATGAGGCGGTGGCGCTGTCCGACGAGTTCCTCGACAAGGGCGTGATCGTCTCGCAGCGCGGGCGTTACGCGCGCGACAACGAGACCTACAACGCGCAGGCCGGCGAGCTGGCCCGCGGCATCCCGATGGTTGTGCTGATCGATGCCGGCTCGGCCTCGGCCAGCGAAATCGTGGCCGGGGCCCTGCAGGACCAGCATCGCGCGCTGGTGATGGGTGAGCGCAGCTTTGGCAAGGGAAGCGTCCAGACGCTGCTCCCGTTGTCGCGCTCGACCGCGCTCAAGCTGACCACCGCGCGCTACTACACCCCCTCGGGCCGTTCGGTGCAGGAAGGCGGGATCGAGCCGGACATCGCGGTGCCGCAGATCTCCGACCCCGACATGCGCGCCCGCGCCGCGCGCTCGTACCGCGAGAGCGACTTGCGCGGTCACCTGATCAACGAGGTCGATCTCGACGAAAAGGCGCTCGAGGTCGACAAGGTCCAGGACCCGCGCTTCAGGATGACCGCGGAGGAACTCAAGGCCAAGGGCATCGATGACTTCCAGATGTTCTATGCAATCAAGACCATTCGCAACACCGCCCCCGGAGCTCTTCTGGCGGCCCGGCGATAATCGTGGGGCGCTGATACTGGTCCGCAAGGCGATGAACCCGAACCGGCTGGCTTACCTGCTAGCGCTGCTGATCCCGGCCGCGCTCCTCGGCGGAGCTTTGATCGCGCAATACGGGTTTGGGCTGCCGCCGTGCGAGATGTGCTGGTGGCAGCGCTATCCACACATCGTCGCGCTCGCCCTGGCGGCGCTCGCTTGGCTGACGAAGCGCGATGCCTTGGTGGCGCTGGCGGCCGTCGCGATCCTCGTTTCCGGGGCAATCGGCGCGTTCCATGCCGGGGTCGAGTACAACTGGTGGGAAGGCGTCACCGCCTGCACCGCCAATGCCGCGGCGGGCGGCGACCCGCTCGCGTCGATCATGGCCGCGCCGATCGTGCGCTGCGATGTCGCGCCGTGGACCCTGGGTGGCGTTTCGCTCGCCGGGTTCAATTTCCTGATTTCGACGGCGGCGGGGATCGCGATCCTGTTCCTGATCCGCCGTCGTTCGCGTAAGGCCGTCAGATGAGCAAATCGTCGCGAATGCTGCGGGTCGATCAGGCTGGCGAATACGGCGCGACGCGAATCTACGCGGGCCAGCTCGCGGTGATGGGCGATCGCGCGCCGCACGCTGCCGAAATCGCAACGATGGCCACGCAAGAGGCGGAACATCGCGCGCGCTTCGACGCGCTCATCGCGAGCCGCGGGGTGCGTCCGACTGCGCTCCAGCCGCTATGGAGCGCGGCTGGTTATGCGCTTGGCGCGGCGAGCGCGCTGATCGGGCCGGAGGCGGCAATGGCGTGCACTGCCGCGATCGAAACCGAGATCGATCGGCACTATTCAGACCAGCTTGACCAACTGGGCGACGAGGATCCCGAGCTGTCTGCGATGATCGCCGAATTCCGCGACGACGAGCGCGAGCATCACGCCACCGCCATCGCATCAGGGGCGGAGCGGGCGCCCGCCTATCCGCTGCTTTCGGGGGTGATACGGCTCGGGTGCCGGATGGCGATTCGGCTCTCGGAGCGCATCTGAGCGGAACATTGGGCGCACTCGCTCGCTTCATGATGCATTCACCGCCGCGAGGCGCTAATCCTTTGGCCAAACCAGCAGGAACAGCTCGATGATCAGGACCGCCGCCCTCTTCGCCCTCAGCTCGTTTGCGTTGCTTGTCGCGCCCGGCCCCGCGCTGGCGCAAGCCGATGGCGAGAAGGTGAATCAGTTGATCGTCTATGGCGACGACCCCTGCCCACAATCGAGCGCGGATCAGATCACTGTTTGCGCGCGCAAGGGCGAATCCGAACGATATCGCATTCCCGAACCGCTGCGGGGCGACCCGCTCTCGCCCAAGAATGAGGCGTGGACAGACCGAGTGCAGGCATACGAGACCGTCGGCGCCCAAGGCATTTCGAGCTGTTCGCCCGTCGGTTCGGGCGGGGCGACAGGGTGCATGGCCAAGCTGATCGACACCGCCTACGCCGAGAAGCGCCAGGGTAGCGACACCCGCTTCGGTGCCCTGATCGAAGCCGAACGCGCCAAGCGCCTGTCGACCATCGACGCCGATGCCGCCGCCACCCAGGCTCGGGTGGAGCAGCTCGAAAAGGAATACGACGCCAAGATCAAGGCCGAGCGCGATGCCGAAACTCCCGGCACCGTCGCGCCCCTCCCTGCGCCTGGCAACTAGCCCCTGAACTTTCTGGTTTGGGTGGGCGCCAAGCGGCGGCGTTCGACCGACCGCGCTCAGAAAACGCTTGAGCGCATTTTGCAAAACCCCGGTAACCTATTGAGCAACCAAACGTATTGCGTACGCCAGGCTAAGGCGATGTCCTGAGCCCGGCTAGGTGCACCCGGAATCGTTTTTAGGAGCAATCATGAGGAAACTTCTCACCGCCGCCGCTGCGGCTTTTCTGGTCGCGGGAACAGGGGCTCACGCCGCCGCGCCGGTGCGGGCTGCTGCACCAATTGAAAATGCCAGCGAAATGTCTGGCGAGGGCCTTCCGCTCAGCGTGATTCTGGTGCTCGCGGCTGTTCTCGGCGGCGCGATCTACCTGCTGGTCGATGGCAACGATTCGCCAGACAGCCCCTGAACTCTGCGAGTCACTCGCACTCTATTTTCAGATTCAGGAGTTAGGTTTATGAAGAAGTTGGTTACTAGCGCGCTCTTGGCGTTTTCTCTTGTTGCCGCGCCAGTCGCGACTGCCCAGACCGCACCGTTCCGCGCCGCCGCTCCAATTTCCGGAGATGCCAGCGAAATCGGTGGCGGCGAAGGCGGAGGATTGATCCTTGCGGTTATTATCGTTGCGGGGATCATCGCCGCGATTTTAGCGCAGGAAGACGATTCTCCCGACAGCCCCTGATCAGAGCTGCTCCACACGCCCGCAACCACACGAGCCGGCGGGTCCGCAATGACTCGCCGGTTCTTTTGCGGATGCCGAGTTCGACCTTGAAGCACTGTGGCCAGCGGATTGCGGCGCTTCGGTCTCTCTCCTAAGCGTGCGGCGATGGCCGCCCGTAAGATCCTGACCGTCTTCGGGACCCGGCCCGAGGCAATCAAACTCTTTCCGCTGCTCCATGCGCTGACTGACGATCCTCGGTTCATTTCGTTCGCGTGTGTTTCGGCGCAGCATCGCGCGATGCTCGATCAGGTTCTGGATATCGCCGGATCATGCCCGTGCACGATCTCGACCTGTTGCGCCCCGATCAGACGCTCGACGTGCTCCACCGCGACGCTGCTGACCGGCCTGGGCAGGGTGATGGACGCCGAGAACCCCGATTGGGTTGTGATCCAGGGTGACGTCGCGACGGCCATGGCGTGCGCACTATCGGCCTTTTCTCGCAAAATTTCGGTCGCTCATGTGGAGGCGAGGCTACGCAGCGGCCCAATCCACCCGCCGTGGCCCGATGAGGTCACCCGCAAGATATCGGCACGATTGCTGAGCTGCACTGGCCCCGACCAAGACCGCCGCGGCCGCGCTTAGCGCCAAGAACATCGCGCCCGCAAGCGTGCACGTCTCTGGCAACTCGGTGATCGACACAATGCACTGGATCGTTGCCAAAGGCAAAACCGGTCCGGCTCTCGTCACTGGTTTTGCCGAGCTCGAGGCACGCTTTTACGGCACACGGATCATCGGCCTGACCAGCCACAGTCGCGAAAACTCTGGGGAAGGCAGGCGCGCTATCGCTGACCCGGGAAAGCGGATCGCCGCTCGGCTCGACGTGGCAGTTGTTTTCCCAGTCCACCTCAACCCCACACGTCCGCGCAGTGATGGAAGCCGAGTTGGTGGGCTTTGACAGCGTTGCGCTGGTCAAACCCCTCGACCATCGGCACTTTGCCCGACTTATCGCCCTCGGCTCGCTGATGGCGACCGATAGCGGCCGGTGCAGGATTACGCACCCGCGCGCGGTAAGTCGCTTCTGGTAATGCGCGAGACTACGGAGCGACGGTAGGGCGTGAAGGAAGGAACGACGCCGTTGGCCGGCACAAATGCGAACCGAATCGTAGCGGAAACTCTGCGCTTGCTCGACGATGGGCAGGATATTTCGCAATGGCGCGCGACCAGAACCCGTGTGGGACAGGCAAGCGGAACAACGGATCTCGGGGTTCGTGGCACAAAGCAAAGGCCGTCCGAATTGCTGAGCATCGTTACCCAAATCTTCACCGCACACTGCCATCTGGCGAGCCATGCTCGGCGACATCAAACCTACTGTCTGCGTGGTTGGCCTTGGCTACATCGGGCTGCCCACGGCAGCTATCATCGCGGGCGCGGGCTGCCCCGTGCTCGGCTTCGATGTTTCGCAATCTGTAGTCGACACGATCAACCGTGGCGAAATCCACATCGAGGAGGTTGATTTGGACGGGCTGGTCCACGGCGTCGTCCAGCGTGGCTTGCTGCGTGCCAGCACCCGTATCGAACCGAGCGACGTTTTTGTCGTCGCGGTGCCGACGCCATTCGCCAAGGACGAGGACCATAAGCCCGGCCTCTCTTTAGTGCTCGCGGCCGCCACCGAAATCGCTGCAGTCCTCAAACGCGGCAATCTGATCATCCTCGAATCCACGTCGCCAGTGGGCACCACTGAACAGGTTCGCGACTTGATCGCCGGCCTGCGCCCTGATCTCAAGTTGCCGGGAAGCACGGCCGAGTCGGCCGACGTATCAATCGCGTATTGCCCGGAGCGCGTCCTCCCGGGACGCATTCTTGTGGAGCTAACACACAACGACCGCTCGATCGGCGGGATCACGCCTCGTTGCGCTCGCAAAGCGCTGGCATTCTACAAGCGCTTCGTCCGCGGCGAGTGCCTGACCACTGATGCACGAAGTGCAGAAATGACTAAACTGGTCGAGAATGCCTACCGCGACGTCAACATCGCCTTCGCCAACGAGCTGTCGATGATCGCGGACGAAATGGGTCTCGACGTGTGGGAGGTGATCCGCCTCGCAAACCGTCATCCGCGGGTAAACATCCTCCAGCCGGGACCGGGCGTTGGCGGACACTGCATCGCAGTCGATCCGTGGTTCATCGTCCACGGCGCTCCCGAGCAGGCTCGGCTCATCCGCACTGCGCGCGAAGTGAACGACGCCAAAATGCGCCACGTGCTCGCCCGCGCAATCGCGCTGGTCGAATCTGCACCCACACAACAGGTCGGGTGCCTCGGCCTCGCCTTCAAGGCCAACATCGACGACCTCCGCGAGAGCCCGGCGCGCTTCGTTGCCGCCAGCCTCGCCCGTCGCTTTGGCAAGCGGGTCAAGGTGGTGGAGCCCTTCGCGACGACTCTTCCGAGCGAGTTCGCGGAGACTGGGGCTGCGCTGGTCGATCTTGACACCGCGCTAGAGACTTGTGGCGTGTTGATCCTCCTGGTCGATCACGAGGTGTTCCGCGCCGTGCCACTCGACGAGCGTCGCCACGCCCAGCTCTACGACACGCGGGGAATCTGGAACGACCTTGGGCAGGCAGCGTCCGCCCTGCGCCTGCGCCTCGCGAGCTGAGCCGGCCTATTCGCCGTAATAGTCGCGGTACCACGCGACGAACTTGCGGATGCCTTCTCGCACGTCGGTTTGCGGGCGATATCCGGTTAGCCTCTCCAGCAGTGTAGCATCAGCCCACGTTGCTTCCACGTCGCCCTTCTGCATGTCCATGTAGTTGCGGATCGCGAGATGGCCACATTCGTCCTCGATCGCTGAGACGAAATCTCCGAGTCGTATCTTGTCGCTGTTGCCGATGTTGACCACACGGAACGGCGCTACGGGCGAGAGGCTGTCCCATTGGGGAATCGCCTCGGGAGTCCCAAAGCGCAGCGGAACCGCGTCGATCAAGAGGCGAATGCCGCGCACGAGGTCGGTCACGTAAGTGAAATCACGCCACATCTCGCCGTTATTGTAGATATCGATCGGCTCGCCGCGTAGGATGCCGCGGGTGAACTTGAACAGCGCCATGTCTGGGCGCCCCCAGGGCCCGTAAACCGTGAAGAAACGGAACATAGTCGTAGGCAGATCCCATAGGTGCGCATAGGAGTGCGCCATTGCCTCGGTCGCCTGTTTGGTTGCAGCGTAAAGCGTCAGTGGCGTGTCGGCCTTGTGATGCTCTGCGAACGGCAAGACCCGGTTGGCGCCGTAGACCGAACTGGTCGACGCCATCAGCAGGTGCTCAACACCAAGCTCGCGCGCGCATTCCAACACATTGAATGTGCCTACAATGTTGGCGTCCACATATGCGCGCGGGTTCTCAAGGCTGTAGCGCACTCCCGCTTGCGCGGCGAGGTGGACGATCGTGTCGGGTCGTTCGCGCAGCGCCAGCGCGCGAAGCCGCTCCAAATCATCCAACATTGCGATCTCGGCTGAAAAATGCTGGTTCTGCAGTAGCATCTGGTGCCGCCGCTGCTTTATCTGCACGTCGTAGTAGTCGGTCATCCCGTCGTAGCCGACCACGGCGAAGCCTTCGCGCAACAACAGTTGCGACAGGTGAAAGCCGATGAACCCGGCCGAGCCAGTTACCAAAACCTTGCGCAATAGCCGCCTCCTACGCGTCCAGCCGGATCGCTCCCTTGAGATCGGCCAAAGTGTCGCCCGACGCAACCAGCGCCGTCGGGGCTCGATCCCCAGGTTACCAGTCGTACGCCAGCTCCGTCGCGAGCGGCATGCTGAACTTAGTCGCGCTTTATCGCCATTGTCCGCGTGGCGCTATTCGCCGGGGCAAAGCGAGCCTCAAAAAGCAGTATCGGGGCCGGAGGGCTGCGCTTTTGAGCGCGAAAGCTGCGAAAATCGCGCAACAGCAATGGGCTGAGCCTGCTGTAGGAAACCAAGTCAGCCTGAGCGGCGACTGGCACAACCAAGAATTCCTGCTAGGCGCACTGCACCATGAGCATGAAAATACTTACCATATTCGGCACCCGCCCCGAGGCCATCAAGCTGTTCCCGCTGATTCACGCGTTGGAGGCCGATCCCCGCTTCGTCTCGAAGGTGTGCGTGTCGGCCCAGCATCGCGCAATGCTCGACCAAGTGCTCGCCATTGCCGGAATCGAGCCCGATCACGACCTTGATCTGATGCGTCCCGATCAGTCGCTCAACGCACTTACGGCCGCCTTACTGACTGGGCTGGGCAGGGTGATGGATGCCGAAAGACCGGATTGGGTAGTGGTTCAGGGAGACACAGCGACGGCGATGGCCGGGGCGCTGTCCGCGTACTACCGCAAGATTCCGGTCGGTCACGTCGAGGCCGGTCTGCGCAGCGGCAATATTCACCATCCCTGGCCGGAGGAGGTCAACCGCAAGATCATCGGAAGCATTGCCACCCTCCATGCCGCGCCCACCGAAACCGCCGCGCAGGCATTGCTGCGCGAGAACGTCGATCCGCAGACCGTCCACGTCACCGGTAATACCGTAATCGACGCGCTCCACTGGATTGTCGCCCGGAGCGAGGTGGAGCGTGGGCTAGTGTCAGGCCTTGCGGATCTCGAAGCGCGGTTCGCCGGCAAGCGGATCGTCGGCATGACCAGCCATCGCCGCGAGAACTTCGGACAGGGCATGCGAGCGATTGCGACCGCGGTGAGGCGGATCGCCGCCCGCGCGGACGTGGCGGTAATCTTTCCGGTCCACCTGAACCCGAACGTGCGTGGGGTGATGCACGCCGAACTCGCCGGGCTCGACAATATCGCGCTGATCGAGCCGCTCGACTACCCGCATTTTGCGCGGCTGATGGCAATCTCCACGCTCCTGCTCACCGACAGCGGCGGGGTACAAGAAGAGGCGCCGGCCTTGGGCAAGCCGGTGCTGGTCATGCGCGAGACCACCGAGCGTCCCGAAGGAATCGAGGCCGGGACCGCGCGTCTGGTCGGAACTGATCCGGGACGGATCGTCGCCGAAACCTTTCGCCTGCTTGACGATGAGGCGGCCTACGCGGCGATGGCTCGGGCGCACAACCCGTTCGGTGACGGCCGTGCGGCGGGTCGAATCGTCGAACTGCTCGCGGCGGGGTGAACCTCTTCGACCACGTCGCCTGTTTCAGTTGCCGTTGTTTTGCAGCGCGATGATCAACGGCGTCGTAATGAGCGGCGCGAGCTGGGTGGCGTCCTTGATGAGGCGGCGCGTCTTGCTATCGCCGACGATGACCACGTCGTTGGGATAGATGTCTGGGTCCGGATAGTTGGCGCGACGGATTGCCGCGAGGTTGTAAAGCGCGGCGAGGCGCTGGCCCCCGACGTTGCGCATCACCACGACGTCGTCGATCTTGGCAAACTCGTCGAGGCCGCGGGCGGTGGCGATCGCGCGGGTCAAGGTCATGCGCCCTATGACTGGATACACCCCCGGCTGCTTCACCTGGCCGTCCACGGTGACCATTTGCCCTACGGTCTCCTTGAGGTTGACCGTCACCTCGGGATTGCGGATGTGGCCCGCCCGCAAGCGCCGGACGAGCTCAACCTCGAGCTCTCGTGGGGTCATGCCCGACGCGTCGATCACGCCAGCGATGGGGAATGAGATGCGCCCCGCAGCGTCGGCCGAGACCTCGCGCCGGGTCATCCCTTCGATCCCGAAGACATCGATCTCGAGCTTGTCGAACGGGCCAATCAGATAGGGACGACTGACCCCAACGACGTCTGAGCGTTGGGGGGCGGGAAGCTCGTTGCCTTCGAACACCTGCACGCCGCCGGCGGAGCCGAGGCGGCCGCCGCTCGGGCCGTAGCAAGCCGTCGTCAAACCGCAGGCCGCTGCGGCGACCAAAGCCAACGCGGCGCGAAACATGCTTGATGTCATTTCCCAAGGACTCCTGAGCACGCGCCTGGCGCGTTGCGTCCCGTTATAGCGAAGCCAGCCCGGGTCAATGTAGGAAATGCCCGAACGCACCGAGCGCCATTGAAAAGGCAAGCTCTGCAGAGGCTTAATGCGCGGAGCGCAGTAGCGTAGCTCGACGCAGCCCTCGACAGTGGCAGCGGGTTCGTGCACAGGGCGGCCAACCGCGATGGCGGTGCGGGTCGTAGATCGGCCGGCAACGAGATTATCGCCGCTCCCTGCATGCGCTCGGACACCCTGATGGCCCCGATTGAACTGAGAATTCCCCAGCCCCTGCTAGAGCGCGTGCTGGCGATGCCGCGGCTGCAGAAGCAGATCACGGCAATCACGTTCGACGCATTCCTGTGTTTGGCGAGCGTCGCGATAAGCTATTACCTTCGGCTGGGGTCATGGATTTATCCGGCCGACGCGCAGGCTCTCTCCTACCTATTGGCAGTTACGCTGGCGCTGCCACTGTTCGCCATTTTCGGTCTCTACAGGGCGATCTTCCGCCATGTCGGCGCCGCCGGCATCGCTTCGGTGGTCCAGGCCTGCGCGGTTTACGGTGCGGCTTACGCCACCCTCTTCACCTTCATCGGGATCGAAACGATCCCGCGCACCGTAGGTCTCATCCAGCCAATCATCTTCTGCGCGCTGCTCGTCGGGCTGCGGGCGCTTGCCGGCTACACTCTCGGCGTGTTCCACGGCCGACCGCGCGCGGGTCAGCGCCGACGCGCTCTGATCTACGGCGCTGGGGGCGCCGGACGACAGCTGGCTGCCGCGCTGGCAAACTCGCCTGAGATGCAGGTGGTCGGTTTCGTCGATGACGACACCTCGTTTCACGGCCATGTCGTCAATGGCAAGCCCGTATATCCCGGGGATCGCCTTGCCGCGCTGATCGAACAGCTCGACATCGCCGATCTCCTGCTGGCGATCCCGTCGGCGTCGAGGCGCCGCCGAAACGAGATCATCGAGGGGCTTCTGGGTACGTCAGCGGCGCTCCACACACTGCCCGGAGTCACCGACCTCGCCCGCGGGCGAGTGACGATCAACGATCTGCGCGAACTCGACATCGAGGATCTACTATGGCGTGATCCGGTTCCGCCCAACGGACTTCTGCTGGGACGCAACGTCGCCGGCAAGCGGGTGCTGGTGACAGGCGCGGGAGGGTCCATCGGCAGCGAATTGTGCCGTCAGATACTCAATCTCGGGCCAAGCGCGCTGATCCTCGTCGATTCCAGCGAATACAATCTCTACGCGATCGAAGCCGAGCTCGAGCAGCGTCGCCGGGTGTCGGGGTCAAGTGTGCGCGTGACGGCGATCCTGGCCTCGATTGGCGACACCGAGAGAATGGAGCGCGTGCTCAAAACTTGGCGGCCCGAGACGATCTACCACGCCGCTGCCTACAAGCACGTGCCCCTTGTTGAGCACAATCCCGGCGAGGGTGTCCGCAACAATACCTTCGGGACTCTGACCATGGCTCGCGCGGCGATCGACGCCGGGGTGGGTGACTTCGTGCTGATCAGCACAGACAAGGCGGTGCGGCCGACCAACGTCATGGGCGCGTCCAAGCGCGTCGCCGAACTCGTCCTACAGGCGCTTGCCGCTCAGGTCAGGCGCGGATCCGGTACCAAGTTCTCGATGGTACGGTTTGGCAACGTGCTGGGCTCAAGCGGTTCGGTTGTGCCGCTGTTTCGCAGGCAGATCCGCGCTGGCGGACCGGTAACCGTGACGCACGCCGAGATGACGCGCTATTTCATGACGATTCCCGAGGCCGCGCAACTCGTCATTCAGGCTGGCGCGATGGCCCAGGGCGGCGAAGTCTTCGTGCTCGACATGGGCGAACCGGTGAAAATCCTCGAGCTCGCGCGGCGGATGATCGAACTATCGGGCCTCACGGTACGAGACAGGGCCAATCCCGACGGCGACATCGAAATCGCCGAGGTGGGCCTGCGGCCGGGAGAGAAGCTCTACGAAGAGCTGCTGATCGGCGACAATCCGGAGCCGACAATCCATTCGCGGATCATGAAGGCGAACGAAGCGATGGTTCCCTTTAGCAGGCTCGAGGAGCACCTCGACAAGATCCAAGCCGCGCTCGACGCTCACGATCCCGTTCGGCTCCGTGAAGAGCTTCATCGCCTTGTCCCTGAATATGTGCCTAGCCAGGCCCCGACTACGCAGGTTCCGGCGGATGCGCGCATTGCCGGCTAAACGACAGACTGCCCGCATGGGCCCGCGATTGCGGCTGCGGGCAAACCTGCTAAAGGCGCGCGCACAAATCGCCTTCGGGCGAACTCATATGACACGCTGAACCGGATAGCTGTGCGACATCTCCTGAAGACTTTGGACCGCCATGGCGTTCGTTACTGGATGTTGGCCGGCTACGTAGTGCTGCTTTTTCTTCTTGGCGGCGGTGCGCGCGAGGACTTGCAATCCCTGGTGATTCTTCGCCCCCTGTCG